>FR882188.1:20190-23112 GCA_000434935.1 Bacteroides sp. CAG:709 | reverse complement strand
CTGTGGCAATAGCCGCCGGCGCAGCCCTCGTGGCCCTGGGCGCGGCCCTGTCGAGCGGGATCCAGGCATTGGGCAAGTCAGGGGGTTCGAGCGCGATGTCCAGCAGCACCGGAAGCTCGGCATCTACAACAAACGAGAATATTTCCACGGAAATGACAATCTACGTGAAGGGCAAGATTTCCGGCAAGGACATACTCATATCGGGCGACAATGCTCGCAGTTATTACGGGAGGTAACATGGCGGAATATGGACTTAAATATGTGGCGAATTTTGACAGCCGCAAGGAGGCCGGCGCAAACGCCTTCACCTTGGAGATATGGCAGAAGGATCTGCCGCAATCATTCGAGGCGAAGACTATCCGCGCATGGCGAGGGCTGACGCTTGAGGTCGACGGAGACGACGACCCTGTCTCTCCTGTTCAGAAGACCATCGTGAATTTTACGCTCGTGGACGCGCCGGAGATTGCGGACGCGGCGACGGAGAAGTCTGGAGACTGGCAGGAGTTCTTCACGCCTGACAGCACAATGTATAAGGTTATCATCAAGCAAGGGCAGCAATACTTGTGGAGCGGATTCATAACGCCCGACAACTGGCAGGAATCGCTGGACTATCGCGGAGCGGTGACCATTACCGCGCGCGACAACATCGGCCATCTCCAGGACTTCGATTTCGACCTTCAGGGAGACAATGCCGGCACGGCAACGATTGCCAACCTGCTGAAGGCGGCAATCGACAAGATAGACTTCCAGATGGCTATATATTACCTTCTCGGTGAGTGGGAGTATCAGTCGGCTCACAAGTGGATATTATACGACAATTCGGAATTGGCGGACTTCCGCGTGAATGTGTCGCAGTTCGAAGGCAAGAACTGGTACGATGTCGTGGAATCAGTCTTGTCCTCGTTGGGCCTGTTTATCCGTTACACAGGGAACAACCAGTACGTTGTGAGCCATCTGCGGTACTTGCCGTGGCTGGGGAACCCGACGCAGCAGAGCACGGACGAGCAGGATGTCGTTTTCCTCGGCGGCACTCGCAGCTACAAGCCGGCGTATAAGCGGATCGTCGAGAATGTGAAGTATGACTTCAACGAAGAGGCGCAATATGACGCATCGGACGGCCTGTCATTGTCCGCATCTACCAGCACATACACGACCAACATCTCCGTAATGATGCAGGAGCGTCCGGCGACATACGCGCAGATAACGGGCGTCATTACTCGGAACACCAATGCTGCCGCTAAAGGCTGGCAGACAGGATTAGGCTTCGGGCCATTGACAGGCAGGACATCATCCGAGCTGGACCTTGACCATGTAGCGCTATTGGCCGCCAACGAGAAAACCGCGTCAAGAGTGTTCGTCTACAACATCGACACATTGCTGGCGGGCATGAACGGCACGCTGGAGCTGCAATTCGCAGAAAGTCCTGCGATATACGCACAGAGAAGGGGACGGCAACCTGAATATGTGCTGCTGACACATTCTACGACTGGAGAAAGCGGTGGAACGACGGAAAGAAAAGAATTCACTCCGCACCTGTCGTCGCTCAAGTATGCGCTGATATTTACGACTTTGGACGGCACCGAATATTACAAGACAGAAACGAGCTGGCAGCAGGGGAGCAAGATTCTTGAATATAACGAAAATCAGAATGCCGGCTCCATATCTTTCAATCTTGAGGATTCGTCCACCCTCATCGGGCAGACACTGATGCGCACGGCCGGCCGCCTGCGTCTTGTCCTGTCGGAGATATACTTCGACGTCGGAGATGCTAACGTGCTATTGACGCCGCAAGGCTGCGGAATATACATGGCTGTCACCGGAATTTCCCTGAAGGCTGAAGCTGTCGGCAAGCTGGAGTCAGATACGACCACGACCATCAACAATGACAATTACAACGTGACGGAAACGCGATCTCCGGACATAGGGTTCCTGAGCCGTGACGTGGTTTGGCAGACGTCGCAGAACTACGGCAACGCCGTGTATTATGCGAATAGCGAGGGGCTTGTCGCGCCTGTCCTGTATCGCGTCACATGGGATGGCGTGACTTCTCCGTTTCCGGTGTTCCTTCACAAGCAGATCCTCCAATACCACCGCGAGCCGATGCAGATGCTGGAGGGTGACTGCATGCCTTCGCCGGCAGGATTATGGAACCACAATGCAGTCGTCAGATACAAGGGGCATAAATTCCTGTTGCAGGGCGGCACGTATGACTTCGTTTCGGGCATCATGTCCGGAGTGCGGCTCCACGAGTTCGAGCAGTACGACGACATCTGGAGCGAGGATGCACCGGAAGTGGGCGGCGTGTGGTCCGTGACGCTGGAGGCGGTTGGCCCGAACAAGATGCAAGTCATACATGCCCTGGTCGACAGCGCCGGCATTGCCTTAAAGGACGCAAAGACCATTGCGGACAATGCGCCTTCACTGGTAGGCAATAATTACACCCATGCTGAAGCACAGAGCATCCAGAAAGCGATAGCGGCGGCCGGAGGTACGGCCACCATTGCAGAAGTGACTACTAACTAATTAATTAATTATCATAATCATGACAGCATTAAAGAAAATACGAATCGGCACGGACGCCATCATTGCCCTGTCGGTCAACATATCCGGCAAGCCGGTGACATGGAGCGAGGGTGACATCCGTCACGTGTACGCCTTCTCGGACGTCCAGGGCCAGCCGGTGGCGGAAATGGCCTACAAGGCTGAAGGGCAGACGCTGCGCTGCACATACGCGGCAAAAGACCAGAACTACACAGGACCTTTCCGCGTTATAGTCGAGTTCGCGGACGGCAAGGCATTCTCTTCGTCGCTGGACGTTCCGGCATTCGAGATCGTCAGAACTACGGAAGAAGCGGATGCCGACACCGGCGAGGTCGTTCTGGACATCGACGGCACGATGCGCTTCTATTCATTATCCGAGGC
>FR882188.1:13595-20131 GCA_000434935.1 Bacteroides sp. CAG:709 | reverse complement strand
ATGCGGCAGCGGCAGCTGACAGGTCCGCCGGCAATGCGGATGCGAAAGCGAAAGCAGCCAACGATGCTGCGGAAAAGGCCAATGCGGCAGCACAGGCGGCAGGAGCGACAAACACGGGCATCGCAAAGGCAGAGGAGCAGCGCGTCAACGCTGAAAATGCTCGCAAAGAGGCGGAGCAGGCACGTGCTGACGCGGAGACAGCAAGAGCTTCGGCCGAGGGCAAACGCGCCGACGCGGAAGCCAAAAGGGCGGAAGCAGAAGCCCAGAGAGCCGCCGGCGAGCAGTCTCGTGTGAACGCCGAAACTGGCCGTGTCAATGCGGAATCTGCAAGGGTGAAGGCGGAAAGCGCAAGAGCAAATGCTGAAGCGACAAGAGCGGCAAACGAGGAGCAGCGGAAGAAGAACGAGAGCGCAAGGACATCGACAGAGGCTGGCCGCGTGGAAGCGGAAAAAGGAAGGGTAGCCGCCGAATCAGCACGTGTGACAGAGTTCGCACGCCTGAAGAATGAATCAGAGACGGCAACCAAGAACGCCACCGACGCAGCAGCAGAGGCTAAAGAAGTGTCCTCAGGCGTCGCAGCGCTTGAGCGCGACCTCGGTCAGTACGCGGAGCTTCCGTCAGTGGCTATGACTGCGGAGACCACAGGCAAGTACATCAATGCTGACGGCGAGTTCGTGGACGACGCGGACTTCAACATCGCCGCCATCGGTGCGGTGGTGGTAGGCAACACCTACGAGCTGTACATGGGTGGAGCAGACAAGATGAAGCTGGGCGTGGCTCTCTTCGTCGCACTAATCAAGACCACGACGACATCCGGAATTGAAAGGATTGAATACGTGCCGCTGTTCTCGGCAATGAGCACGGACATCCCTACGAGCGGATACGTCTGCTTCGAGGCGATGGAGGCTTACTCCGACGTGCTTGTCTGCTATCGTGCCGACGTGCCGGAGGCTGCGACATTGCTTGTCCGCCGCTATGGAACAAAGGCGTCCATCGCAACACAAATCAACAACCTGCGGAAGAAGGTCGACCTCAAGTCATTCGCAGACGGCTACTACGAATCAATGCGCGTCGGCACGGCTGACAACCTCACGTCAAAGGGCGATGCTACCGAGGAAATCATCATGTCTCGCAAGGCAGGAGGAGACAATCAGATTGAGGACGGAAGCGCGAGCATCAAGAGGATTAAAGGGTACAGCGTGGTGAAGAATCAGTATTCAACGGTCAAAGACTTTAAGAATAAATTAACAGATACAAAAGATTTTCTTCTTCTGTATATTGTTCATTCGAATACCGTTTTGTGGGGCAAAACAATAAACAGCCCTCGTCTGGTATCCGATATTATAACAATACCAAATGATACAAATGATATAAGAATTAAACACAAAGGAAACAAAGTCGACATACAAATATTTCAGGTTTCTTCAGAGGGTTTTATTAATCATAAGATTTTATTCTTTGCAAATATAAGAGGTTGTAATCCATCAATAATAGACGGCCTTAACATATCAGATCTGTTATTCATCGACCTCTCGCAGATGTTCGGCTCCGGAAACGAGCCAACGACACCCGACGACTTCGCAAAGCGCCTCGGCTATTCAAGCATCGACGACGTGCCTTATATCCCTTACAACGAGGGGAAAATCGTGTCGTCATTCGCGGAGGGAATCAAGACCACCGACACAGAGGGCAAAGTCAGTGAGAGGAAGTGGAGCGAAACCCTGAAGAAGTACTTCCCTGACGGATTGAAGTCTGCCGGTTCAGCATTTGACGAGATTACGCCGACGAAGGCGGTTAAGAGGATTAGAACTTATACTATTACTGGGAAGGAGCCATGGATTATGGCATCGGATTATAGGTTCGTGATGCCATCAATTCCAGGCGTGACCAACATTCTAAATGACGCTAACACAATCAATAGGCTTTCAAATTATTATACAGCCACCACTAAGCGTAAAATAATTGATAAGTCTATATCCTCGGATAGTGAAAATAATTGGGCCGTTGTAATTCGTGACATAGGCTTTTCTTCTATTGTAGAGTTTGTGACTCATCTACAATCAATGTATGCTGGTAGAACTCCTGTCATTATAGAATACGTAGTCGCCACTATAGAGGAGACTACCTACGACGAACTGAACCTCACGGAGCAGGTCGCTGAAGGCGGAACGGAGGAGGCGATAATCACCGACGGCAAGACATCAACGCCTCTGCGTGCGGACATCGTATATCCTATCGACGCGTACAACACAATCAAGGCAAACAAGACGCACATCGGCACATTGTCGAGCCTGAACACCGCAAGCAAGACTGACCTCGTTTCTGCAATCAACGAACTCGCAGGCAAGGTCGGGGCGCTTGAAGCAAAGGCAACGGAATCAGTAAACAACGAAACAACTGAATAATATGAACAGGATGAACATTGAAGGAGTGAGGGAGGGCTATGTCAGGCTCTCCTCACCTAACGGAATAGTTGACACGCGCAACGGCGATATTTTCGCTGAAGTGATTGTCAAAGAAAAGAGCGCGAAGTGGTTCAAGGAGGTAGAGGACAAGGAGGGATAGGATGGACTGGACAGGTATCATAATGACGCTTATATCCTCCGGAGCATTCACGGCAATCTACCTTCTGGGCGACAAAAAGACGTCTGCGGTGCTTGACAACGTAAGCAAGAGCATCGACCAGTGGAAGCTGATTGTCGAGGAATACAAGCGCGAGAAGGAGTCAATGCAGGCGGACATCGACCGCAAGGACAGAAAAATTGACAATCTGTACGGGCAGATAAGCATCCTGAAGGACGACAAGGACAAGTTGAGTTCAAAGGTCGCGTATCTGTCGGTGGTGAAATGTACCGAGGTCGGCTGCATCAAGCGGCAGCCGCCTTTCGGTGCAAATCAAAGGACTAACGAAAAGCAGTTGACGGATGGAAGCAATAACAAGTGACACATTGCGGAAGATATATCCGCTGTCAAAGAACATTGAAAGGTACGCGGAGGCATTGGACAAGGCAATGCAGGAATGCGGCATCGACACGGCTGCAAGGGCGCGTGCCTTCCTCGCACAGGTGGGCCACGAATCGGCGCAACTGAATCGCGTCGAGGAGAACTTGAACTACTCCGCGCAGGCATTGCGGAAGGTCTTTCCCAAGTATTTCCGCACGCCGCAGGAGGCCAGCTCATACGCGCATCATCCGGAAAGGATAGCCAACCACGTCTATGCAGGACGCATGGGCAACGGAAGCGAGGAGAGCGGTGACGGATGGAAGTTCAGAGGCCGCGGCCTGATTCAGATTACAGGACGCGACAACTACGTGTCTATGTCGGCGCTGATGGGAAAGGACTTGACGGTCTGGCCTGACGCCCTGCTGATGCCTTTGGATGCCTGCCGCTCCGCCGCTTTATGGTGGAAAGCCAACGGCCTGAACGCATTGGCGGACAAGCTGGCGACGGACGAGCGCAAGACGTTCGAGGCGATTACAAAGCGCGTTAACGGCGGGCTGAACGGACTAGAGGACAGGTGGGCGATTTACCAAAGGACGAAAAATAGTATTGTAGTCTAATTGTAGTATAGGAATGAAACGAATAATATTATTAGGCCTTGTTGTTTTGTTGCTCTGCTCGTGCGGAGCAACAAGAGTGCAGACGCAAACTATCTACGTGCGCGATACTACCTACGTCAGCAAGGTGCAGGTAGATTCGGTTTACAAGCGCGATTCTGTGTTCGTCAAAGAGAAAGGCGACACGATTTACAAGTATGTCGAGAGATACCGCGACAGGTACAAGTTCCTACGCGACACTATCTACCGCTACAAGGTAGATTCAGTCTATGTAGACAAGGAGCGCGTGGTCAAGGTTGAGAAACAACTGACGGCATGGCAGCGGTTTAAGATGCGCGGCTTCTGGGCGTTATTAGCCGCTATGGCGTGTTGGATAGCTTGGAAGAATAAGGCGCGCATTTTAGCCTTAATGTTGCGCAGATAGACACTATACGGGCAAAAAAATGCCCCTGACTTGCAACTGCAAGATTCTAATAAGTAACCAGCTCAATAAGAAAACCCACAGGCACATTTACAGGGGCAAAGTTAAATGCCTCATGTTTGTGCTTGTGGGTTATGTGGTATCTTATCAAGTCTGGCTGAGGCGAAAGTTAAACAAAAATTTTTACAAACGTATGAGAAAATCGGAAATTTTCGCCGGAATACTTGCGGACGTCTCCTCGGAGGCGGAAATTGACAGTGACCGGATATTGTCTTCAGAACGCAAGGAAGAGGTCGTGGACGCGCGCTATCTTGTCATTTTCCTGCTGCTGGGCAACGGATTCTACCCTGCAATGATTGCAGAGCGGATGGGCTTGTCGGCACGTGCCGTCAGGAGCGCAATATCGGGGTTCGAGGCACGCCTTGCGAACTCGGCGGGTCTGCGTCTGGTATGCCAGAGGCTCTCGGCCAAGTGGCTTGCATAAATAGGGAAACAACGTGGAAGCAATAGACACTAAACACGGAGCTAACCACCTGAATATCAACGAAGATAGTGATATGTTTGCAGCACGATGTACACGTGCCAACACCGCCGAAGGCTCAAGAGGCGGAATAACATTAAAACTATCGAATCATGGACGATAACATGTTACCTTATATCCTTGACAGGAGAGACGATTGTCGCCACAGAGGCTCAAAGGGAATGGCCGCAACAGGCATCGGCTTGGCTGCCGGACTTGGCGGAGGCGCATTGCTCTTCGCGATCGCCGGACTTTGGGGGCTGAACAAGGCTTCAGAGGCCAGAGCGGCAGGAACCAATCAAGGACTTGCAGGCGTCGCTACAGCATTGGCCGCACTCAACGGACACGTCGCCAACGAGCGCGCGTCACGCGAGGCTTGGCAGGCTGCGAACGCGCCTAGCATCCGCAACTATGTGGACGTGAGCAACACGCCTGTCGCTGCATCCACCAGCGTCTCAAACGCCGTGGCTGATGCCCTCGCATTGGCCGCAGCATTGAACAACAACGGCAACGCGCTCAACAGCGCAATCGGTCAGGAGAGCTTCCTGCGCGTGCAGAGGTACTCCGCTCCGCAGCCGTGCGGATGCGACACATGCTCTTGCGGTAATTAACACGAGAGGTTATGGCCCAGTTCTTCAGTAAACCACGCATCGACCTGTCGGTGCTCCGTCCGACTTCCAAGTTGTCGCTCAAGCTGACTTGTTTGGCCGCCTGCGACAATGACGTGAAGGCGGCCACGGAGCTGTACGACTTCATCGCCGGAGACATGGCGCTTCCTGACATCGACCCTGAAAGGCCGACAACGTTCGGCATGATAAAGCAGGGTGCGGAAGACATCTTCGGATGGATCCAGGAGCACAAGGACGAGCTGATGCAGGGCTACCAGCTGATAAGGGGAATGAGGGGCGGCGCAACGGCGGCAACGCCTCCGGCAGCCCCTCCAATACCTGACATCTGATGAAACCCTACAAGGCACAATTCTACGTCTACGCCGACAGCGAGCAGGAGGTCAGGGAGCTGGAAAAGGCTCTCCACGACTTCACGGCGGCGCAATACGGCAAAGGCGCGCTGGTCTCCGCCACGAAAATCACGGAGGCTGTCAGAAGGTTCGGCCATAACCTGCTCATAACACAATTTCTGAAATGAGCGACGGACCTAAAAACATCTTCGAGCAGATACTCTATGGCCTTGAGGTCACGAACAACAATATCGTGGAAATCTCAAAGGACATAGCAGCTCTGCTTGAGAGCATCGCCGAACTCAAGGCGGCGATTCTGCCGTCAACCGCACCGGACGGAACGGACAAGGCTTTTTCCGGCAACCAAGTAAATGAATAACACCATGGCAAAGAACGCAACCATAACTACGACCCTTGCAGCAGGTTCGGCTGCATCGCCTTACTACTTCATGGCCAACCTCACGAAGTCGCTCTGCGCTCCGTGCTGTGCCGCCACGCCGCCCGTATTCGCGCCGAAATTCTCCGTCGTGGGAATTTCCGCCGTCGGAACAGGACAGTACGTCGCGACAATCAACGTCCAGGGGCTTATCACCTACGACCCGTGCGGAACGAACTGCTGCGCGAAGACGGAGCCTGTGAACCAGAACTTCACCATTCCTTTCGCATCGACGGCAGCGCCGACATCTGTATCGGTCACCGCAGGAACGACGACAAACGCAATATCCGCACAGCCTTGCAAGGTATGCGGCCGCGTGTTCGTTTCGGAGACGCCTCTCGCGCTTACAGTCGCATAGCGTCATGAACTGGGTCGCAACGGCGCTGCTGGCGGCCCTCGCGGTCGCCCTGGCGCATCACCTCGGCCTAGTGGAGAAAGTGGCCGAAACGGCACGGGAAATTGCAGGATGCTCACGATGCTCCGTGTTCTGGGCGGTCCTCTGCGTGCTTCTCTTTGAAGGGGTCAACGCAGTAACCGCTTTCGGGGCAGCAATCATGCTGGCGTACCTCTCGGACTGGTTCGGCCTCGTTCTCTTTAAGGCCGCAAAACTATACGACAAGCTATGGCAAAGAATAAACAACAGA
>FR882188.1:0-13558 GCA_000434935.1 Bacteroides sp. CAG:709 | reverse complement strand
ACGAACTGAAGCCGCAGGCTCCGGCGGTCAAGACCATCCGGTACATGCCGGTGCCGAAGTTCGGCACGTGTCCGCAATGCGTCAAAACAAACACTACTACGACATGAACGATATAGCAACAAGGTTCATATCTATTCTCCGTGAGAGGATAGACACGGAAGCGGGACAGTCCATCATCCTGAAAATGGTCGGGGAAATGGACAGCGAAAGGCGCAACATCATCGTCGACGAGTGCGAGGACATGGTCAAGTTCCAGAACTATCTGTCGGAAGACGAGGCTGACTGCATCGTCCGCAAGTTCGTGAACTTCGACGGATCCAAAGGTCCGCACTGGTCAGATCCGGACGCGGCATTCAGAGCTGTTCAGGCTCTTGGCATGACTTACGAGGAGGAGGGAGAGTTCAACCGCTGGGCTTTCTTCGCCGTCCTGAACATGGTCTGGTCCGACGAGTGGGGCGTCCTGCACAACTACGTCGAGCAGGAGCAGGAAGTCCGCGTATGCGCGGAACTTGCGCACGCGCGGCTCGAAGACAGAGACAAGGTTTTCTCCGTACGAAAATATTTTAACGTCTAGCCGAAAGTATCGGACAAATCACATATCTTTGCACCCGATTTGAGACGGCTGGGAAGCATGGATTTTTTCCGAATTTTTACAAATGTTTACAAATAGTTTAACAACGCAGAAATTTCCGCGTGAGATACTTGCCTGACATTCACTTAATTACAATACTAACAGTATAATGTACATACTTCATAAAGAGATCCTTAGACTTGCAGTTCCCAGCATTCTGGCCAATATCACGGTGCCGCTGGTGGGAATTGTCGGCATTGCGGTAGCCGGACATCTTGAAGGTGATGCGCCGGTGCTGATCGGCGGAATGTCCATCGGAACGCTGCTTTTCGACCTTTTATATTGGAATTTCAGTTTCCTTCGTATCGGAACCGGCGGGATGACGGCCCAGGCCTATGGGCGCGGAGACATGAAAGCTGCGGCGGGAACGCTTATCCGCGCCGTCGGGGTGTCAATGTCCATTGCATTGATATGTATATTGATACAATGGATTTTCGTGGATTTCGTGTTCCTGTTCGTGGAGAGTTCACCTGCAGTCCGGACGCTCGCGGAGAGTTATTTCCATATCCGTATATGGGCTGCGCCGGCGACATTGACTCTCATGGCCCTGAAGGGCTGGTTCATCGGGATGCAGGACAGTATCAGTCCGATGGTTACGGACTTGATAGTCAATGCCATGAACATTGTCGGAAGCATTTGTCTGTCGATGGGTGTGACTGCTGTCGGATTCGACGGCATCGGTTTCAACGGCATTGCCACCGGAACGTTGATTGCGCAGTATTCCGGTCTTCTTTTCGCTTTTTCTGTGATATTTTTCAAATACCGCAAGAAGGTCTTCTCGGATTTCTCGATGCAGGATGCGCGTAAAGCATTTGTGGACAGCCAGATGAAGAAATTTTTCACGCTCAATGCCGATTTGTTCCTGCGTTCGCTCTGTATAATGGCGATTTATGCCGGCATTACCGTGATTTCGACGCGTTATGGCGATATGATGCTGGCTGTCAGTTCGATACTGGTCCAGCTGATGATGATTTTCTCTTATTTTGTCGATGGCTTCGCTTATGCGGGCGAGGCAATGACCGGAAAATTCGTCGGCCGCAGGGATCTGCCTGCCGTGCGTTCTACTGTGAAATGCGTTTTCTTCTGGAGTATGTGCGTGGCGGCTGTTTTCATGGTGATGTACGGGCTCTTCGGGCGGCAGATGCTCTATGTGTTCACTTCCGACCATGATGTGGTGTCTGCGTCCATGGAGTTTATTCCTTGGCTTATTCCGATGCCGCTGGTCGGCTGTGCGGCATTTACCTGGGACGGCATTTATGTCGGGGCCACGGCTTCAAGGCCTATCCGCAATTCCAGCATTTGGGCCATGGCAGGCTTTTTCGCAGTGTGGTTCATTATGCATGGAATGACAAAAACCGCCATCTCCGGCAACCCGGCGATAGCGGTCCATATACTTTTGGCTGCTTTCCTTATTCATCTGATTATCAGATTTATATATGAAACTGTGCTTTATCGGCGCAGTATCTTGGAAGAGCCTTTCAGGTAGTTTTTCAGTCGATGTTCGGGGTGTCCCAGACTTTCGTTTCCGTGCAGTCGATCATCATGGATTCGCTGCCGCAGGCGATTCTGAACTGACCCTTCTCCAGTCTCCACTTTCCGTCATGACCTACGAAAGCAAGTTCATGTGCAGGGATTTCCAGGCGTACGATCTTGCTCTCCCCAGGGTTGAGCTCTACCTTGGTGAACTGACGTAACCTCTTGACATCAGGCACTTTGCTTGCGATGATGTCGCTTGAGAACAGCAGCACCGCTTCCTTGCCTTTCACGCTGCCGGCATTCTTGACGGTAACTTCGAAGGTCAACATGTCATCAGCATTGAACTGAACAGGCGAAATCGACTTGAGGTCGCTGTACTCGAAACTGGTGTAGCTGAGTCCCGCGCCGACCGGCCACTGGACGTCCATTGTCGCATCGTAATTGTACAGGCCGTCCATTGTCTGGACATTCTCGCTGACCTTGTAATCGTATGTGTGAAGGGAGTTTACGTATTTGCTGTAGGTGAACGGCAGTCTTCCGCTGAAGTTCTCCTTGCCGGAAATGAGCGATGCCAATGCGTCTCCGCCGTAATTGCCCGGCAGCATGATGTCCACGACTGCCTTTGCGAGCGGTTCGATGTCGTTGATGATTCTCGGACGTCCTTCGTTCAATACCATCACGATAGGTTTTCCGGTCTTCGCAAGGCCTTTGACAAGTTCCTTCTGGTTCGAAGACAGGTTGAGGTCGTTGATGTTGCCCGGTGTCTCGCAATAGGTGTTCTCGCCGATGCAGGCGACAATGATGTCCGCCTTCCTCGCGGCGCGTACCGCAGCGTTTATGTCAATGTCGGTTTCTTTATTCCATTTTCCGGACGCCATGTTGTAGTTGACTCCGGCTACATAGGAAACGTTTTTCTCTCCATAGACCTTCTGCAATGCTTCGAAAATGGTGTTGTACTGACTTGCGAACTTGTCGGCGTCACCCTGCCATGTGTATGACCATCCGCCGTTCAATGTTCTCATGGAATTGGCGTTAGGACCTACGACGAGGATTTTCTTGTCGGCACTTATCGGCAATACATTGTCCTCGTTCTTGAGCAGGACCATGGACTCTACCGCTGCATCGTAAGAATTGTCCTGGAACTCCTTGCATGCGAACTTATCATAATTGTCCACATTCCAAACCGGGTTCTCGAACAGGCCCAGACGCACTTTCAGCCTCAATACGCGGCGGACGGCGTCATCTATGCGTGACATCGGAATCATCTTTTCATTGACAGCGGCGATGATGTCCTTGCAGACTTCAGGGTCGTACGGATCCATTATCATGTCGATACCGGCATTGATGCCGAGGGCTACGGCTTCTTTCCTGTCGGCAGCGATATGCTCGCGGGTGTAGAGGTTGTTGATGTCGGCCCAGTCGGTCACGGTCATTCCGTCCCACTTGAGCTGCTCTTTCGCCCATTCTGTCAAGTACTCATGGCTCGCGTGGACCGGCACGCTGTTGATTGATGCAGAGTTGACCATCATGGTCAATGCCCCTGCCTGCATGCAATTCTTGAATGGCCTGAAATATTTTTCCCTCAGGTCGTCCGGTGCAATGTATGCCGGTGTCCTGTCTTTACCGGAAGCTGCCGCTCCGTAGCCGAGATAATGCTTGATGCTTACCGCTACGTTTTCCAGTCCAATGTGGTTCGGGTCAGAACCCTGGGCACCAATGACTTCCGCTACGGACATTTCTGACTGGAGGTAAGGATCTTCGCCCCAGCTTTCCCAGACTCTCGGCCAACTTGGGTTTCTGCTCAGGTCCATGACAGGAGAGAATACCCACGGGGTCATTGCGGCCCTTGATTCATAGGCGATTACCTTGCCCATCATCTCGGCATAGGACCTGTCGAATGTTGCTGCCAGGTTCACTTCCTGTGGATAGAAAGTGGCATCATCGAGATAGGAGGCGCCGTGAATCATGTCCAGTCCGTAGACCATAGGGATTCCGAGTTCTTCCATCGTGATGTCCTGGATCTTCTTGATCTGCTCTGCCGTGACGGCTCTCGGGCGGCTGGTAGGGCCGAACGTGTTCAGGAACGAGCCTATCTTATATTCTTTTACGAGGTGTCTTACTTTCGCAGTATCGACCAAATCGTCCGTGCAGAAGGCCCCGGCAGTGAGTTGTATCATCTGCCCGACTTTTTCTTCCAGGGTCATTTTCTTCAGGACGCTTTCGACTTTGTTTTCGACAGCTTTGTCCTCAGGAATGGCGCTGGATCCGGATGTCTGTCCGGCTCCGCAGGATGCAAGTATGATGCTCATCGAGGCCAATACTGATGTCTTTTTGTTGATTTTCATATTTTGTAGGGATTACTTTATGCCGTATTTCTTCAGAATCTTCAGAATCTGCTTCTGGATGGATTCTGCCCAGAGCGTGTATCCGTGGTCTCCCGGATGAACGCCGTCTACGCTGCTGTCATGTACTGCATCGGTGGCATTCGTGCTGATGAAATATACGTCTTTATAGAGTTTGCAGGCCAGTTTCATCATGCTGTCAGCCATTTCCATCTTGGCTGCTTCGACATTTTCTGCCCAGTGGTCGAAGTTCCTTTTTTCGCGGTAGATTGTCTGCTGGAATATGAGAGGAGCCCCCGGATGTGCGGCCTGGAGTTTTTCGATGAACGGGAACAGGCGCTCCTTAATCATATTGGCATCAGGATTCGAGAAGGAGTCGAATACGAATGCATCCACGTCTGCATCTGCCAATGCGTCAGCGAAATATGTCTGCATCTTGCAGTTCCCGCTGCATCCGATGCTCAACATCTGTATGCCTGTGTTTCTGGTGAACTGCGCCGGATATGTCATTCCCGGACGAGAAGAGCTGACACCATGTGTAAAGCTTGAACCGAAGATGCCGATGCGGTGGCGGAACGGTGCTTCGCCCTTGGTAATGGTGGCGCCTTCCTGCACGCCGATTTGTATGGAATTCTCCTCGCTGAAAAGTGGCAAGTAGAGCAGGCACTCTTTTTCAGTGTTGTCCATGTTCTTGAGAATCACATAGTTGTAGTCCTGTTCCTTATTGAGAGGAGCAGCGCCGGCAGCGGCCCACAGCCATTTTCCGTCCTTCTTTATATACAGGTCATATCCGCGGGCAGAGAAGCCTCCGGTATTGATTCCATAATATAGATAGGCGTAATTGGTCTTTATTGAGATTACTGATGAATTGGTCTTGAAAGATACGGCGATGCCGGAAGATTCTCTGACCTGCTGGTTCTCTGATTTCGTGAAGCCCTTGTATTTCACAGTGTCGATTCTGTGGTAAGGGTTCGGGGTGTCAGGGAAGAGTTTTCCGATGAGAGTCAGGTCTGAAGCTTCGGTAAACGTGTATTTTACGTTTTTTGGAGTTTGTTGTGCCTGTGACATGGTGGCCAGGCAGACCAGCATTGCGGCCAATGCCGCTTTCATGATGTGGTTTTTCATTCTATTATTGTTTTGTTTTTTCGTTTTTCAAAAATCGCGAAACACAAATTTATAAAAATTCCGTGTCCGATGAAAGTGGGGCGCGTCTTTTTTCGTTGCCGTCAAAGATTTTTGTAATTTTGTATCCGCAAATGCCCGGATCAATGTTTCCGTGCAGGAATGCAGTTACTGATGAGCTTATACACTTATTTCAGGATAAGCAAGCCATCCGCGTCGAAGGTGGCTGAAAATGAGGTAGATAAGGTCTACAAGAGATTACGCGCCAGAACTTTTTGGGGTGCGACGGCAGCATACAGCCTCTATTATGTATGCAGAATGACATTGAGCGTGGTCAAGCAGCCGCTGATTGACAGTGGTTTGCTTACTGCCGGGGAACTTGGACTTATCGGTTCCGCCCTGCTGTTCATCTATGCGCTCGGCAAATTTACCAATGGCTTCATAGCGGATTATTGCAATATCCGCCGTTTCATGGCTGTGGGACTTTTCGTTTCCGCCGTCGTGAATCTCGTGATGGGGGCATTGGGGCTTCTCGGGACATTGACCGGAATATCCGGAACATTGATATTCATTGCCTTTTTTATCCTTTGGGGAGTGAACGGCTGGGTGCAGTCGATGGGCGCGCCTCCGGGAATCATCAATCTTTCCCGCTGGTTCCCGTTGTCCAAACGCGGCACTTATTACAGTGTTTTCAGCGCGAGTCCGTATCTCGGCAAGTTTCTGACGTTCATTCTCACGGGCGTGGTGGTAGGTGCCCTCGGCTGGGAGTGGGGCTTCATCTTCGCTGCTGCGGCTGGCGTATGCGGCGGAGTGATTACGCTGCTTTTCGTCTCGGATACGCCTGAGAGCAAGGGACTTCCGTCTGTCCAGACTCTTTCCGGGGAAACTCCGAAGAAGGTGGATTCCATGCCGACGCGTGAGCTACAGAAGATTGTCCTCAGGCATCCCGGCATCTGGATTATTGCCGTCTCCAGTGCATTTGTATATATAACTCAATATGCCATAAGTGGTTGGGGAGTGCTGTTCCTTCAGAAGGCCAGAGATTTTTCTCTTCCAGCCGCGACGCAGATCATTGCCTTTTCAGAGGCGTTCGGCGTGGCCGGTACCGTTTTTGCCGGCTGGCTTTCCGACACCGTCTTCCGTGGCAACCGCGTCAAGCCTGTGGTCCTTTCCGGCATCCTTTGCCTGATTTCATTGGCATTGTTCCTTTTCACGAAGGGCGGCTACGTCATGAATATAATATATGTGTCGTTCTTCAGTCTGTTCATCGGCGTGCTCTATTGCGTGGTAGCAGGTCTCATGGCTGTAGACATAGTCCCACGCAAGGCGACCGGCGCGGCTCTCGGCATCGTGGGTGTTTCCAGCTACGTTGCAGCTGCCATCCAGGACATTGTCAGCGGCTACCTTATCCAAGGCGGTTCCGAACTTTCGTCCGCCTCCGTTCCCCAGGCCTACGATTTCACCCCTGCCGCCATTTTCTGGCTCTCCGCCTGCCTCCTCTCCTTCATTCTCCCGGTCCTGGGCTGGAACCGCATGAAACTCAAGGTGGGGGAGTGATTCTTCCGGAATTTGTTTCCCGGGTTTTGGTATGGCAGCCGTGATGCGGCTCGTTGTTGTGCCTCGCTCATCCCCGTGTGCCCGACGTTCTGTTCGGAGAGCCATGGAAGCTGCCCCCGTTTCTTATGTGTGGAGACATTATGGGTTCCACAGTGCCGTGCGTGATAAAACGTTTTCTGCTCACGTCATGGCCCAAATTCGTCGTGTCGTGAGTAAATCAGGCCTTTTTACGCACGAGAGAATCACTGTAAGCGTCTCCAGGGTTACCACAAGAACGCCGTTGCACTTTCTGGCAGGGGTGCGCAGTGCATATTGTAATTTCACCAACTCTTTCTTAATTTTGAGGAATTGTTGCGCAATAAATTTTCATGAGATATGAGAGCAAATTTGATTCTTAAATCCTTCGCCTGCCTTGCTGTGGCGGGTATGATTGCCGGCTGCGGCGGTCAGAAGAAGAAGGAAGAAGCAGCGAAGGCCGAGCAGGCCAGGTTGGATTCATTAAAACAGGAAGAAATGATTCAGAAACAGAAAGCGGCGGGAGATTTGGCCGCAAGACTTCCGGAAGAGCCGATATTCGATATCGTGACCAATCTCGGAACCATCAAGGTGAAACTTTACAGCAAGACGCCGAAGCACCGTGCCAATTTCGAAAAGTTGGCGATTTCAGGATACTTTGACAGCCTGCTGTTCCACAGGGTCATTGACGGATTCATGATCCAGGGCGGAGACCCTTATACCAGGGACACGTCGATGGTGGACAAATATGGACAGGGCGGCCCTGGATATACTATTCCGGCAGAGTTCGTGCCTGAGTACAAGCACATCAAAGGCGCATTGGCGGCTGCAAGGCGTGGTGACCAGGCCAATCCGGCCAAGGAGTCTTCAGGTTCCCAGTTCTATATCGTGCAGAACGAGGAGACATGCGCACAGCTCGATGGCGCGTACACGGTATTCGGCCAGACGGTGGACGGGTTCAATGTCATTGACAAAATTGCAGCAGTGGCGACTGACAGACGCGACCGTCCGGTGACAGATGTCAGGATCATCACCATCAAGGTGGATCCGGAGTCAATGCCGGCTGAACCTGCGGATACCACGAAAACTGCGTGTGACAGCACTGCTGCCGCGCCCGTAGCGGAGAAATAAAGTTATTCCGAAAAAGAACAATGATTTGTACTTATGGAATATTTGAAAATTAGAAACGGCATGGAATTTGCTAATTCTCTAGTCGAATAGTTTTTTCATAGGTTAAGTTTTAGGTTAGAATTGCGTATGGTCTGCGATGTGAATCGCGGACCATACATCGTTTTTATGTGCACGTTACCCTCACCCTAAATCCATTCCTTTTATTTTTATACCCCGTCGAAAATCATTAATTTTGCCGACGCCGCCTTCAGGAGATGAGTTGGGCGGCATTGAAAATATGGCAAATCCGTTGAAACAACTTGCTGGCGAAACCGCGATATACGGCCTCAGCACTATCCTGGCCAGGATAATAAACTTTCTTTTCGTACCGTTTTACACCCGACTGCTGACCACAGCCAGCTATGGAGTCGTAACGGAATTCATGGCATATATTGCTGTCCTTCAGGTAGTTCTCGTGTTGGGACTGGAAACCGGATGTTTCCGGTTTGCGAACCGCGAAGGCGTGAATTCTGCCGCGGTCTACTCCAATGCACTTGCCACGGTATTCGGCATCAGTTTCTCCTTCTTGGCTTTCATGGTGCTCTTCTCGGGGCAAATCGCCTCTGCGCTCGGTTATGCCGGTTTCGAAAACTGTATAATATATATAGGTGGAATCCTGGCATTGGACTGCACGACGGCGATACTGTTTGCAAAGCTCAGGCAAGAGCACAAGGCATTCCGTTTCGCGATAATCAAGACGGTGAAGATCCTGACGGAGACAGCTGCCAATATGGTCCTGTTCTTCTGGTATCCGTCACATGTGAGCCAGTTCATGGGAAGATTCGTGTCACCGACACCTGACTTCACGTATGTCATTTTCGCGATTCTGGTCAGCTGTATCGTCTGCGGAATCATGTTCATACCGGACCTTGTCCGCTTTACGTTCAAGTTCGACCGGAAACTCCTGCGCCAGATGCTCGTTTACTCGATACCGCTCATGGTTGCTGCCCTGCCGGGTATTGTCAATGACTTTCTGGACAGGATACTGTTCCGTTACCTTGACACCAATGCCGAGGCATGGCGTTCCAGCCTCGGCATATTCCAGGCAGCCGTAAAACTCTCTGTGATAATGAATTTGTTTATCCAGATGTTCAGGTTCGCCGCTGAACCGTTCTTCTTCCAGCGCGCACAGAACAAAGGCGCCAAACAGCTGTATGCCATTGTGATGGAGTACTTTACGGCATTCTGCGGGCTTATTCTGCTCGGCGTATTCCTCTATCTGGACGTATTCTCATTGATAATAGGAAAAGATTTCCGCTCCGGCATGGGAGTAGTCCCGATAATGCTGCTTTCCTACATGCTCCTCGGTATGCTTTTCAATGTCTCGATGTGGTACAAGCTTTCCGGCAAGACCAACATGGCCATCTGGATAACGTTGGCAGGCCTCGCAGTAACCGTCATTGTCAATGTCATTTTCATGCCGCGCTACTCGTTCTGGGCCGCAGCGTTCGGACATCTGGCAAGCTACCTGATAATGTTCATCATAAGTGCCGTGCTTGGCGCGCGCTACTATCCCATTCCATATAGCTGGAAACGAATATCCGCATTGTTCCTGCTCATTGGTATAATTTGCTGTTTGTCAATGCTTTCGGACGCATTGGTATTCCCTGGCGTCAACATTGGAACTTCATCGGCATTGTCCGAAGGACTGAAACTCCTGCTGCACACGGGCCTTTTGCTGGCGTATTGCGCGGGCTGTCTGGTGGTGCTGAAGGGGCGTTATCGGCAGGCGCTTGCAGCTGAGGAATAGGTGCGGATTCTGTTGGCGGGGGCTTTTGCTGTTTGTCGCGAACGAAATAAATGCGTAAATTAGTAGCTTAATTAATAACAAAATATGAAAAACACTTTTGTATTGCCTTTGATGGCCTCGATGCTTTTGGCTTTTGCCAGCTGCACTAAAGCTCCTGAAATCAATGTGATACCTTGCCCTGAAAGCGTGGAGCAGCACGACGGAATCTTCCGTGTGGCAGGTGTTCCGGTGAAAGCCGACCAGTCACTTGACAGTGAATCACTCCAGTGGATCAATTCTTTTGCCCAGAACCTTACTCTGGTGACCGGCAAGAAATCTGAAGTTGTTTCAGATGCTGCCGGAAAATGCATTGAATTTGCTCTTGATCAGGAACTTGCACCTGAAGAGTACTTCATTGATATTACCAAGAAAGGAGTCAAGATCCAGGCATCGACCGTTGCCGGTTTCCGCAATGCATCGCAGACCATCGGACAGATGCTCCCTGCTGCTTATTATGGAAAAGCGAAGGCTGCAGGAGAGAATTGGGTGCTCCCTTGCGCTACCATCAAGGACAAGCCAAGATTCGCATACCGCGGAATGCATCTCGACGTGGCACGTCATTTCTTCGATGTCAATGAGGTGAAGAGATATCTCGATGTCATGGCTGCTTATAAATTGAACCGCTTCCACTGGCATCTTACCGAGGACCAGGGATGGAGAATCGAGATCAAGAAATATCCTAAGCTTACCGAAGTGGGCGCGTGGAGAGACAGCACCATGATCGGCAAGAATTGGAATGAATTTGACCACACCCGCTATGGCGGATTCTATACACAGGAAGAAATCAAGGATGTAGTGGCTTATGCTGCTGATCTCGGCATTACCGTAATTCCTGAAATCGACCTTCCCGGACACATGGTAGCTGCATTGGCATCATATCCTGAACTTGGCTGTACCGGTGGTCCTTACACGGTAAGACCTGTATGGGGTATCGCAGACGAGGTTCTTTGCCCAGGCAAGGAAACTACATTCAAGTTCATCGAGGACGTTCTTGATGAGGTTATGGAACTCTTCCCGTCGGAGTATATCCACATCGGTGGCGACGAGTGCCCTAAGAAAGCATGGAAGGCTTGCCCTGCATGCCAGAAACGAATCAAGGATCTCGGTCTCAAGTCTGACGACAAGCATTCTGCAGAGGAGTACCTCCAGAGCTACGTTACTGCCCGTGTCCAGAAGTATCTCAATGACCATGGCCGCAAGATTATCGGCTGGGATGAGATTCTCGAAGGCAAGCTCGCCGAGGGTGCTACCGTCATGTCATGGAGAGGCGCCAAGGGTGGAATCGAGGCTGCAAAACAGGGATTCGATGTGATCATGACTCCTAATACTTATATGTATTTCGATTACTATCAGTCAGATTCTACTGCACTTGAGCCGCTTGCAATCGGTGGAAATCTTCCTGTCGAGAAGGTTTACGAGTGCGAACCATATACTGACATCCCTGCAGAGGCGCAGCATCATGTTCTCGGTGTACAGGCAAACTTGTGGACTGAGTATATCCCTACCAATGAGCAGCTTGAGTACATGCTTCTTCCTAGAATGTCAGCGCTCAGCGAGGTTCAGTGGTGCCAGCCTGAGAACAAGAATCTTGACAGGTTCAAGGCTTCTCTCAACCATGCGTTCAAGATTTACGATGCAATGGGCCTGACTTACTGCCGCGACGTGTTCGGTCAGTATGGGATGCCGGAGGCTAAGTAGGTTTTTGTTGTTGCGTGGATGGTTGTGTGGAGAGTGATGTGGATGGTTTGGCTCCTGGTTAGGTGGATAGCCATGTGGCTGGATGTGTGGAGAGTGGGGGCGTGCCGCGTAACCTAGTATAAATCAATAGATTAAATAAAATCAGAGTTGCTGTATCGGCGACTCTGATTTTTATTATTTCGCTGATAAATAAGCGATTACGCACCACGGCAAAATGCGCCGTCCTGAAAAAAGTTTACCAAAAGAAGTAAACTTTTATGGAAGCAAAATGCTATCGGGCGATGCGGCGCGCCCAGGGAAAAATGCTGCGCCGGCCTCCACGCTAATAAATCAGGAATCCAAGCACTCCGCCGGCCACGATTATAGGTATCGGACCGACTTTGAAGAACATTGACGCGACCATTGCCGCCCCGAACAGCGCCCAGCTTTTCCAATCCGGAAAGTTTTCCGTGACAATGCTCATGTCCAGACGCGAAAACATTGGCATGCCTGCCCAAGAGGCATTGAACATGAGGATTATGGCAGCTGCGCCGATGAGGCCGACCACTGACGGGCGGATCCAGCTCATTACGCTTTCGAAAATCGTATTGCCGTGGAATTTTACGTAAAACTTCACCAGGGCGAGCACTATTATGAAAGAAGGCAGCACTATGGCGCTTGTGGCAGTAAACGAGCCCAAAATACCTAGAAAGTGGCTTCCCGTGGCTTTCATGAGGACGTCGTAGCCGACATACGTGGCACAATTGATTCCTATTGGGCCCGGCGTCATCTGGGAAATCGCCACGATATCCGTAAATGTGCTTTGCGAAATCCATTCGTGACTGACGACCACCTGTCCCTGGATAAGTGACAACATTGCGTAGCCGCCTCCGAATGTGAACATCCCGATCACGAAAAATGTCGCGAAAAGCTGGAGTATAAGTAACAATGTCATGACTTTCTTCCTTCTGAGAGTTTAGCGGCGGCCAAACCGAGCACGATGACCGACATTATGATATAAATAGGGGAGACCTCCAGGAAAGATACCAGCAGAAGGCTGACTATGGCAATCACCCACGCCCACCATGTCTTGCAGGATTTCTTTGCCATCGAGATGGTCGGGACCGCTATCAATGATACCACCACCGGCCTGATTCCCTTGAAAATGCTGATGACCACGGGATTGTCCTTGAAACTTGTGAAAGCCATGGCGATTGCGAGGATGATCATGAATGACGGGAGCACCGAGCCGATGGTCGCGGCAATGCTGCCCTTCACGCCCCGGATCTTATAGCCGGTGAAGATCGAGACGTTGACAGCCAGAATGCCCGGTGCGGATTGGGCCAATGCTATTATGTCCGGCAGTTCATCTTCTCCGATCCATTTCCTCTTGTCGAGTTCGTCCTTTATAAGAGGAATCATGGCGTATCCGCCTCCGATGGTGAATGCGCCTATTTTCATGAAGACCATGAACAATTCCGTTAGTGAAACTCCGGCTTTTTCTGAAACTTCTGCCATATCCGAATCAATGAAGATTTTTGTCGCCACAAAATTAGAGAATATTTCGTCAATGACAAGGAGGTTTTCGAGTCAATGTTCCGGTGATTTTGGAGAAAAATCTGCTCTTAAAACGGTAAAGTATGAAAAAAATCAAAAAAAAAGTCTGAAAATATTTGGAGAGAAGAAAAAAGTGCGTATCTTTGCAGTCCGTTTGAGAAACAACGGTAGTTCATTGAAAATATTGAAAGACTAAGTACAAGGAAGCAAGTACCAAAACAC
>FR882187.1:65901-78426 GCA_000434935.1 Bacteroides sp. CAG:709 | reverse complement strand
CTGAACTCCAGAAAATCAAGATGGAGATCATGTCGTCCTTGAAGCTGCAGGATATCCTCGATTATATCCCTAAGATGTTCTCCGAAAGCGAGGTGATATATTCTTATTTCTATAATCCGAAGGATGGACATGAGATACCTTCTGAGCAGCAGATTCGTGAAAGAATCCACGAATGCGCCCAGAAAGACTTGACATTCGATGCTATCAAGTTCAAGAAAGTGGACTTCAGCATTGACCTTCCTAAGGGGAAAATAATTAAATCTCAGCCGGTCAAGGGTTCTCAAACGGAGCTTTGGACCCTCTCCAACGGTATGCGCGTATGGTGGACACCGGCAGACGGCGTGAAGTCCAAGACTGCGCTTTCGGTGAATTTTGTGGTAAATACAGGTGTGAGTGCTTTCGCTCCTGATAATATTCCGGCAGAAAAATTTGCCGAGAAATTTATGGAAAAATATCTCGGTATCCGTGGATCTGACAAGGTGGAGAATATGAATAGCCCTCAGTTCGAAGGTATCCCGTACATGGTGTCATTCTCGGCCTCTAATGTTGTGATTACCACGGCTGTAGCTGCTGATAAAGCTGATCGTGCCTTCAGTGTGTTGAATCTGCTTGTTACAGACCCGTATTTCTCTGACGCCCGCACTATGAAGACCACAATCGATGCGACAGTGGAATCTATGCGTAAGCCTCGTTCGTCTTCATCGGTATTCCGTGAGGGCTTCAACGAAGTTTGCTACAATAATCATCCGTGGTACAGCAGGATCGACTCCGCTGCCGTAAGAGCATTGACCCCGGAACTGCTTGCGGATGTTCATGCCCGCCAGATCAGAGATGCCGGTGCTACGGATGTCTATATCTGCAGTTCGATGCCGAAAGAGGAAATCGCGGCTTTCGCCGAAAAGTATTTGGCGTCCATGCCTGCCGGATATGCCCATAAGCTCGCGAAGGTCCAGCCTAAAGTTCCTTCTTATAAGGGGGTCAATGAATTTGTGCGTACTTTCAAGGCATCATCCAAAGTCTCTAAAGCCACGATCAGCGTGAACTGGCTGTATAATGTGAAGACAGATTTGAGGAGCTTGTGTGCTGTGGATGTTTTGGATTACATTATGTCTGCGCGTTGCCTTTCACAGATTCGCGAGCAGCGTGGTGGAACCTATTCCGTAAGCTTCAGTTCTTCTATTTTCCGTGAGAAGAAAGGTCTTGTCCAGTCATCTGTGGATTTCGAAACCAGACCGGAACTGCGAGATACTCTTGTGAATGACGCATATGAGTTGCTGTCTGATTTCTGTGAGAACGGACCGACTGACGAGGAAATGTCTGCAGCGAAGAACTATCTGATGAAGTATTATACTAAACTCCAGAAGAATTGTCAAATATCTGTGGTTAAGCGAAATGCGTCTATTCAGGATCATGCGGCATCCGGAGTTTGGGATGAAGATTATATACAGGCTCTTTCAGAAGTGACGGCTTCTGACGTCCTTAAGACAGCACGCAAGGCGAACAAGGGTGCACGCCTGTTGTCAGTGCTTAATGAAGAATAAATTATAAATACACAAGTTAATGGCTAAACAATCAACAATCAAAAAGAATTGGCCTAAGTATCTCCTACAGTGGGGTGTTCTGGCCGCTATTGCCGGTTTCTTGCTTATTCCTTGTAAGAACCCGGCCAACCCTGAAGCATATTGCCCTATGGGCGGACTTCAGGCATTGGCAACATTCTTCGTAAGAGGATCATTGCCTTGCAGCATGAGCATGGTTCAGATAGTCATGGGTATTGTCCTCGCGGCTTCTGTCGTGCTTTTCAGCAAGCTGTTCTGCGGTTATATCTGTCCGCTCGGCACTGTGCAGGACCTTCTGGTCAAGCTGCGCAATGTCATCGGTTGGCAGGGCATTGAAATAAAGAACGGAAGCGTTGCCGACAAGGTCCTCCGCGTCATCAAATACGCGCTGCTGTTCTGGATTTTCTACATGACGGCCACTGCAAGTGAGCTGTTCTGCAAGAATCTGGACCCGTATTACGCTGTGGCGACGGGATTCAAGGGTGAAATCACCCTGTGGATGTCCATTGTGACGGTAGCATTGGTCCTGATATGCGGATTCATGATCAACATGTTCTGGTGCAGGTACTTGTGCCCGCTCGGAGCGATTTCGAATTCATTGAAGTTCTGGGGCTGGATCGTCGTGCTTGCGGCGGCTTATTACGTGCTGGGACTTTTGGGTGTCAATGTTCCTTGGTGGCTTCTTCTGGCGCTGTTCTGTATTGCCGGATATCTTCTGGAGATACTTTGCGGCCGTCCGAAACTTCAGGTGCTGCACATCATGAAGAACGATGCGAAATGTACGCATTGCGGAATCTGCAACAAGCATTGTCCTTATGGAATCGATGTAGCGAACAGCAGGAACGGGGCGGTCAAGTCCGTGGATTGTACGCTTTGCGGCGAGTGCACGGCGGTTTGTCCTACGGAGGCTATCCATACCGGCGTGTGCGTGAAGGGCGGCAGAAATCTGGGCAACGTGGTTCTGCCTGCGGCTATCGCCGTCGTGCTGGTGGCTGTCGGCTTCTGGGCCGGGGACAAGTATGAATTGCCTACGATCAATGTTACCTGGGGCCTGGAGCAGACAATGGAGGACGGCACCGTGAAGCAGCTGGTGGATCCTTCGGCTTTGGAGACCATGGAGATGACCGGATTGCGTTCTGTGAAGTGCTATGGAAGTTCCATGGCGTTCAAGGCCAAACTGGAGAAAATCCGCGGCGTGTATGGCGTGAAGACATTCGTGGCTCATCATAGGGCGGAGATTACTTATGATCCGTCAGTCACGACTCCTGAGCAGATTCAGGAAAGTGTGTTCACGCCGTCCAAGTTCCGTGTGAATACCCCGGATCCGGCGGTTGTCGACAGTGTGAAGATGGTGACCATCAGGACGGAAAACATGTATGACAAGCTGGACCTTAATTATCTTGGTCTGCAGATGCGTCTGACTGGCAAGAAGATATATGGATTGGAGTCCGTGTTTGCATGTCCGCTCATCGTCAGGGTTTATATGGATCCTTCCGAGAATCTCGACAAGGCTTGGTTCAAGCAGATCGTGAACATGAAGGAACTTGAGATGCCTGTACACGGCGGCGGTACCAAGACTACTCCGGTGAACTTCAAGTTCGTGGATATGGAAGACGGCGAGAGCTATATTTCTACGGAAATGTTTGTCCATAAAATGTTTACGCCGTTCAAGGGAGAGTTCAAGAAGAGGGTTGAGGAGTTTGAGGGCAAACCGCAGTTCGTGTATGAAATCGCTGATGCGAATTACGAGAAGCCTATCATCCTGCGCAATCTTCCGTTTGTAAGCAATCATTTGTCGAAAAATGACGGCATCATAGGTATATATCTTGAGCTCAACAAGGAGCTGGTGCCTACGCTTATGATCAGATATGCGGCTCCGATGACGGCTGACCGTGTCTGGGAACTTCTGAATATGGATAAATGGACCATCACTTATGCTGCCGATGATGTGCGTGAAGTGGATGCCAAATTGAAGTTCAAGACTCCGGGAACGGAGGTCCCGTATCATGGTTCTGTTCTCGAAGAAGTTACTCAGGGCGTTGGCTAGAGGTGCTGATTATTAATGGATTAGCATTCCTAGGATGTTTTCTGTCCGAGGAGTGCTAAAGTTCTTATAAAAACAATATGAAGATGAAAAGACATTGTCTGGCAGCATTGACCCTGGCCGGTATTATTCTGGGGCAGGCGGCAGCCAGGGCGGATGAAGGCATGTGGCTGATTCAGGACATCAATTCTGCATTGGAAAAGAAGATGCAGGATAGGGGATTGAAACTGTCTGCAGGTGAGATTTATAACGCGGATGCGCCGGGGGCTGCGGTCTCCGATGCCATCATTTCGCTGGGATTTTATTGTACCGGAAGCATCATTTCCGATCAGGGATTGCTCATTACGAACCATCATTGTGCCTACGGTGATGTTTTCGCGTTGAGTACGCCGGAGCACAATTATCTGGAAGACGGATATTGGGCGACGACGGCTGACAAGGAGTTGCCGATTCCTGACAAGGAGGTGTTTTTCCTGAAGCGCGTGCTGGATGTCACGTCAGAAGTCGTTGCGCTTCGTGAGGACTTGCGTTGCAAGGGCCAGCCTTGCGGCATGCGCCGTCTAAGTTCCGTCATGGAAAAGAAGTACAAGAAGGAGACGGGAAAAGAGGCATATTTGAGTTCAATGTGGGCAGGGGAAAAGTACTATATGGCTCTGTATGATGTGTATAGGGACTTGCGTCTGGTGGCTGCGCCTCCTGTTTCCATCGCCTCTTTCGGTGGCGATACTGATAACTGGGAGTGGCCTCAGCAGAAATGCGATTTCGCCATGTACAGGGTTTATACCGCGCCTGACGGGGCTCCTGCTGCATATTCCGAGAAGAACGTGCCGCTCAAACCGCTCCGCAAACTGGAAATTTCTCTTGCCGGTTACAAGCCTGGTGATTTCGCCATGGTGATCGGCTATCCTGGCCGCACTTCCCGCTATTCCAGCTCAATGGAGACTGATTATCAGGAGCGTGTGTCGTTGCCGATAACCAATGAACTCCGCCGCGGGCAGATGGAAATCATGCGACGCTGGATGGATTCCGATCCTGCCATTTGGCTGAAGTATTCTGATACTTTCTTCGGCCTGAGCAATGTAGGTGAGATGCAGGAGGGTGAGGCAATGTGCCTTAAACGCTTCGGTGTCAAGGAAATAAAGGAGAATGAGGAGAAGCAGCTGCAGGAGTGGATCGAGTCGTCGCCCGACCGCAAGGCCAAGTGGGGGACTCTTATTCAGGATTTGAAGTCAATGTATGCCGAGACGGAAGCGATAGAGCGTGACAAGGCGTATTTCCGCGAAACCATGTTCCGTGGTACGATTATCGGCCGCACCATCATGCGCATGAAGAGTGCCAGAGGTGATTTCGCCAAGATGTCCCGATACTTGAAACGTGGCATGGAGGAGACTGACCCGCGTGTGGAAAAAGACCTCGTAAGATATGCTGCAGAGCAGTTTCTCACTCACATTGACCCGTCTTACTTCGGTCCTTATCAGCGCGAGCTGGTCGCGAAGTTCGGTACCGATTACGATGCAATGGTCGATTATATCTGGGGATGGACAATGTTTGCGTCCGTGGAGAAGTCGCAGCAGTTCACGTCTCCTCAGCAGTTCGCGGAGGATCGTCTGGCGCGTTTCATCACGGATGTAAGTATTCAGGATTTCAATAGTGCCTGCAATGATTTGAATATCAGGAACAAGATTCTCGGCTGCAATCATGGCTATGTCCAGGCGCTCTACGAGATGCGTGCGGACAAGGGCATCGCCCAGTATCCTGATGCAAATTCCACAATGAGAATTACTTACGGTACTGTCGGTCCGCTTGAGCCTAATGATGGTGTCTGGTGTTCATGGCAGACGTCCTCGAACGGCATCCTCGAAAAATACGACCCGAAGAACCGTGATTTCAAGCCTTCGGATGAGTTTATGTCAATGTTGAGGTCACGCGACTGTGGCCGCTGGGCTGTCCCGATGCCTTCCGCATCCAAGAAGTCCCGCGCCGACTCAGATGTAGCCGCCTCCGGTCTTTCAGGCGCCCCTGCCGGCACGCTTCCTGTCAATTTCTTGACTGACAATGATATAACAGGCGGCAATTCCGGTAGTCCTGTCCTCAATGCCTCAGGTCAGGTCATCGGTCTGGCATTTGACGGCAACAAGGAGTCTCTCGCGAGTGACCTCTACTGCACCCCGGGCTACAACAAGTGCGTCTGCGTGGATATCCGCTACATTCTCTGGACTCTGGACAAGTATGCGGGAATGGGCCGAATCCTGGATGAACTCGGATTGTAGTCAAAATTTTTTGGCAAAACCGAATATTCGTTTTATCTTTGCATTCCTATCAGGAGAATCGGTTAACGAATCTCTCGAAGGAATGCATTTCCGGAGAGGTGGGTGAGTGGCTGAAACCACCAGTTTGCTAAACTGACGTACGGGTTTACCGTACCACGAGTTCGAATCTCGTCCTCTCCGCAAACGTCATGAAGCTCGGCGCATCGCGCCGGGCTTTTACATTTGAAGGCCGTCAGGAGCTCGCTCCTGTCAAGGCCTTCAAATGTAAAAGGCCCACGGCCTCCGGCCGTGAGCTTCATGGCGCGTGCAAGGGCCCCTCCGGCAAGGAGCAGAGAAAAGGCACGCGCAGCGTGGCTAATCTCGTCAATGCCATTCAAGACTCCATAACATGCCTACAACTCGCAGTTTTCTCTCAATTAGGCATTTATCTTGATAAGATAACACTTTGTTTATCAGCTAGTTCCAACTCGCAATCCAACTCGCAGTTCAACTCGTAATTCATCTCACCAGCCAGGTGGTATTTATGTTATACACTCGCCTGTTTTTCTCACTTAGTGCACACTTTGTACCATCTAAAACGTTTTCGCGGAACAAAACGCCTCTTAAAACCCATTTGGTGTAACTTAAAACGTTTATTCGGAACCAAATTGACAAGAATATTTATGGCACAGTGACTTATGCTCCACGACTTCACAAGATATTATGGCTGTTTTTAACATTTTTATAACAATTTGCTCAAAAAAGTACCATCTAAAACGTTTTCGCGGAACAAAACGCCTCTGCGGATACGTTTGGTTCCGCTTAAAACGTTTATTCGGTACGAAATTTACTAATCGTCGAAAAACGCCGAGATTTATCGACAAAAACCACGTTGTTTGATAAAAAAGGTTATATTTGTCTGATGTAATACACAACTCAAGTTTCTCACAAGCGGAACACCGATGTTGAAGCCCGGCAGGGTGACGGCAAGTCCCTTCCACGAAGGGTGGTAACGTGATAAAAGTGCGTGGACTTCAATCCTCGGATTAGTGACAGACGTCAAATTTGCGCGGAACCTCACAGATTGGCAACTTGCGGAACTTGAATAATATCAAACAATATGAACAACGTTACGAAAATGCTTCTGACATTGGCTTCCGCTGCGGCCGTATCATCTTGCGGAGAGGGCGGGAAAACTGCTGAATTCAAGTACCTTATCGATGAATTTGCTGACGTCAAGATTATGCGTTATCAGATTCCGGGATGGGACAAGCTCAGCCTGAAACAAAAGGAATATGTATATCATCTCAGCGAGGCTGCAAAGTATGGCTGGGATATATATTGGGACCAGAACTGCAAAGACAACCTTGCCGTCAGGAAAGTCCTCCAGAATATTATCGAGAACTACAAAGGCGACCGCACCGCCGAAGAATTCAACCAATTCATGGTATATGCCAAGAGAGTATTCTTCAGCAGCGGCATCCATCATCACTATGCTGAAGACAAATTCTTCCCTGAATGCAGCCAGGAATACTTCCGGTCACTCATGGAAGCATGCGGTGACAGCGAAAAATGCGGAAAGATACTTCCTGTCATCTATTCCCCTGACCTTTATGCCCAGAGACGCTCTTCATCCAAGGACGGAGACATCGTAGCACTCTCATCTGTAAACTTCTATGAAGGCGTCACACGAGACGAAGTGGAAAAATATTATGCCGGAATAGTAGACGAAAAAGACCCTGAACCGATCTCTTACGGCTTGAATACCAAGGTCGTAAAGGGTCCGGACGGTGTGATTCGTGAAGAAGCCTGGAAAGTCGGCGGAATATATGGCCCGGCACTCGAAAAGATCTGCGAGGAATTGGAAAAGGCGAAAGCCGTAGCCGAAAATGATGTCCAGAAGAAGGAAATCAGCGAACTTCAGGAATATTACAGGACCGGCGACCTCAAACTCTGGGACAAATACAATATCACATGGGTGAAAGACACGCTCGGCGTAGTGGACTTTACGAACGGATTCGTGGAGGACTACAATGACCCTCTCGGACGCAAGGCATATTGGGAATCAGTCGTAAACATGAAAGACTCAGCAGCATCGGCACGTACTGAACTGCTCAGTGCCAATGCACAATGGTTCGAAGACCATGCTCCGATCGACAGCCGTTTCAAGAAGAAGAGCGTCAAGGGAATATCGGCCAAAGTCATTGATGCCGCGTGCCTTGGAGGCGGCTGCTATCCTGCGACCCCTATCGGAATCAATCTCCCTAATGCCGACTGGATAAGGAAGGAATACGGCTCCAAGTCCGTGACCATCGCAAACATCACCCACGCATACGACGCCGCTGCCAATGAATCGCCGAAATCCGTGCTCGAAGAATTCGCATACTCGGAAGAAGAAAAGGCAATGGAGAAGAAATATGGAGCCTACGACGATGAAATCCATACGGACCTCCACGAATGCCTCGGACATGGATCAGGCCAGTTGCTGCCGGGTGTTTCACCTAACGCCATGGGAGAATTCGCATCAGCATTGGAAGAAGCCAGGGCGGACCTCTTCGGACTCTATTACATTGCGGATCCGAAACTTGTGGAACTCGGCATCCTCTCCGACAAGGACGCGTATAAAGCTCAGTATTCCAACTATATAAGGAACGGACTCATGGTCCAGACGAACCGCATTGAACTCGGACGCCAGATTACCGAGGCCCACATGCAGAACCGTCAGCTCATCGCGATGTGGTGCTACGAGCACGGTCGGAAAGACAATGTCATTGAGAAGAAAGTAAAGAACGGCAAGACCTATTTCGTTGTCAATGATTTCGAGGCATTGAGAGGACTGTTCGGTGAACTTCTCGCTGAAATCCAGCGGATCAAGTCAGAAGGCGATTACGAGGCCGGCAAGAACCTCATCATGCGATATGCGGTCGACATTGACCCTGAACTTCACAAGGAAGTGCTGGACCGTTATGCGGCATTGGGCCTGAAACCTTATGGCGGGTTTGTGAATCCTGAGATTGTCCCTGTCGAGAAAGACGGACAAATCGTGGATTACAAGGTGGAATATCCGGACGATTTCCTTGGCCAGATGCTTCACTACTGTCATAAATACAGCGTGTTGTAGCATGCCCTACAATTCAACGAAAGAATATCTCAAAGGTTACAGGACATATCTCCGTGCAGAACGGAGTATGTCCTTAAATACTTATAAATCATATTGTTCCGATGTTCAGGAGATGTTGTCGGCATTGGGCGGCCAATCCGGCCAAGATGCGGATCCCAGATTGGTGACCCGTGACGACATACTCTCTTATCTTGAAACCAGGACATCGGCGGACGATGCCATTTCCAAGCGGACACAGGCTCGTATACTGAGTTCCCTGCGGTCCTTTTTCGGATGGCTCCAGATGGAAGGCGACATCACAGACAACCCGTGTGACGGCATTGACCCTCCGAAAATAGGACGGTATCTGCCTTCGGTCTTGTCGATAGATGAGGTCTTGTCAATAATTGACTCCGTGGATGTCACCAAGTGGACCGGATGCCGGGACCGCGCCATACTGGAATTGTTATATGGCTGTGGACTAAGGGTTTCCGAGGCCTCGTCCATAAGAATCTCCGACATCTATATCAATGATTGTTTCGTCAGGATAGTGGGGAAAGGTGACAAGGAAAGGGTAGTCCCGATGGGCGAACCGGCGCGCGACGCTATCCTGAAATATCTGGAAGTCCGACCTGAACCGGCATTGCCGAAATTTGACGATATCCTGTTCCTGAACAAGTCGGGAGGGCAGCTGAGCCGCATATCCATATTCAACATGGTGAAGAAGCAGGCGCTGGAAGCCGGTATCACTAAAGAAATCTCGCCGCATACTTTCAGGCATTCGTTTGCCACACATCTTATAGAAGGAGGGGCTGATTTGAGGGCAGTCCAGGAAATGCTGGGACATGAAAGTATCCTGACCACTGAAATCTATACTCACATTGACAGTACGACTTGGCAGAAAAACATTCTGGAGCATCATCCGATGAAATAAGAAATAAATTACTATATTTGCGAGGTATGATGTTTTGCGGGAAATATAGTAAGGGCTCATTGGCCATGTCAGTCGGCAGACTCCTGTCGGCGGTTGTTGCTGCGGCAATGCTCCTGGCAGCTTGCTCGGAAAAAGGCCTTGACACGGAAAATGTCCCCAGACAATTCAAAAACAGAACCGATGCCCCTCGAAGCAGGAAGGTCCTTCTTCTTTATTCTGCCGGGCTGATGGACATCAGCAGCTATCTGAAAGAAGATATCCAGGACCTCGAAAGCGGTTATGTTCCTCGGAAAATGGAATCGGCTGATGTCCTGCTGGTATTTTCCAGACAGCCGATAGACCATTCTTGCACCAAGAGGTCTCCTTCATATCTTTACCGTTTGAGCACGGATGTAGATGACAATCTGGTCCGGGACACGCTTGCGGTCTGGCCCGCGGATTCTGCAGCTGCTTCAGCCGGGATGATGAACGCCGTCCTGACTTATGTACGGGACAAGTTCCCTTCAAGCAGCTACGGGATGATTTTCTCTTCCCATGCCACCGGATGGCTTCCTGCGGAAATTTCCGCATCTCCGTCGTCGTCAGGCTCCGTCTCATTGTTCAGTGTAGGCACAGATATGAGCGGCTCCAAAGTTACCGACTCCATGGAACTGGAGGACTTCGCAGCGGCGCTGCCGATGAAACTGGACTATTTGATTTTCGATGCATGTCTGATGGGAGGCGTGGAAGCAGCCTATGCCCTGAAAAACAAATGCAATAATGTCGTATTCGCCCAGACTGAAACTATGGCGGACGGCTTGTGCGATTACAAGACATTGACGCAGAATCTGTTGAAACCGAATGCCCCGGATTTGAAAGGCATGTGTGAGGTGGCGTATGAACATTATATGTCGCTGACGGGCATCAACAAGGCATATACGGTATCTATCATTGATTGTTCCCGTCTTGAACCCCTTGCAAGCATCAGCCGTGAACTGTTTGACAGATACAGGACGCAGATTGCAAACGTCAATCCTTCCCGGGTGCAGGCGTGCTATCATACATATTTCTCATCCAGTGCCAGACGTCATTATTTCTATGACATGGATGATATCCTGTACCAAAGCGGTGTGTCACAGCAAGATATGAGCAGATTCCGTACTGCGCTGGATGGCTGTGTGGTATATAAGGCTGCGACTCCCAAGTTCTTGACACTCACGATAGACAAGCATTGCGGCCTGAGCATGTACCTTCCGAGCAACGGTACGAACGCACTTGACGAGTTCTATAAGACCCTGTCGTGGAACAAAGCTACAGAACTCGTCAAATAAAGGTGTAAAAGTCTTTTATTCAGCTTTTTCTTCGGCCATCGCCGCATTATAGCACTGGCGGCAAAGCGGCTCATAGATATCTTTTTCACCGAGAACCACCAGTTTATGGCTCTTTGTCAGACGATGCGAATGATTTGCCAGGTTGCCGCACTTCACGCAGATCGCATGGACTTTCTGTACGTCCTCGGCGATCGCCATCAATCCCGGAATCGGCCCGAAAGGCTTGCCCATATAATCTGTGTCCAGGCCGGCGACAATGACGCGCTTTCCGTTGTCCGCGAGCTTCTGCGCCACCTCGACCAGGTCCTCGCCGAAAAACTGCGCCTCATCTATGCCAATGACTTGCGTATCTTCTGCCGCATCCAGCATTTTCTTCGCGTCGGTTATCGGGATGCAAGGAATGCTGTGGAGGTCATGCGACACTACATCCATGTCGGAATACCGCTTGTCCACTGCCGGTTTGTAGATTTCTATCTTCTGGTTCGCGAACTGTGCGCGCTTGAGCCTTCTAATAAGTTCTTCGGTCTTGCCGGAAAACATTGAGCCGCAGATTACTTCGATGCAGCCTGTCTTTTTGGGATTCTCGGAATACATAATTACTGGTTGAAATGTATTGCGAATTTAACATTTTTCATGCGTATGTGCAACAAGTTTTCTCCAGTCTTCCGTTTCTCGGAATTAAAACGTACTTTTGTAGATGGTATAAAAAATTGATTCCTATGGACATGGACAGGAATGAAATAATTGAGGAACTGAGGCGGGAAATTGCCGAAATCAAAAGTCGTGTGGCCGTGCTTGAGGACAAGCTCGCGGCATTGGAAAACGACAAGGCGGATCCCGTAGAACATATTGACCTTGAACAGGAGAACATCTTGCCCGACATTGCGGAAATCGCTGACGTCGCGGTGCCGGTCGAGGCTCCGGTAGTGGAACCGGCGGAGGAAGAGATTGAGGTGAAACCGGTTGCCGAAGACATTGAAGATATGCCGGAAGAAACGGTGGCGTCGGCGGGTGAAACTCCGGAAAAGGTTGAGTCTCATGAGATTGAAGATATGCCGGAGGCTGACGTGCAGGACAATGCCGGTGATGATCTTCCTGGGGACGACGGCGGCTCATTGTTCGGCGGCTTCGGTGAAGTCGAGCCGGCGCTCGGGAAAACCCGTGCGGTCAAGACTGTCAATGATGCCAATTCTTCACGTGTGCATAAGACCATCAGCGAATCGCATACCGGCACACGGGCATGGCTGACTGACATGCCGGGCCCTGAAGTGAAAGACATCAGGAGTGCTATCTCATTGAATGACAGGGTGATGTTCATCTCGTCGCTCT
>FR882187.1:26890-65887 GCA_000434935.1 Bacteroides sp. CAG:709 | reverse complement strand
GTCGCTCTTCCGTGAAGACTCGATGCTGTTCCAGGACGTGGTCTCCAAGATCAACGCGCAGACTTCTATTGACAAGGTGGTTTCATATCTGGAAGAGACCTTCCCTGAATGGAACATGGACTCGGAACTCGTATATAGATTCATGATGGCGGTAAGGAGGAAAATCAGGTAATGGAATCAGCAGGAAAGCTTTACATCGTACCTACGCCCGTAGGAAATTTGGAAGACATGACGTTCCGTGCCGTGAAAGTCCTTCAGGAGGCGGACCTTATTCTGGCGGAAGACACCAGGACCAGTTCCGTGCTGCTGAAGCACTACGACATCCACGGCAAACTCCAGTCCCATCATAAATTCAATGAACATCAGACAGCTGCGGCGATCAAGGACCGTATCATGGCGGGCCTGAATGTCGCGCTCATAAGCGATGCCGGGACACCGGGAATATCGGACCCGGGCTTTCTGCTGGCCAGGACTTGCGCCAATGAAGGCATTGAGGTCCAGACACTTCCGGGAGCTACCGCATGTATCCCGGCGATAGTTTCGTCCGGCCTGCCATGCGACCGTTTCTGCTTCGAAGGCTTCCTTCCGGTGAAGAAAGGACGCCAGACAATGCTGAAGACGCTCGCGCAGGAGACCAGGACAATGATTTTTTACGAATCTCCATATCGTCTGGTAAAGACATTGGAACAGTTTGCAGAATATTTCGGCGCAGACCGTGATTGCTCGGTGGCCAGAGAAATCTCCAAGGTGCATGAGGAACACCGCAGGGGAACATTGGCAGAAGTGGCCGAATGGTTCAGGGAGCACGAACCTAAAGGTGAGATTGTCATAATCGTAGCCGGAGCTCCGGTCCGTAAGCGCAAGGAGGAAAGCGCCGAGGATTGACATTGGTCAAACCCGTGGCAGGTGGCATTGAATAATAATGCCTGAAGAAAAACCGGGGAAAGGGCGGACTCTTTCTCCATCATTCGTAACTGGAGCCATTGCGCTGGTATTTCTTGCAATCGGCTATCAGACAGCACTTTTTATACATAGGGCGGCTGCATTGAAAATCATTTCAGATGCATCTGTTCCGGATACCGTGTTCGTTATGGACGCTGTGAGGCCGGAACAAGAAACTGCATCGGCGCCTCCGAAGTTTGAAGCACGTCATGTCGCTCCGCAGGGGAGTACGGCAGTGCGGCATAAGGGAAAGCGCCCGGAAATGGCGGAACGCGTGGCTGTCCAGATGACGCCGCGCACATACGAATCATTCGTATTCAATCCCAATGAGGTGTCAGTCAGTGATTTATGTCGCCTGGGCTTTACTTTGAAACAGGCGGAATCCATCGACAGGTACAGGAAGAAAGGCGGCAGGTTCCGCCGGAAAGAAGATTTCGCCAAGTCATTCGTCGTGGCGGACAGCGTCTATGCGCGCCTGGAAAAATACATTGACATACCACTCCTGGACATTAACGCCGCAGACTCCGCCGCATTCGATGCGTTGCCCGGAATCGGAGGGTATTTTGCTGCCAAGATGGTGGAATACAGGCAGAAACTGGGCGGCTATTCGTATAAGGAGCAGCTGCTGGAAATCTATCACATGGATGAGGAAAAGTTTTCGAAATTCGCCGACCTCATAACGATAAGGCGGCAGGCGGTTCCGTTCCGGCTATGGTCAATGCCGCCGGACTCGATGCGCCTGCACCCGTATATCCGCAACTGGCAGACGGCACGGGCCGTGGAACTGTACAGAAAAAACAATCCCCGCACCATGTGGACCGTCGAAGGTCTTCAGCGTGCAGGGATATTGGATGAGGATGCGGCATCAAGGCTTTCCAAATGCCGGATTGCCGAACCGTGATGTTGCTTAATCGTCCACGTGCTTCAACGCTTCGCGGATTTTGGCTTCGATTTCATCGCTCAGTTCGATGTTGTCGGCGATGAGCTGCTTGGTGGCTTCACGTCCCTGAGCAAGCTTCTGGTCGCCGTAGCTGAACCATGAACCGCTCTTGGAAATGATGCCGTACTCCACGCCGAGGTCGACGATTTCTCCGGTGTGGGAGATACCTTCGCCATAAACGATGTCGAACTCTGCCTTCTTGAAAGGTGGAGCCATCTTGTTCTTCACGACCTTCACCTTCGTGCGGTTTCCGAGAGCCTCTTCGCCGTCTTTGATCTGGGTGGTCCTGCGCACGTCGATACGGACTGAAGCGTAGAACTTGAGGGCATTGCCTCCTGTGGTGGTCTCCGGATTGCCGAACATGACGCCGATCTTCTCACGCAACTGGTTGATGAAAATGCAGCAAGTGTTTGTCTTGCTGATGTTTGCAGTCAGTTTGCGGAGGGCCTGGCTCATGAGCCTTGCCTGGAGTCCGACCTTGTTGTCACCCATCTCGCCTTCAATTTCGGCCTTAGGTGTAAGAGCCGCCACGGAGTCTATCACGATGATGTCGATAGCACCTGAACGGATAAGGTTGTCAGCGATTTCCAATGCCTGCTCACCGTTGTCCGGCTGGGAAATCAGGAGAGATTCGAGGTCTACCCCGAGAGCCTTCGCGTATGAACGGTCGAATGCGTGCTCCGCATCGATCATTGCCGCAATGCCTCCCTGCTTCTGTGCCTGGGCGATGGCGTGAATTGCCAATGTGGTCTTGCCGCTGGACTCCGGACCATAGATTTCAATGATTCTTCCTTTCGGATAACCACCGATTCCAAGTGCGTGGTCGAGGGCGATGGAACCGCTCGGTATTACTTGATGTTCATCCCATTGTGGCTGATCTGCCAGCTTCATGATCGTGCCTTTCCCATAGTCTTTTTCAATCTTGTCGATCGTTGCTTGCAAGGCTTTCAGCTTACCGGTATCAACCTGAGCGCCTGCATCTTTTACTGCTTCTTTAGCCATAATGTATTATTTTTTGTTCTTATCTGCGGATTTGCCCGCATTCTTTACAAAGTTAGAAAATTACCGACAATCTGAAATGAAAAAATCACTAAATTTGTAAGAATATGAATGAGGTTATAAAACATAAGCTTCTTGGAAAGACTCCGGAAGAATTGAAGGCGATTGCCGTGGAATGTGGTCTGCCGTCCTATGCGGGCGGCCAGATTGCACAATGGCTGTATAAGAAGAAGGTAAGGACCATTGACGAAATGACGAATCTGTCGAAAGCGGGACGGGAAAAACTTTCGGAACGCTATGAGACAGGGGCAGTTGCATATTCCGATTGCCAGGAATCAGTTGACGGTACGAAAAAATATCTCTTCCCTGTGACCTGTGCGTTCCAGGGAGGATTGAACCGGATTGAAACCGCTGAACCTGGAAAGATTGAAAGCAGCAGCATTGAAGCGGTGATGATTCCGGAACTGGACAGGAAGACATTGTGCGTATCTTCCCAGGCCGGATGCAAGATGGGCTGCCGTTTCTGCATGACCGGCCGTCAGGGCTTCCATGGAAATCTGTCCGCCGCCGACATCCTGTCGCAATTCGTGTCAGTCGATGAGGCTGAATCACTTACGGGCACGGTCTTCATGGGGATGGGCGAGCCGCTCGACAATTATGACAATGTCAAACGCGCCATCGATGTCCTCACTGCCGATTGGGGATTCGGATGGAGCCCCAAGCGTATAACCCTCTCATCCATAGGAGTTTTGCCTACACTCAAGAGATATCTGGACGAGACACGGTGCCATCTGGCGATAAGTATGCACGATGCGTTTCCGGATGAGCGTGGAGAACTGATGCCGGTGCAGAAGTCCTACCCCCTGAAAGATGTCGTGAACCTTATAAGACAATACGACTTTACCGGTCAGCGCCGCGTAAGTTTCGAATATACAATGTTTTCCGGACACAATGACGACAAGCGTCATGCCGATGCCATAATCAGACTGTTGTCCGGTCTGGAATGCCGGGTGAACCTTATCCGCTTCCACAAGATTCCGGATTTCCCTTATGTCTCTTCTCCGGAAGGTGTCATGGAAGTATTCCGCGATCGCCTGAACAAGGCCGGAATCACCTCTACCATAAGGGCTTCGAGGGGCGAAGACATATTCGCAGCGTGCGGAATGCTGGCTGGAAAGCATAAACAGCAATAGTTATGTGCAAGCCGTTCAAATACCTCACGGCCGCATTGGTTTCAATGCTTTTTGCGGCAGTGTTTCCTGCTTCGGCAGAGAAAGAAAATGAAAATATCATTGACCCTCAGATGGACTCCTTGTCGATGGAGATTCTGCGGGAGTATCTGGACATGGTCCGCGAAAAGCGTCCGACGGTGGCTCTCGTGCTGAGCGGCGGAGGCGCGAAGGGTGCCTCGCATATCGGTGTGATCCAATGTCTTGACTCATTGGGAATACCCGTGGACGTGGTTCTGGGAACCAGCATGGGAGGCCTGATCGGTTCGCTCTACTCGCTCGGATACTCGCCTCATGAAATGGATTCGCTCATAAGGACGATTGACTGGGATGTCGCCCTCACAGACCGTGTTCCGAGAAATTTCATTTCTTACAATGAATCCAAATACAAGGAGAAGATTCTGCTCTCCTTCCCGTTCTTCTATGCGAAAAAGGATTATCAGCAGGAACTGGAGGAAAACATACATTATGAAGGCGCGGAGAGGAAGTATGACAAGATGCATTGGGGCGCCGGAAAAGGCGAAGACCCTGCCAAACTGGTGAGGGATAACCTTTTGGGAAGCTTGCCGTCCGGATTTGCGACAGGTCAGAACGTGAACAACATCTTCAGTTCATTGACTGTCGGCTATCAGGACTACATGGATTTCATGGACCTCCCGATACCGTTCGTGTGTGTGGCGACGGAGATGGTGACGGCGAAACCGAAGATATGGTATGAAGGCAAGCTGAACACGGCATTGCGCTCCACGATGTCCATTCCTGGCGTATTCGCTCCGGTCAAGGTGGACGGTATGGTGCTGGTGGACGGCGGCATGAGGGACAATTATCCTACGGACCTGGCGAAAGAAATGGGTGCCGACATCATCATCGGCGTGGACCTCTCGTCCGGTTTCCGCGACTACAGCAGGCTCAACAATCTGGGAGACATCATCTCACAGGGCATTGACATGCTCGGACGCGCGACATACGAGAACAATGTCGGTATTCCGGACGTGACCATCAAGCCTAATCTGGAAGAGTACAACATGATGAGCTTCGATGCCAAAAGCATTGACATCATCATTGACAGAGGCCGGAAGGCTGCATTGGAACAGTTGCCGTTGCTGGACAGCATAAAGAATCTCGTCGGGCCTTTCAGAACCGAACTGCGTCATCGCAAGGCGGTGGATATCAATACCCAGCCGGTGCGGATTTCGAAGGTGGAAATTACCGGTGTATCGGATAAGGAGTCGCGTTACATCATGGGCAAGATTGCGCTCAAACCTAATAAAGTTATCGGAAAAGGTGAGATTGAAACGGCTGTGGCTACGATTTTCGGAATGAATGCCTTCGACTATGTCACATACGAATTGCTGGGAGAAGGTGAATCTTACGAGCTTTTGATTCATTGCAAACGAGGCCCGATCCATCAGTTCGGCATTGGCGGACGCTTTGATACTGAGGAGATTGTCTCCGTTCTGCTGAACTTTGGTCTCAATGTCCATAAGCTTCAGGGCCCGGCGCTTGACTTTACGGGAAAGGTGGGCACGAATCCGTATGCGAAGGCCCATTTCTATCTCATGTCACCTTCCGGACCTGCGCTGAACGCCTCGGCATCATTCCGATGGACGGACAGGAACCAGTTCAAACTGGGGACCAGCGACTATAAGATAGCATATTTCAATGTCCGTGAGGAAATTTTCCTTTCCAATATCAAGTGGCGCAAGTTCGACATGCGAGCCGGCCTCCGGAACAATTTCTTCAAGCTGAACTCGGCTATGACCGACAAGGTGAACGGCGACTATGATTTCGGGAACCTGACCAATGACTACCTTTCAGTATTCGGTACGGTGAACGCCGATACCTTTGATGACGGATATTTCCCGAACAAGGGATTTTCGCTCGGCATCGGTTATGAATGGGTGTTCAAGGGAGTGAAACACCGCATTGACCCGTTCCATGCCGTGAACATTGACTTCAAGTCAGTCATGCAGAAGGGATGTTTCGCGTGGCTTCCTTCAGTTTCAGCGCGATATATGTTCGGCGGCGATCCTCCTCTGCCGTATCTGAACCTGATGGGAGGAGCGATTGCCGGCAGATATCTGGATCAGCAGATTCCTTTCATGGGCATCAACTATGCTGCCGCGATGGCGAATTTCCTGGCGGTGGCCAGATCGGATTTCCGTTTCAAATTGTTCAAGAACAACTATCTTACGGCTTCTTGCAATTATGCTGTGACGGTTGCGGACCTGAAAGATTTCGGCGATTTGAATGAGGTGTATGGCGTAGTCGGCGCAGGACTCAAATACTCATACAATTCCATAATCGGTCCTGTGGAACTCGACTTGCATTGGGCTTCCCGCCGCAGCAAGCTGGGAATGTATCTCAATATCGGACTTTATTTCTAGCGGCTATGGATCAGGACAAATATTCCAAGGTTCTCAGCCGTCTGCAGGCTCAATGTTCCAGAAGAGAGTATTGCACTTCCGATATCCGCGCTAAAGCGCTGAAGTCGATGGAGGGAGATGCAGAAGCCGCAGACAGCATTGTCACCTCGCTGAAGGAAGACAAATTCGTGGATGACCTGCGCTATGCTTCCGCATTCGCTCGTGAAAAGGCATCGCTGTCCGGCTGGGGAACGCAGAAAATTACGTATGCTCTTATATGTAAAGGCATTGATAGACAGGTAGTTACGGAAGCATTGTCCGAAGTGGACGAGAATGCTGCCGGGCGTAAGCTGGAATCCGTGGTGGCGGCGAAATATCGTCTTCTGGCCGAAGACCCGCAGTGCAAGTTGAAGCTGATACGCTTCGCGCTGGGTCGCGGATATGGCTACGATGAGGTCAAGTCCGTCGTGGACAAGGTCATGAAAGGGGAGTCCTAGCGCTTGTGTCGCACCCAGCCGGGATATTCTAATTTGGATTCGAGTCTTTCTATGGAGACCGCCCTGTTCAGTATGTAACTCGACGGTCTGGCGGCATTGCGTTTCAGCGGATTGGGCAGGCAGGCGGCGATCAGGCAAGATTCCCGTCTCGTCAGGTTGGATGCCTTTTTGTGGAACAGTTGTTCGGCTGCGGCTTCTGCTCCATAAATCCCTTTCCCCATTTCGGCTACGTTGAGGTATACTTCCATTATCCGTCGTTTCCCCCAGATGACCTCGATCAGGACAGTGAAATAAGCCTCCAGGCCTTTTCTGACGAAACTTCTGGACGGAAGCAGGAACACGTTTTTGGCTGTCTGCTGCGATATCGTGCTCGCCCCGCGGAGGCGTTTTCCCGTCTGCTCATGGTCTTCAATGGCTTTGTTTATCTGTTTCCAGTCGAAGCCGTTATGTGAATCGAACAAGTTGTCCTCGCTGGCTATCACGGCTTTGGCAAGTTCTGGGGAAATATGGCCGTAGCTCGCCCATGTCTTGTGGGTGCGGAATGTCTTGTCGTTTCTGTACTCGATGGACCTTACGGCCATCAATGGAGTCCACCAGACAGGTATCCATTTGAGGGCCGTCACCCATAAGATGGTGAATATGAGGAAGCAAGCCGGCAGCTTTATAAGCAGCAGGCGCCAGAGTCTACCTGTGAATGTGCGTTTTTTCCTATTCATTGTCCGTTCCGTAAAGTTGCTGTCCCGCAATCCTGAATTTTCGGCTGCCGAGGTTCAGGTGAAATAAAAAATTTCCGTCAGGGTCAATGTTTTTGTCCAATGGCTTTCTTCTCCAGGTTTTCGGGTCAATGCAGAACGCCACCGGGCTCCTGAATCCGTCCTCATGGAATCCTAATCTCGTATATACTTGACCGTCAGTCCATTCCATATCGGCATAGCTCATGATGTCATCGGGCTTTACCTCCCTGATGAACGTTTTCAGAACCTTTCCCATTCCGCCGATTACACGGATTTCCGGCAGGGAGGCATATCTTACCCATTCGTAGGACCGGATTGTCCTGTCGTCTTTCAGCCATTTGCGGCCGGAAGAAAACGTCGCCACGGCTATGAGTGTCCCGTCTTTCGTGAAAATGCCGTACCTGTATCGTGCCGCGGCATCGCCGTATGTGTGCCATTCATTCAGGAAACCGGCGGATTCCGGTTTGGTGATTCTCCTTACCGAGGTGTTCCTGGCGAAGATGGAACGGAATTCTCCCAGCTGGGCCAAAAGTCTGGCTTTCATCATGTCGGGGCGGCTTCTCCATACGTCTTCCGGAAGCGGAACGAGCTTGCGCTCCGGATTGTCAGCCTTGTAGGTCAGCATTGACCTTTCCAATCCGGCGTGAGCTTGCGCAGCCTCTTCGGGCGAGCGGGCGGTTACGGGTATGGGGAGGATGGTCGCGCCGTTCCCGCATTCGAGCATCATGTGCCCTTCGTGCCGGCTGACAGTGACTTCTTTCCCCGATATGCAACCGGCTATGTCCTCTATGAAGCTCATCTGTATTCCAATGCTTTTCCTCTACAAAGTTACGACTAATTCGACGATTTATTTCATTCTTCGATGCCCATTAGTTAACTTTGCAGGATTGAATTTTACTTCATAACATATAAAACGATGGATGCAATTGTAAAGACCGATTTCAATTTTCCCGGACAGGTCGGCAAATACGTCGGGAAAGTCCGTGATGTCTATGATATTGACGGCAAGTATCTGGTAATGGTGGTTTCCGACAGGATTTCCGCATTCGATGTGGTCCTTCCCAAGGGGATTCCGTTCAAAGGCCAGATTCTCAATCAGATAGCTGCCAAGTTCCTGGATGCTACTTCGGATATCCTTCCGAACTGGAAAATTGCTACCCCGGATCCTATGGTCACTGTGGGCTATAAATGTGAGCCGTACCGTGTGGAAATGGTTATCCGCGGATGTCTTGCAGGCCATGCGTGGCGTGAATATCAGGAAGGAAAACGTACGTTGTGCGGTGTGGCGCTTCCTGACGGAATGGTTGAAGGCCAGGCGTTTCCGGAACCGATAATCACTCCGTCGGCCAAAGCTATGGAGGGCCATGACGAGGATATCACCAGAGAAGAAATCATTGCCCAGGGCATTGTTCCTGAGGAGGAATATATTCAGATTGAGAATTATACGCGTGCCATTTTCAAGCGCGGCCGGGAGATTGCGGCCAAGATGGGACTCATTCTCGTGGATACGAAATATGAATTCGGAAAACGTGACGGCAAGATTTATCTGATGGATGAGGTGCATACCCCTGATTCATCCCGCTACTATTATGCCGAGGGCTATGAAGAGAGGCTCCGCACCGGACAGAAACAGAAGCAGCTGTCCAAGGAGTTCGTGCGTGAGTGGCTGATGGCCAATGGTTTCCAGGGCAAGGAAGGACAGTCCGTTCCTGAAATGACACCTGAAGTCGTTACGCATATCGAGGAACGCTACATCGAGCTTTACGAGAACATCACAGGTCAGAAATTCGAGCGTCGCGACTATACGGCCGACATCATCGAGAGAAATGTGGCAGACTATTTGAAAGGGCTCAGGTGAAGTAAGTTCCTGTAAAACCAGCTATTTATGCAGAAATTGAATAGAAAGACAGTTTTTGGTGCAGCTGCCGCAGTCGTTTGCGTGGCAGTTGCACTTATTTTTTTACTGAGGCCGAAGCATGTGGAGGAAATCCTTCCTATCGTAGGCGTGGATACCGTCCGCACCCGCAACGTGGAAGTTTATGGTGAATTCCCGGGAAAGATCCGCGCTCAGCAATTCGTGGAGGTCAGGGCGAGGGTCGAAGGTTATCTGGAAAAGATGATGTTCGCGGAAGGAACGCGCGTAAACAAGGACCAGGTCCTCTTTATCATTGACCCTAAACAATATAAGGCGCAGGTCGACAGGGCGGAAGCGTTGGTCGCCAAAAACAAGGCTATCGCACTCAAGGCGGAGCGCGACCTCGCCAGAATCAAGCCGCTGTTCGAGCAGAAGGCTGTAAGCCAGCTTGATCTGGACAATGCTGTCGCAGCTTATGAGAGCGCCAAGGCTGATGTCAATGTCAGTGAGGCCAATCTCACGGAAGCCCGTCTTGCTTTGAGCTATACCACAGTGCGTTCACCTATAAGCGGTTACATCAGTGAGAGGCACGTGGATATCGGTACGTTGGTGGGTCCGGGCGCGCAGTCGCTTCTGGCCAATGTTGTCAAGAGTGATACCGTTCTGGTGGAATTCAAGATGACAGACCTGGATTACCAGAAGTCCAAGGCCAGGAATGTGAATCTCGGACAGCAGGACACGAGCCGCCATTGGAATCCTTATGTCACCATCACATTGGCAGACAAATCTCAGTATAAATATAAGGGACTCGTGGATTTCGCGGATCCGCTGGTAGATGCCAAATCGGGTACTTTTTCCGTGAGGGCGGAGATGCCTAATCCGGAGAGGGAGCTGCTTCCGGGACAGTTCACCAACGTGAAGGTGTTGCTGGATGTAAGGGAAAACGCGGTCGCAGTGCCTACGAAGGCCATTACCATAGAGAAAAGCGGAACGTTCATCTTCGTTGTCAAGCGTGACGGTACCGTGGAGAAACGCTTTATCCAGACGGGACCGGAAGTGGGGAATGTCACCGTGGTCGAGCGCGGCTTGAGAGCCAATGAGGTCATTGTCGTGGAAGGACAGCACAAACTCTCGCACGGAAACAAGGTGGAGGCTGTTCCTTATGGTTCTACTGAGCAGGAGTAACTACTTATGAAATCGGATTTTTTCATTGACAGGCCGGTATTCTCGACTGTCATATCTATTATAATCGTACTCGTGGGACTCATCGGACTGACTCTGCTTCCGGTAGACCAGTATCCCAAGATTGTCCCGCCTGTGGTCAGTGTTTCCACATCGTACCCGGGCGCCAATTCCCAGACGGTCTCGCAGGCGGTAGCCACTCCTATCGAGCAGTCGCTCAACGGTACGCCTGGAATGCTCTACATGGAGTCGAGCAACTCCAACAGCGGCTGGTATTCAGCGACATTGACCTTCGACATCTCTACCGATCCGGACCTTGCTGCGGTGGAGGTCCAGAACCGTGTGAAGCTGGCTGAGTCCAGGCTTCCGGCAGAGGTGGTGCAGAACGGTATTTCCGTGGAAAAGGAGTCGTCCAGCAAACTGATGACGATAACCATAATGTCCGACGACCCGAAATTCGACGAAGTGTACCTCAGCAACTACACGACGTTGAATATTCAGGACAGACTCAGGCGCGTGGCCGGCGTGGGAGGCGTTTCCAATGTCGGCAGCCGTTATTATGCAATGCAGATATGGGTGCAGCCTGACAAGATGGCGAGCCTTGGAATCACTGTTAAGGATCTGCAGGGCGCATTGATGGACCAGAACCGTGAGGCGGCGGCCGGAGTGCTTGGCCAGCAGCCTATTACGGATGTGGATGTGACGATTCCTATCACGGCTCCCGGACGTTTGTCTTCGGTGGAGGAGTTCGAGAACATCGTCGTCCGCACGGGCGAAGACGGCGCCATCATCCGGCTGAAGGATGTCGCGAGAGTTTCGCTCGAAGCCCAGTCCTACAATACCGAGAGCGGTATCAATGCCCGCAATGCGGCCGTTGTCAATGTCTATATGCTTCCGGGTGCCAATGCCATGGAGGTGGCGGAGAATGTCAGGGCTGAGATGGAAGAGATAAGCGCAAGCTTCCCTGAAGGCATGTCCTACAACATTCCGTTCGACATGACCACCTACATTTCCGAGTCGATACACCATGTCTACAGGACATTGTTCGAGGCTCTTTTCCTGGTCATTCTGGTGGTGTTCCTTTCGTTGCAGAACGTCAGGGCGACATTGGTCCCGGCCATTGCCGTACCGATTTCATTGATAGGTACTTTTGGAGTCATGCTCATATTCGGATTCTCGCTGAACATGATGACTTTGCTGGGGCTTATCCTGGCGATCGGAATCGTGGTCGATGACGCGATTGTCGTGGTGGAGAATGTGGACCGTATCATGACGACCGAGCATCTGTCACCTTATGAGGCGACGAAGAAAGCGATGCGCGAAATCGGAGGTGCGCTTGTGGCGATGTCACTGGTGCTTTGTGCCGTGTTCGTGCCGGTGAGCTTCCTCTCGGGAATTACCGGTCAGCTGTTCCGCCAATTCACTGTAACTATCGCCGTGTCGGTCATCATTTCGACTGTTGTGGCACTTACATTGAGCCCTGTCATGTGCTCGAAGTTCCTCAAACCACATGGTGAAGGCGGCTCCACCAACTTCATTTTCAACAAGATAAATTTGTGGATGGATTCCGGTACATCATTCTTCACGAAGATGGTGAGCCTGGCCGTCAACAATTCCAGAAGGATGTTCGCGTTCTTCGGCATTGCCATAATCGGTATTTTCGTGCTGGCCCGCATTATCCCGCAGAGTTTCATTCCTAAGGAGGACCAGGGGTATTTCACGGTCGAATTGGAGCTTCCTATGGGTGCGACGCTCGAACGTACGAGGGTGATTACCGACAGGGCGATGGAGTTTCTGCTGCGTCAGCAGGATGTGGATTACGTGCTCAATGTCACGGGTTCAAGCCCGCGTGTGGGTACGACGCAGTCCGGCAGTACATTGACAGTGATTCTCAAGCCTTGGAATCAGCGCAAGGTGACTGACATGACCAAGACTATCGCGATGGTGAGGGATACGCTGTCCCGTTATCCTGAAAGCAGGGTTTATATCAGTACGCCGCCTGTCATTCCGGGACTTGGAACTTCCGGCGGTTTCTCCATGGTCCTGGAGGCCAGGGGTGACGCTACGTACCAGGATTTGCAGAATGCTACGGATACATTGCTTTTTTATGCGTCGAAGAGGAAGGAACTGACAGGTCTTTCTTCTGGTATGCAGGCGGATATCCCGCAGCTGTATTTCGATGCGGACCGTGACAAGATCCAGCTTCTGGGCCTGTCGATGGCCGATGTGTTCGCGACGCTCAAGGCTTTCACGGGAGCGATCTACGTGAATGACTTCAATATGTATAACCGTATCTATCGTGTTTATATCCAGGCAGATGCGCCATATCGTGCCCATACGGACAACTTGAACCTCTTCTTCATGAAGAGTTCCGGCGGGACAATGATTCCTGTCAATGCCCTGGGAAACACGCATTACACTACAGGCCCGGGAACTATCAAGAGGTTCAATATGTACAATTCCTCTACTATCAGCGGTGAGGCGGCCAACGGTGTAAGTTCCGGAGACGCCCTGGCCATACTTCAGGAAGTCGCGGACGAGCATTTGCCGGACAATATCGGCGTGGAATGGAGCGGAATGTCTTATCAGGAGAAGAAGGAAGGCGGTCAGACGGGGCTCGTCCTTGCTTTGGCTCTGCTTTTCGTGTTCCTTTTCCTTGCCGCCCAATATGAAAGCTGGCTGGTTCCTGTGGCGGTGATATTGTCATTGCCGATAGCCATTGCCGGTGCGTACCTCGGTATCGCAGTCTTGGGCATGGAGAGCAATATTTATTTCCAGATCGGTCTCGTGATGCTGGTGGGCCTTGTGGCGAAGAATGCGATTCTGATTGTGGAATTTGCCAAGGAAGAGGTGGAAGCCGGGAAAGACGTGGTGGAAGCAGCCGTTACGGCCGCGAAACTCAGGTTCAGGCCGATCGTGATGACATCATTGGCATTTATCCTCGGTATGCTCCCGTTGGTGTTCGCCAGCGGTCCCGGCTCTGAAAGCCGTCAGAATATTGGAACGGGCGTCTTCTTCGGTATGATTGTCGGCGTGTCGGTCGGAATCGTGTTCGTGCCGTTCTTTTTCGTCGCGATTTATAAAATGAGGTCATATTTCTCCAAAATGCGTCCGAAAATGAAAAACGTCATAGGCGGCAGGAAGTCGTTCATGTCAATGTTGGTGCTCGTCGTGGCTTCAGCATTGACCCTGAACTCTTGCTCGACATCGAGATATTGTCAGAAACCTGATTTGGGCGCCGTGCCGCAGTCGTTTTCCGTGGAGTCGGGTGACAGCAGCATCGCGGACCTCGGCTGGAAGGATGTTTTTAAAGAGCCTGAACTTCAGGAACTTATCGAAACGGCATTGACCTATAACAAGGATGTGCTGATAGCGGCTGAACGGCTCAATGAACTGCGTTACAAGTACAGGATGCAGAAGGCTTCGCAGCTGCCGGCGGTTTCGGCGAAGGAATATGCGCAGGATGACCATAGCAATTACGGCGGCACCAGCAAGAGTCCGGACAATATTGAGTTCGGCGTGAAGGCGTCGCTCAGCTGGGAAGTGGATTTCTGGGGACGCCTGAAGTGGGCAAGCCGGGAGAAACTGGCTGACTGGATGGCTGCCGAGGATGCGCAGAAGGCTGTGAAAATGAGCATTGTAGCCAGTGTGGCGTCTGCATATTATGAGCTTGTCGGCCTGGACAGGAAGATGGCGATTGTCACCAATACCATGGAGACCAGGCGTGAGTCCGTAAAGCAGGCGAAACTAAGGGCTGAAGGCGGTCTGACTTCGGAAATTCCTTACCAGCAGGCTCTCGTGGAGTTCGCTTCGTCCAAGGCAATGATTCCTGACCTGGAGAAGCAGATTGCGCTGAAGGAGAGTGAGTTGTGTTTCATTACCGGTTCGTACCCAGGGGAAATTGCACGAAGTGTTTCCGCATCTGATATTTATAGTGATTCTGATGTCCCGACAGGCGTTTTGTCGGATATTTTGAAGCGCAGGCCTGATTTGATGTCTTCGCGGCATTCCCTGAAGGCGGCCGAGGCTCGTGTGGGCGTTTCCATTGCCGAGCGTTTTCCGACTTTCGTGATAAACCTGGGTGCCGGTCTGGAGAATGACGAGCTCAAGAATTTCCTGAAGTCTCCGTTCTGGTTCACCGGTGCGACGCTGGCGTCTCCGATTTTTGAGTTCGGCAAGCGTAAGGCGGCCATGAAGGCGGCCATCTCTTCTTATGAGCAATCCCGTCTCAAATATGAAAAGGATGTCTTGCAGGCCTTCAGGGAGGTGTATGACGCCACTGTCAGCTTACAGTCCGCACGTTCCAATTCCTATGCGAAATCCGTAATGGAGGAGGCGGCAGGGAAGTACATTACCCTTGCGAACAGTCAGTACATCAACGGCGTCATCAATTATATCGACGTGTTGGATGCCCAGCGTAAGTATCTTTCCTCCCAAATCGAGTTCAACGAGGCCAAGACCCGCGAAAATCTGGCATTGGTAGGTCTTTACAAGGCTCTCGGCGGCGGTTGGAATTAACGTGGTATAGTTCCAGTTCGGAATCCTGGCAGGGGAGCTAGTGGATGTGGCTGTTTTAGTAATTGTGAGTTGTGGCGCTCGGCGGGTAGAGCTGGCCTGCGCCGGTCCTCCCCACTGGCGTGGGTCCCCTCTTTTCGAGAGCCAATGCCGTCTCCACCCACTCTACCCGCCGGGCTTGTCTCTGTTTCACCGTTTTCTCATCTCTGCCTAATTTTTCTGCACTCCGTCTCCCGCGCATCACTTTTCCTCCTTATTTTCTCACCACTCTTATATACACAGCCTCACACACTCTCACACGTCACTCCTCGCCTCGCGTTCATGCCTCTTTTTTTTTCCTGTCTCTTTTCCCCGTCGTATAGAAACGGAATTTCGTACCGAGAAAACGTTTTAAACGGTACGAGGGGGCTTTGGAAACATGTTTTGTACGAGAAAAACGTTTTTAGGCGGGACCAAGAGTGTTTGCAAAGGCATTTGGTCCCGCCTAAAACGTTTATTCGGTACCAAATGAATATCCAAAAAGAATCACAAAAAATAAACCACGTGGCAGGAAAAGCCCGGCGGGGGTGGAGCCTCTGGAGGCATGGTCGCCCATGACCTTGTGAATGGGTGTCAGGCGCCAGCCTGACGGGATGAGCGAAGCGAACCTCCAGAGGCTCCACCCTCGCCGGGCTCGTCAAAAGACGAAGTGACGTTTTGATGCAACCAACCACGTCGTGAGAATTTTTCCCGTGAGTAAAAACGCCTGATTTACGCACGACATGGCAAATTTTGGGCTCGTCGTGCGTAGAAAACGTTTTAGTGCGCACGGGGCGGTTTTCGCAAATCTGGATTTCCTCACGATGGTGGACTTGACCAGTTTGGATGCCATACGAAAAATGCCCCTCACAAATGTGAGAGGCATTTTTGCGGTGCGGATGGGGCTCGAACCCACGACCCCGGGCGTGACAGGCCCGTATTCTAACCAGCTGAACTACCGCACCAGGAGTTGCTGTGTTTGGTGTTTTTCTCAAACGCGAATGCAAAGTTAGGTATTTTTTCTTAACCTGCAAGTGTTTCGCATAAAAATTTTATAAAAAATGCATATAAAACGATACTTCGATATGATACCAAAAAAACGGCCAGAAGCTACTCTGACCGCTTTTTTAGATGGAAATCAAACGGAATTATTTGATTTCGATTACTTTATGAGCCTCGCTCGGCTGAGTTTTGACGACTTTCGGGATATTTACCTTGAGAACGCCATTTTCTACCTGGGCATTAATCTTTTCCTTGTCGGCGTCATCCGGCAGAAGCATTGTCTGCTGGAATTTGCTGTATGAGAACTCGCGACGGAGATAATGTCCGTTCTTCTTCTCAGCATTGTTCTCCTGTTTCTTTTCCATATTGATGACCAAGTCACCATTCTCATCAAGAGTAACCTTGAAATCTTCTTTAGTCATTCCTGGGGCTGCAAGTTCGATGTCGTAGCTCTTCTCGTTTTCTAATACGTTGATTGCCGGAGCTGTGGCATTGGACCTTTCCATCCATTCATTATCAAAGAAATCATTGAAAATACTTGGTAACCAATTCTGGTTAACTGTTCTTCTTGAAGGTACCATAATTAAAATCTCCTATTTTTAAATTTTTACTATTCTGTTTTCCGGATTCCTTCCTTTGCTGTCATCTCTTGTCGAGACTCTGCACCGGTTGGAATCCCGCCCCGTCTTTCAGGCGGAACGACTGGAATATTGTCAATCTGTGTGCCGATTGTGAAAAAAGTTCTAAAGGTTGACAAAATGGCGCGCATGTGGACAAAATGGCATAAAAACATTGTCAAAATGGCGGATGAGAAACTGTTTTGAAATTATTCACAGAAGGTTTGAGTGGAAAAAACTTCAGATTCAACCGAGGGTTCAGGGAAGATAGCTGGGCCTATCTGACCTGAAAACTCGGGAAGAAGATGAAGGAATTTTACCTCAAACAACTATTCAATTATTTCAAAACAGTTTCTAAAACTACATGCTTCGGGAAAATGATGTATATTTGCGGACTAAATCAATCGAGTATGCCGGACAGCGGAAATATCATCATAAAGGGGGCGAAAGTCAATAACCTCAAGAATATTACAGTAGAGATACCACGCAACAAGTTTACTGTAGTGACAGGTATTTCCGGCTCTGGAAAATCATCATTGGCATTCGACACCTTGTTTGCTGAAGGGCAGAGGCGTTTTGCGGAAAGTCTCTCTTCATACGCCAGACAATTCTTGGGCAGGATGTCCAAGCCCGACGTGGAGGCCATTGAAGGCATACCGCCGGCTATCGCAATAGAGCAGAAGGTCAATACAAGAAATCCGCGCTCTACCGTGGCTACCACGACGGAAATCTACGATTATCTCCGGCTTATATTCGCCAGAATCGGGCGGACGTTTTCTCCGATAAGCGGTGTGGAGGTAAAGTGCCATAGTGAAAACGACGTCATGGCATATATCCTTGGCTGTAAGGAGCCTTCATCGGTGTACTTGCTGGCCGATCTGGATTGGGACAAGCGCAATGACAAGGTGGAGACTCTCCTGGCATTGAAAGAAGAAGGTTATTCTCGTCTTTACTCTCCTGAGCAGGGACAATTGCGCATTGACGATGTCGTCAGGGATGCCGAGTCCGGGAATTATCCGGCTGGATTGCTGCTGATGGTGGACCGAATGAAGCTTCCAGCGATGAATAACAGCCTGCCGGTCATGCCGGACGGCTCGGAAATGCCGCAGAACGAGTGGGAAGACATGCGCACCAGACTTCATTCTTCGATTGCGACGTGTTTCAGCAGGGGAAACGGGACAATGTTCGTGAAACGTGACTCTGCATCCGGAGATGCTGATATCCAGAAGTTTGTGAACAGATTTGAGGCTGACGGCATGACATTCCATGAGCCGGATGAATATATGTTCAGCTTCAACAGCCCTCTCGGGGCATGTCCGGTCTGCGGAGGACTTGGCAAAATCATCGGCATTAGCGAGGACTTGGTGATTCCGGACAAGACCAAAAGCATATATGACGGGGCCATCGCCTGCTGGAAAGGTGAAAAGATGGGATGGTTCAAGGACCATCTTGTCAATGTCGCCGGGAAGTACAACATCCCAGTCTTCGAGCCGTATTGCAACCTGTCCGAGAAGGTCAAGGCTCTGATATGGGACGGGTACAAGGCCGCTACCGAGGAAGAGTCCCTGATAGGTATCAATGAATTTTTCAAATGGGTGGAGGCGAACCGCTATAAGATACAGTACAAATATCTTTTGAACCGTTTCTCCGGCCGTACGGTCTGTCATGAGTGCAAGGGCAGCCGTCTGCGCAAGGATGCCTTGTACGTGAAGGTTGGAGGAAAGAATATATATGAGTTGCTCTGCATGAATGCGGCGGAACTGCTTGACTTCCTGAAGAACATCAAGTTGACTGCGTATGAAAAGTCAGTTGCAGGCAAGGCGATAGACGAAATCAAGTCAAGGCTCCAATACATTGCCGATGTGGGGCTGGGTTACCTTACGTTGAACAGGGCGTGCAACACCTTGTCCGGCGGTGAGAGCCAGCGCATCAATCTCGTGACTGCTCTTGGAAGTTCGCTCGTCGGTTCAATGTATATTCTGGATGAGCCGAGCATTGGACTGCACCCGCGTGATACTGAGAAACTTATAGGTGTGCTCAAACGCCTGCGAGACATCGGGAACACCGTCGTGGTCGTGGAGCATGACGAAGAAATCATCCGGGCTGCCGACATGCTGATCGACATGGGGCCTCTGGCCGGTGTCAATGGCGGTGAGGTGGTTTTCCAAGGGAAAGTCGTGGATGACATGCCTTCCGACGTGGTGGACAAATCCCTGACACTGCAATATATAACTGGCAAGCGCCAGCGCGTCCAACGTGAAAAACGTACCTGGAATTACTATGTCGGTGTCGACGGGGCCATGGAGCATAACCTGAAGGATGTCAACGTGAAATTTCCGCTTGGAGTCCTGACGGTCGTCTCAGGTGTCAGCGGCAGCGGAAAGTCTTCGCTGGTAGGGGATATTTTGTATCCGGCGCTGTATCGCCATATCAATCAGACCGGTACGCTTCCCGGAACATTCAGGGGCCTGTCCGGCAACATCGACAGGGTGTCCGCCGTGGAATATGTGGACCAGAATCCGATAGGGAAGAGTTCCCGTTCCAATGCCGTTACGTATCTGAAAGTCTATGACGATATCAGAAAACTGATGAGCGAGCAGCAGTTTGCCAAGCTCAATGGTTTCACGCCGTCTTATTTCTCTTTCAATCAGGATGGCGGCCGGTGTTCCGAATGTCAAGGTGAAGGCTTTGTCCATATCGGCATGCAGTTCATGGCCGATGTGACCATGGTCTGCGAGGCGTGCGGCGGAAAACGCTTCAAGCCTGAGATCCTGGAGGTCAGATACCAGGGCAAGAACATTGACGATATCCTGAACATGAGCGTGGACGAGGCGATCGCTTTCTTCAGCTCGCAGAAAGAAGCTGAGGCACAGACTATAGCACGGAAGCTTCAGCCGCTTGTGGATGTCGGTCTTTCATATATCAAGCTCGGACAGAGCAGCAGTACATTGTCCGGAGGAGAGAGCCAGAGAATCAAACTGGCATATTTCCTTTCCATGAACGATACCTCAGTCCGTTCCGATTCCCGCCGGATATTGTTCATTTTCGATGAACCTACTACAGGTCTTCATTTCTATGATGTGGAGCGGCTGTTGAAAGCCTTCGACGCCCTTTTGGCGAAAGGCCATTCCGTAGTCGTAGTCGAGCACAATATGGATGTCATCCGTGCCGCGGACTGGATTATCGAACTTGGTCCGGAAGCCGGTGATTTCGGAGGCAAGGTTGTCTTCGAAGGTACCCCTGAAGATTTGGCCGCGTCAGGAAAGACATATACAGCTAAATATTTGAAATCAAACATATCACATGATTAATACAGCGTACCCTATTGACGCCGTCGTTACATGGGATGAATCCTTTGTGCCTGGTGCCTTGTTTTGTTGACAAATTTACTAAATTTGTGGTGGAATAAGAACCTATATTCATATAAAGTGAAACAACACGTCCGGACTCACTGGTCAGACAATCTGACAGTTGGGGGATGGTAATTAAAGACACTTACCCATGAGAATTGCATATTGCATTCATTCACTTCATCTTTTCGGCGGAATCGAAAGGGTACTGAGCATAAAGGCTAACTATCTTGCCGATGTTTATGGCTATGATATCCATATCATTACAGCGGACTTGAAAGGCCGGGCCACGCATTTCGCTCTCAGTGACAAGATTACGCTGCATGATGTGGGAGTAAGCGAGAAGTTCATGCTGCATGCCTACGGGAGGCGGCTGAACAAGATTCTGTGCGAGATACGTCCGGATATCTGTGTCTCGGTTGGCGGCCGGGATATTTTCTGTCTGCCTTTATGTACCGACGGAAGTATAAAAGTTTCCGAATTCCATTTCTCTCATGACAAATATGCAGTCAAATACGGCGGGTCTTTCTTTGGGAATATCTATGCTCGTTTCCGTATGAGGCAGATTGAAAAGGTTGCTGCGAAACTGGACAAGTTCATCGTGCTTACCAAATCGGACAAAAAGGACTGGGAACCATTTGTGCCGAATGTGACCAGTATCTATAACCCGTTGACTTTCAAGTCTGAAGAGGTTGCTGCTTTGGATAATGAGAAGTGCATTGCAATCGGCAGACTTGAATCTCAGAAGAACTTCAGGGACTTGGTTGCCGCATGGAAATATGTGGCTGAAGAATATCCGGATTGGGTTTTGGAGATTTATGGCAATGGAAGTCTGAAGAAATCATTGCAGAAACAGATTACAAGTCTGGGTCTGGACCTCCAGGTAAGGCTCATGGGCAGCAGCAGTGACATTCGTTCGAAGATGCTTGACAGCTCATGTCTTGTTATGAGTTCTGCATACGAAGGATTCCCGATGGTGCTTCTGGAGGCTGTAGAGACAGGTTTGCCTATGGTCAGTTATGATTGCCCTAAGGGTCCGGCCGAGATTATCATTGACGGAAAAAGCGGATATCTCGTGAAGCCTGGTGATGTCGAGGGGCTGGCCCGGAGGGTGTGCGATGTCATTTCCGATGCTGGCAGACGCAAAGAATTCGGAGCCATGGCGAAGAAAACAGCCGCGCAATACAGCATTGACAGGATTATGGAACAATGGAAAACTCTGTTCGAAGGGCTCATGGCAAAGTAGCCGTCTCCAGGTCCTGGTCAATTTTTTTTCAGGTCGCTGAATCGCGTAGAACGGGTATTTCAATGCCGATTTCAATGTCGTGATTGGCTGGAAGAACGTCTCGGCCTTCGCTGATGAAGCCGAGACATAGTCGTTCTATTTCCAGAGGAATTTGATGTAACCTTGTTTAGGTCTGCGTTGTTTCTTAGGAGGAAAAGTCATATAGTCCCCGAACATCTTTGACAAAATCTTGTCATAGCGTGCGGGGGCTTTGAATTTTCTGCCCTCGAATTCCACATCTGTGTAGTCCGAGAAATCGTCCGCATCGAAATACTCATTCGGATTCTCCGGATCCGCCAATTGTGACAAGTGATTGAAACTCTTATTGCTATTGCCGAGCGAAATGATTTCATGGATATAACCTACGATATCTACAGGCTGCTGTTGTGCATACCTTGGGTTCAAAGCCTTTATGGTATTGGCCCAAATCTGGCGCAGAAGAGAATATTTTTCAATCTTTCCGGCGTGGATTTTTCTTATTCGTGAGTTGTACTTTTGCAGCAGATACAATCCACCATAATATCTTTGGAACTCCATCGGGTCATCAGGGACCTTGTCTATCGGGAATACATCGATCCATACTCCTGTCTTTATACTCCTTCCATGCCATGGAATATATGACCTGGTCAAAGTCCTGGTCGTTTCGCAGACTCTGCCGAATGCGATGAAGCAATCAGGAGTGTTGCTGCTGTCCACGAATATGAAATTGTCGGACTTGTATATTTCGCGGAAACGGTTGTAATCTTCTCTGGGCATGATTATGTCAATGTCGTCATCCCATGGAATGAACCCCTTGTGACGTATCGCGCCCAGCAAGGTGCCGTATGCCAATGAATATTTTATTCCCTCTTTTTCGCAGAAATCTGCTACGTCTGAAAGTATTTCAAGACTTAAATTCTGGAGCTCTTTGTGTGTAAGCCTTTTCATGTCAGGATGTTATACTAGTTTGTATAAATTCTCTCCATTGATGTACCTGTCTTGAATATCAGTCATGGCCAATATTTCTTTGTCAGACAGGATTACTGATGCGTTTTCCGGAGATAATATGTTTGTAATGAATTCTCTGATTTCGTATCTCAAGCCTTCCCCCATGAATGGCAGGAAGCATTTTTTGTTCTTGTTCTGGTCTTCAAATCTGAATTCGAAATAGTCAGTTTTCCACCATGGAGCTGGAACATAGACATAACCATGTGTGCCGGAAATGACCATATTGCCTTCAGTCTTGGCGCCGAGCCCTACCTGGAATGACGCAGTGGCGGAATCGAAACGGAATACAGCTTTCGTGTAGATATCCACTTCGTGCTTCATTTTGGAGTAGAAATTGATGTTTCTATATTCAGTTCCGAGCAATTTCAGGATAGGGAGGATTGGGAAACATGCGTTCTCACTCATGCTGCCTCCATATCTGGTGCTTTTCATCTTGTCGGAATTTTCATCGGTTATCGTAGTTACTGACGCATTGATGTCCACGATATCTCCGATAGCTCCGGATTTAAGCATGGAAACAAGATGCCTGAATGCAGGACAATATGCAGTTTTGTGTGCGACCATCAGAATCAGTCCATTGTCTTCAGCCAATTTCAGCAACTCTTCAGCTTCTTTATTTTTCAATACGAACGGAGTCTCGCACAATACATGTTTTCGTGCTTCCAGTGCATCCTTTACATATTGATAATGAGTGTAATGCGGTGTCGCTACATAAACGGCATCGCAATTCTCCAGAAGCTGTTTGTAAGATTCTGCAGCTACCGGAACATCATTGGCCTCGCAGAAATTGCGGCATTCTTCATGGTCAATGCTGTAAACTGATGAAATAGTCACGCACGATACGAATTTGGATTCAGGTACGAACCGTCTGGCAATGCTTCCGGCACCGGCTATTCCGATTCGGATGTTCTGCTCATTGCGGATTTGCGTGCTGGAAATGCCTTCTGTGCGAGGAAGATAAACTACTTTGCAGAATTCATTTAAGTAGTCGAATTTTCCTTCCCAGTCGGAACCGATTGCAAAAATATCCGCACCATATTTCTGTATGTCATCTATCTTTTGTCCGTGGTATTCCTCGATTATGATTTTATCGGCATAGCCAGTCTTCTTGACAGCCTCGATTCTTTCGACAAGACTGTCATGTGTGTTCAGCTTGCCTCGTTCAAGATCGAAATTATCCGTGGTTATTCCTACAATCAGGTAGTCACCAAGTTCCTTGGCACGTCTGAGAAGATTGATGTGCCCCTGGTGAAGCAGGTCGAAGGTCCCGTATGTGATAACTTTTGTCATTGCTATTCTTCGGTTTCCAGTTCGTGGATATGTTGTGCCAATTCTCTCAGCTCATCGTCGGACTGGAGTCCCATGTGTGAGATTCTGTAAAAACCCGGGATTGATCCTGGCATGATGTAAGTGTCGTATTTTTCTATCAATCCGCGGAATACATTTCGTTTTTCCGTATCCTTGGTCTGAATCGCTGTTATTGCGGCAGAAGGGCGTTCTGCAGGCATTGCCCAACCATATTTACGACATTCTTCGCGGAATACTTCTGCGCGGTGATGGACTTCTTGGATATTCTGATTTTCACCACCTTGAGCTTCGAGTTGCTTTAGTCGTGCATGCAACTGCAAATAAATTGTTGTTGCAGGACTGAAAGGAGTTTGTCCGCGTTTGAGATTGTTGAGGTTTTCTTGGAAATCCCAGTAATAACCATTGTGCGCGAATTCATATCCGTTAAGTCTGGAGCTCAGGAACACTATGGACAGACCTGGAGGGACGTTCAGACCTTTTTGCGTGCTGGTGACGCAGATATCGATTCCCAGTTCATCCATATTCAGATTTTCTGCCAGGAACGAACTGATTACATCTACTACGAGTGAGATATTGTGCCTGTGGCAGATTTCCGAAATTTTAGTCAGGTCGTAGAGAACACCGGTAGAGGTCTCGTGGTGCTGGCAGAGGAAAACGTCCGGCTGTTCAGTCTCGATGGTCCTCTCAAGCAGCTCGTAATCAATATCTTTTCCAAATGCAATCTGGAAATCAATTGCAGGAATATTGTAGTATTTGCATAATGAAACCCATCGTTTTCCGAAAGATCCGCCGTTTATGACAATGGCTTTTTGCTTCGTGCTGATGTAATTCTCGACAATTGCAGCCATGGCTCCTGTTCCGGATCCCGTATATATGATTGTTTTTCCGTCTTTGCAGTGAATCAGGTCTAACAGGATTCGTTCGGATTCTAAATTTATGGTGGAGAACTCATCTGTCCTCATATAAGGAATCGGTTCCGCTCCTATTTTGGCAATACAAGTGTCGATATTGCCGGGAAATACGTAAGATAACATTATTGTTGTGTATTATATGTCACTAATTTACTACTTTTGTATTAATATCTCATATATAAATGACAAAACACACTAAAATGTTGCATGCGGTTTTGTGCTTTTAGGTGTTTTTAACGATTTGAGTATAGTTTTTCGTCAAATTATTAAAAATATAGGAAATGGTTCAGCTGTCCAAGCCGCAAATTCATTCGGTGTTGTTGGAAATACTGAAAGTAGTTGACAAATTTTGTAAAGAGAAGGGACTCCGTTATTCCATAGCTTACGGGACTCTTCTCGGAGCAGTACGTCATAAGGGTTTCATTCCATGGGACGATGATATCGACATCCTCATGCCCCGTCCGGATTTTGAGCGTTTTGTATCGGAATTCGGTAAGGAACCGGGAGCGAGATACCGCTGTTTATATAACACGGAGAACGAGAACGAGCGTTTCATGCATTTCTTTGCCAAAGTTCATGATTCCTGGACGGTGAGTCATCAAGGAGACTTTGTGAAATATCGTTTCGGCCTGAATATCGATGTCTTCCCGGTGGATGGCAAGCCTGAAGACGTGAATGTCCAGAAAAAAATGGAACGCATGTTGTCAACTTGTTCCCATCGTCTGAATATTTGCGGCACAAAATTCCGTCTGCTCAATATCCATCAGCCGTTGATTCCAAAGATTTCCGCTCATCTGCATGGTGAGCAGTACTGGTTGGACAAGATGCGCAAGACCATGAGCCAATATGATTTTGACAAATGTGCCATGTCCGGTTCCGTTTCGGTTCGTTATAATGGCTTGAGGGAGATATTCGACAGGAGCATGTTCGAGAATTATACTGAACTGGAATTCGAGGGTTTTCGTTTTTCCGCCTTTTCAGAATGGGATAAGTTCTTGAAGCAGCAATATGATGACTACATGCAGCTTCCTCCTGAAAATAAACGCAGGACTCATAACATAACAGCCTATATTAAAGACGGTTATAATATTTCTGAGCTGTAGCATGACTTTCCGCTGACATTCTGGACAAACTTTACTATGTTTTGACCGGAACTGTCGGCGGGTATATCAGACATTCTTTCACCTTCTACTGAACCTTTGCCGGTGGATTTGAAATCATGGAAGATGTTTCCCGGCTCTTCCGAAAAAGTTTGTCCGGCGTCGGTACTGAACAAGGCATGCCAGCATATTGGTTCCATGATTGAAGTCCCGTCATCCAACATAGTTTCCCGATAACTTTTCAGAATCAATTCCGAACTGCCGTCTTCTGCAATGTTTTTGTCGGCGAGAAGGGTATATTGTAGATTTACAATACTCTTTCGGCTTTTACCGGTCTCTACGCAGGAATCTTTACATTTTATGAAAGCCTCGAACGGCAGGTCGAACATGGTAATCGTGTTCCTTCTGAATTCCGTGGCATCCGGTACCAGATACAGGTAATGTTCCCTGTTACAGGTGTTTAACTGGAAAGCCAGCCCCATATGTCTTCCTGGCGGCATGACGATGTAAAAGTCTTTGGACTCAGCTGTCAGTTCCGGTAGCGCATCGCTGCAGTCCAGGCTCGTGATTTTTCCTATCTTGGTCTCTTCCTGTGTTCCCGTTTCCCATTCCGCCCCTGTCGCGGCAGAATAACGGCACATTCTCTTGCCGATATCTTGTACGGATCCGACATTGATGCTGCTTATAGCGTGGGGGTTCATTGCATGTAGCCGCAATTTGAGCAGGCTGCAGACCCCGTTGAATGACATTTCATGTTTGTTGCTGATGCCGACCATAGGCCAGGAGTCCTTACCGATTCCTCTTTCCCGGTAATGCTGTGTCTCCGGAATGCTGAATGTGATGCTGCCGTTCTGATATTCGGCATTTGCCGGATATATGGCGGTATAAAGACCTGAACCGGCAAGATGCGGATTTTCCGGAATGCTGCCGTCGTGCCGGAATCTTGCAGTGCGGCATTCCCCGTCATCCGTGACATAGATGCTGCCGGGCTGCTGTTCTGTTCCGCCGAACACGATTATCCTGTCCCCGCTTTCCCATAGGACCGGGTATGAGCCGTTTCCTTCTCCCAAATGTACTCGACTCGCTACTTCGCCTTTCAGGTGCACAATAAAGTCTTGATTTTCAGGATTCAAGTCTGCTCCTTTACGTGTACATCCTCCCGCAAGGAGCAGCAGGAATCCACAGATGATCATATATACTATATTCATGGTTGTAAAATTTAAAACGCTTCGATAGTCCAGTTCTGCGGCAGTTTTTCCCGTATGCGGCTGTCGACGATCCCGTCTTTTGCGTACAAGCATCCTGCTTTTTGAGTTTGTGAAAACATCCTGTCGACATGGAGTTCCGCATTCATTGCAGTCATATTCATGCGTATGGTATGCAGTTCTTTGCAGTATTCGAACATGCTATACATTTGGGTTACATTGCTTGTGTCGAAGTTCGAAAGATCCAATTCCGATACGGCGCTGCCTGAAAACATCATTGACATATTGGTGACATTTGAAGTCCTCATGCCGGACAAGTCGATATGTTTCAATGATGAGCAGTTCATGAACATTGAACTCATATTCTTTACGTTGTCGGTGTAAAACTCCGACAGGTCCAGGTATTCAAGTCCTCTGCAGCTGCATAGAAAATATTCCAACGAACCAGCCTTGCTGGCATCGAAGTTCTTGAGGGTCAGCGTTTTCATTGAAGAGCAACCGTAAAACATCCCATATAGGTTTCCGTCATCCGCGCAACTGAAATTGGCGATGCTTATCGATTCCGCCTCGCATCTATAGAACATCATATAGGCATTTGTCAGCTTTGGAGCATTGAAATCGTTGAGGGTTATGTTTTTTAATGACGTGCAGTTATCAAACATTGACCTGGCCATCTCCAGACTTTGTGCGCTGAAATTCGTCAGGTCCAAAGCCGCAAGGGAAGTGCAGTTCTCAAACATATAGCCCATACTCTTGACTGCCTGTGTGTGGAAACTGGAGAGGTCCAGTTCTGTGAGGGAACTGCAATTGTTGAACATCCTTTCCATGCTTCCTACCTTGTCCGTGCTGAAATGTCTCAAATCCAGATTTTTCAAATTTTTGCAATCATTGAACATGCTTGCCATCTGTGTGCAGTTTGCCGTATTGAAACTGGATAAATCTATGCTTTCAAGTTTTGTAAATCTGGCGAACATTCCTCCCATATTTTCCGTATTGGAGGTGTTGAAATTCCTGAGGTCCAATGATTTAAGACTTTCGCATATTTGGAATATTCCGCCCATGTCCTTTGCTTTTACGGTGTTGAAACTGGTTAAATCAATGTCCTTGAGGGAATTGCAGGAACAGAACATGGAATTCATGTTTGTAACGTTGGAAGTATCGAAGCTTGAAAGGTCCAATGTCTCGAGCTTTCGGCAACTATAGAACATGTTGCTCATGTCTGTAACTGAGTTTGTCATAAACCCTGTCAGATCAAGTCGTTCGAGCGAACTGCAATTGAAGAACAGGCTGGACATGTCTGTGACCTTGTCCGTCTGGAGAGAGGCGATATCCACTGACCTGAGCGCATAGCAATACTTGAACATGTTTTTGATGTTTTTCAGTTCCGGGGTGTTTACCTCACCGAAAACGCAGGTTTCCAAATGCTTGCAGTTCTGGAACATGCTTTCCATATTAGTTATCCCGGAAAGATCGGCGTGTGAGAAGTCTGCGGTCGTCAAGTATTCCTCGGCCGCCCAGTAGGCGATGCTGAACATATTGTCCAGTGTAGTTGCGGTATTGCTTAACCGTAGTTTTACGACATGTCGTCCGGGCTCCGGGAATACATGGCCCACGCGTATGTTGTCATATTTTTCCGGAACGAATTCTTCAGTACCGTCTTCATATATGACTGACAATAGAGCATGATCTTTTGAGTAGCATACGTTATGCCTCTCATCGGCTTTGAATGTGTCGTATGTGAGAACAAGCACGTTGGTGTATTGAGCGATACGGAGGTCCTTTTCTTTCCCGCTGTCATCCTGTTTCAGTTTTACCAGGCATACCCTGTCAATGTTGCTGGGTGATATGGAATATTGCAACAGGTCTCCGGCGATGTCACCATCACCATGCGTCGTGAATTCAGTGAACATTTCAGGTACCGTGCTGTCCCATGTGGCTCCGTCGTCTGTGCTGAATGTAGCCGTCCATGGAATGCTTTTCATGCTGCTCTGGCCATCCGAATAGCTGACACCCACGTAACTTTTCACCAAAGTCGAACCTGCCCCGCCTTCCTTGAAGACATAGATGGATTTTTCCTCACATTCGAGTCCGTATCCCAGTTCCGTCAATGCGTGGTGTTTGTCTCCATCCGTCACATCTTCCATGCTGCCGCCATGGAACTGTGCCAGGTCGAGATTGACGGTAGTGATGGCAGAACGCTCTATTACAAGCACTCCGTCCATGCGATATGTCTTTTTGTCCGGGCCTTCTGTTTCCAGTTGGATCTTGAACCCGCTATAATTTCCAGGCGGCAAGACAATGTTGAAGTCTTCCGGCTCTGGCGATAGTGCGACGCCGTCACATGAAAGTGTTATGCCGCGTCCTGTTTCGCCGTCCGGATTGTTCCATGTCACGTTCGTTCCTTCGAATGTCGCAATCGGACCGGCGAGCCCCTTATCCGCTGCAACCTTTATTGAACTCAATCTTATGTCTTGTTCGAGAGTGTTCAGGCGCAGCCTGAGAATGCCGCACACGTTTCGGAAGGACAGTTCTCTGGAAGTCGCTCCGGCAATCATCGGCATTGTTCCGGAACTGATGTTGTTTTTTCTATATGTCTGGTTTTCAGGTATGTTGATTGTGTGCTTGCCATCTGTAAACTTGTAGGCATCCGCCGGATAAAGTGCCGCCAGTGCTGTTTTTTCAGGAGGCATCTCATTGCCCTCCAAACCGCTGATGAAACGGAATTCAGCCACATCGTTGTCCTGGCCCTGCGTCTCGTAATACGAAGTTGCCGGCTTTCCGGATTGAGCGATTATGATCCTGTCTCCCTTTTCCCAGAGCAGGGGATATGTCTCATTTGACAAGACCTCTCCCAGGCAAGTCCTTGTCTTGATGCCCGCATCAGTCCGGGCTGTAAAGCTATAATTCTGATTTGCAGCTTTTTCCTGCAATGCTTCATTGGTACATGCCGGAAGCATTGAAACTGCAATCAATGTGAAAACTGTAAGTCTTTTCATGGTATGTTATCATTTTCAGTCGTGTTGTCTTCGGACCTTTCGTCCATGTAGTATGTGTTTCCCGGAATCACGGGCTCCGTGGCCGCGGCAGTAATCCTGCCGGCTATATATGATATCTTGTACGTATAGAGAAGCCCTTCTTCCAGCCGCGTACCGGAAAGTGGAATGTCCCCTTTTATCCGTCTTCCTTGGTCATTTACAATGATTTCCAACTCGGCAGCGGACTTGTCCGGAATCTCTTGCGGCGGAAACATGAACGGTTCGGCAAGACCTGAACTCCGGAATGTGCCAGGCCCGATTCCCAGTCTCCATGTCCCGGAAACCATATCATAGCTTCCGTTTCCTATAATCCCGGAAGCACGGACTTCTTCAATGTCTGCGTTATCCGAAAATTCGCTTCCTTTTTCTACCTTTATACATGCCAGAATATGTCGGAAATTCAATTCGGCGGCGCCGTCCTCCCTGATGTCTTCTGCCACCTGGATATCAATATGCTGTCCGGCATTGACAGAAGCATTGTATTGGAGTTCAGGAACTTCTCCGGCGGAGGATATTGTCATGAATTCATTCGAAACAGTCGGATTCATGTATGGCATATATGCATAGAATCTGAGCGGTACCCCTGACATCCAATAGATAACGTCATCTGTTCTCCATATTCCGTCTCTCGCCGATACTCTGGTATTCCACATGTAATCAGCCGAATATGGCTCCTGATTTCCCAAGTGCACGGAAAGACCGAACACGAAGTCATCAACAGCTTCATCACCGGAATCCGCGGCTTTCGTCTTTCCGGAAATGACGGAGCATGAATCCTCCGGCAGCGCCTGTGGCAGAGCGCTGCATGACAATATGAAACAGCATACTGCCATCCATGTCAATATCTTTCTCATACCGTTCATTTCAATTGATAACGATTACTGCCATTGCGGCATCACTTACCGGGGCCCCGGCTTCGATGTAAACTATGCCGCTTCCTTTGTTCTTCAGGTGAAGCGTGACCCCATGTCCGTCCCTGTCCATCGTATAGTCATATAGTCCGCGGCTCTTGTCATATTCCAATTCCTCCTTGCCGAATGTCAACCGGGCTCCTGCAGGGGCGGTTTCTGCCCACAAATGAACTTTGTCCCCGACTTTTCCTTCAATGTAATTTCCCGGATGAAGCTTTATGCTGGTCGTTCCGTATGCCGCCAGTCCGCTTTTGTCCACTCTCCATGAACTTTCCGGGACCCCGGCTCCTATCGGCTTGACAGTCAGGTGGTAATGACAATTCCTCTCCACATCGAAATTTGACGGACTGTCTCCGAGATAGAATCTGTATGTCAGATATTCTTCCGGTCTGCTGTATAGCGAATCCGACTTGTACTCAATCTTCATTTCGATATAGGAACAGACTTCGGACAATGCATCGGAAAGGTCCAATACCTTGTCGGCTTCCGTCTTGGCACCGGGAAGAAGGTTTCCCTGCATGTTTTCCAGCATATAGACGTCCACTTCCCGGCTTACACCTGCGGTCTCGTCAATGTTGAGGTCGTCCGTCTCTGCATACCGTTTCATGAATCCCTGCCCGAATGTGTCTCCCTTACCTTCTGCTTTGCTTCTGGCAAACATGTTCGCCGATTTCGGGCATCCTCCGATGCGTATGCTTCTGACATTGAATCTGACATTCTTTTTCAATGCCCTGCGGTCCACGGAAACTGATATCCGCGACATAAGCCTTTCCATTTTCACGACAATGCTTTTCTTGTCATTGTTGACTTTTACTTTTCCGCTGCTGCCGCTCATCGGTATGCCCCTGCTGTATTCGTCCGGATACGACATATAGTATCGGAACTTGTTCAGGTCATCAATATCGTTTATATCATTGATCCTGAAGCCCACGTTGGCACATGCGAAAACCTGTAATTCCGTGTTGCGGATACATCGCATGTTGCAGAATACCGTATTGCCGTCGCTCTGAAGGCCTGAACGTTGCAGATATCTGGACTCTTCCAGAATTCCGTTTTCATCGAATATGAATACGTTCAGATCACTGATCTTGTTCTCTTCCGGGTCGTAGGTCTTGGTATGCAGGATTCCCGGAGTGAATGCTATGGAAACCATGCCGTATTCAGGTGTCGTTGCCGTTCTGCTGCATGCTGCCGACAGCATACATAGAATCATGTATGTAATATGCTTCTTCATAGTACCTTGATTATCAGAAAGTTATTATCCTTCGTTCCTTGTCTTTCCAAGGCTTGACCTGGAAGTCGCATTGGATTTCCTGCATTTCTATTGCGTTGTCAGGATCGTTGACACCGCGCCTTGTCAATGTGATGTCATAGGTGTATGAACGGTTACGCGCAAGTCCGTTGCTCTCTCCGTCGCTCCATATTCCGCGATTGATATTCAGAGGATAATATGTTTTCTTTCCATCGAGTTCACCCTCGATTACCAGGCGTGTGAAAGGCGTTGCCAGCCCCTCTTCGCGGACAAGATTTTCGTAACAATATAGCTTTATTTCCGGGTAGACTACTGATTCGCCGATATCTGTCATTTCATTGTAGATTAAGCATTTGCCCTCGAATTTGCGGATGTCCTCATCCGAAAGATGACCATGATTCAATATGCTTTCAGGAGCAGCTGGCACGTGCCCGATGTATGGCATCCTGCCGCTGACATTGGTCAGATATACTCTTACGTTTTCCAGCATTTTTCCGGCATAAGGCCGCAGGTGGAAGTCGCAGCTTATGCTGTTCAATACAATTTCACACAGCAGCGGTTCCATCACGATTTCTGAATATCTCCCGTTCCCGGCAGAGACCTTTCCTACTCCGCTCATTATGGGTGAATCAGGATTGTCCGACTGTAGTTCTGCATGCAGACCTCCGAGATCTTCGTATGAACGTATCTTTCTGCATTCTTCATCTGTAAGACGGGCATTGGCAATCGCCACGACGATTTTCTTTCCTTGTCTTGAGGCGCATTCCACTGTTCCGCTTCCTGCTGAATCCAGGTGCTGCCAGGAGTCGAGTTTTCTGAGCCTGTCATCGTTGAAGAAGAATACGTCCAGCCCGGAAATCTTGTCTACGTCAGCAGATTTGAGGCAGACAGTGCACTCCTTCAGATCTGTATCTTCAAACGCGTCTCCGTGTCGATTGCAAGAATAAAAGGCCGGCAGGGAAGATAGCAAGATAAACCAAACGGCCAGAATGGCCAAGGGATGATTGTTAAGGGTTAAGCAAGGTCTTGTTTTGTGTCGCCGGCCTTTCAATATGAGTCTTTTCTTTTCCATTGTATCGAGTTTTTTCGAAGGCAAAGGTATTCCGACGTTTTCGTATTTTAATGGAAATGTGGACTTACGCATGTCACATTTTTATGATTTTTATGTCCTGTGACAAAATTGTAATTGATAAAAAATCGATATTTAACGCCACTATCCACATACAAAAAAGCCGTCTGGAACTGCTTCCAAACGGCTTTTTCTAGTTATAAGAAGAGGATTAACCTCCAAAATTGTCATAAAGGACATTCTCAGGTGGAACTCCAAGGCTGTCAAGCAATGTGTTGACTGATTTCACCATCATAGGAGGACCGCACATGAAATATTTGATATCTTCAGGTGTGTCATGCTCCTTCAGGTATGTCTCGTACATTACATTGTGGACGAAACCGGCTACGTACTTGACTCCTGCTGCATCTGCTGCCGGATCCGGACGGTCGAGAGCAAGATGGAAGTGGAAGTTAGGGAACTCTTTCTCGATTTCAGCATAGTCTTCGAGATAGAATGCCTCTTTCAAGCTACGTGCACCATAGAAGAAGTTGACCTGCTTCTTGGTCTTGAGAGTCTTGAACAAGTGCATGATGTGGCTTCTGAGAGGAGCCATACCAGCACCACCGCCGACGAAGATGTATTCCTGTGAATCCGGGTCATCCTTAGGAAGAAGGAATTCACCGAACGGACCGGAAATCATAACCTTGTCACCAGGGTGACGGGTGTAGATATATGAAGAACCGATACCAGGGTTTACAGGCAGAAGCTTGTTGCTTCCCTTAGGAGCAGACCTGTCGAACGGAGGGGTAGCGATACGTACATTAAGCTTGATGATATCGCCCTCAGCAGGATAAGAGGCCATAGAGTATGCCCTCATTGTCGGCTCCGGGTTTACGCACTTGAGGTCGAAGAACTTGAAGTGCTCCCAGTCTGCCTTGTACTCAGGATCTACGTCAATATCGCTGAAATTGAATGTTCCCTGAGGAATATCAATCTGGATGTACTCACCTGATTTGAAATCAAGATGCACACCTTCAGGAAGTTTGACTGTGAATTCCTTGATGAAGGTAGCCACGTTGTGGTTCGAGATAACCTCGCACTCTACCTTCTTCACGCTGAGTACTGACTCAGGAACCTCGATCTTGAGGTCTTCCTTGACTTTGACCTGGCAACCGAGTCTCCAGTTGTCCTTAATCTGTTTTCTGTTGAAGAAACCGGTTTCGGTAGGCAGGATATTGCCGCCGCCCTCGAGAACTCTGACCTTGCACTGTCCGCAGTTTGCTTTACCGCCGCAGGCTGAAGGCAGGAAAATCTTCTCCTCTGCAAGAGCACCCATGAGGGAATTGCCAGGAGCTACTTCGAGGACCTTGTTTCCTCCGTTGATGTCAATCTTAACTGTACCGCTTGGGGTCAGTTTTGTCTTAACCCACAGCAGCAGAACTACCAAAATCAGCGTAACCACGGTAATGGTTGCTGCAGAGGCTATAATTGTAAGAGTAATTTCATTCATCTTTCAAGTCTCCTATTAAAGTGAAATACCCATGAATGTCATAAACGCCATGGCCATGAGACCTACGGTGATGAATGTGATACCGATACCCTTGAGAGGTGCAGGTACATTCGAGTATGACATCTTCTCTCTGATGGCAGCGAGTGTCACGATAGCGAGGAACCAGCCGATACCTGAACCGAGAGCGTATACGGTAGCTTCACCGACATTGACGAAATCTTTCTGCTGCATGAAGAGCGCACCGCCGAGGATAGCGCAGTTCACAGCGATAAGCGGCAGGAAGATACCGAGCTCGGAGTAGAGAGTCGGTGCGAATTTCTCGACAATCATCTCGACGAGCTGCACGATGGCTGCAATGACAGCGATGAATGTGATGAAACTCAGGAAGCTGAGGTCAACGTTTGCGAGGCTTGGGCTGAGCCAGCTCAAAGCTCCGGGACTGAGCACGTAAGTGTTCAGAAGGTAGTTGATAGGCAATGTGACCAAGAGCACAAAGATAACAGCCGCACCAAGTCCGGAAGCTGTCTTCACATTTTTAGATACTGCCAGGTATGAGCACATACCGAGGAAGTATGCAAAAATCATATTGTCAACGAAAATTGACTTTACGAATAAGCTTATATATTCCATATTACTTGCGTGTTAGTTGTTATTTCTCCTGAAGATCTTTCTGGATGCTTCTCTGTACCCATACGATACATCCGAGCAGGATGAGTGCTACAGGAGGAAGAATCACAAGTCCGTTGTTCATATAACCTGCGTCGTAGAAGCACTGCGGGATTACCTGGAATCCGAAGAGGGTTCCTGAACCGAACAGTTCGCGGAAGAAAGCCACGATAAGAAGGATCATGGCATATCCGGCTCCGTTTGCAAGACCGTCGAGAAGTGAAGGAATCGGTTTGTTGCCGAGACCGAAAGCCTCAATACGGCCCATGACGATACAGTTGGTGATGATAAGTCCTACATACACTGAAAGTTGAGTCTCAATGCTGTATGCGTATGCCTTGAGGAACTGGTCCACGAGGATTACCATCAGCGACACAACTACGAGCTGTACGATGATACGGACTCTGTTAGGAATTGAATTCCTCATCAGAGACACGATGAAGTTCGAAAGTGCTGTAACGACGATTACGGAAAGACCCATAACGAAGGCTCCCTTCATCTGCACGGTTACAGCCAATGAGGAACAGATACCGAGCACGAGGACAGTGATAGGATTGCCCTTGAGAATCGGATTCAATATTGTTTCTTTAAGTTTTGCATTCATTTTATTTCCTCCTCATTATTTGGCGATTGCAAGTGAATCTGCTGAAACACAGAGGGAATCAGCTGCATTCTCCACCTCTGATGGCTGAACTGCCTTGGCGGCAGCAGCTTTGAGGAATGGCTTGTATGCCTGAAGCCAATTGTCGATGGAAACTCCCAGTGCATGGCTGGTGATGGAAGCGCCTGAAATGGCGTCTACCGCATTCTCCTTGCCTGCAGGAGCGCCGCCTTTGACTACGCGGAATGCCTCCTCATCTTCGAAGTCAATCTTTTTGCCTTCGAATTCTGCTCTGAAAGAAGGATCGTCCTTGATCTTGGCACCAAGACCAGGAGTCTCACTCGCGTGATCGAAATATGCTCCACGGATGGTCTGGAAATCTTCATTGAGAGCAAGGTAGCCCCAGATAGGTCCCCAGAGACCTGCTCCGTAGCAAGGAATTACTGTGACAGTCTGTCCGTCTTTTTCGAAAACGAAAACAGGCAGTTTCAAATCAGCTGTACCATTCTTGAGAAGGTCCTTGATACGTTTGTCCTGGGCCTTGAGCTGGCTGGTCGTGTAGATCTCCTGCTTGGAGAGATCCAGCGTGCCGCACTCCTGACCTTCGGTATTGACGATGACAGAAGACTTTGCGACAGCCTTGTATGCGTCGATCTTCTGCTCGTTGCTCATTGCGTCGAGCTCGCTCTTTTCATAGAACTTGCTGGCTGTAAGCATCTGGCTGATGGCGTCAGCCTTCACATTGGCATCCTGCTTCGGTTTGAGAGTCTCAGAGACGAACGCAAGAACCGCAGCTACAACCACTACGACAACTGTCGTATAGATGACTGTATATATATTTCCGTTAGTATTCATACCTTGATATATTATGCGATTTTAACTTTCTTGGCTCTTCTTGAGATCGCAGCGTCTGTGACGTAGTGGTCAATGAGCGGTGCAAATGTGTTCATCAGCAAGATGGCGAGCATCATTCCCTCTGCATATCCAGGGTTGAACAGTCTCACGATCACGCAGAGAGCACCGATAAGGAATCCGTAGATCCACTTGCCGCACTCTGTCTGTGCAGACGTTACAGGGTCTGTTGCCATGAATACTGTACCGAATGCGAAACCGCCCATGATAAGCTGATAGTAAGCAGGAACGGTGGTAGCTCCGAAGAAGTTTCCGAGCCAGCCTACGAAGAGGGCTCCGGCTACAGATGAAACCATGATCTTCCAGCTTGCGACACCCGTCCAGAGCAGGATGACTGCGCCGATGAGGATGGCAATCACTGAAGTCTCACCTACTGAACCCGGAACGAGACCTGCGAACATGTCCCATGCTGACATGCCGTACTGTACGCCGGCATTGTTCATTGCGTCGAGGCCTTCAGATGCGAATGAAAGCGGGGTGGCACCGGTAGCGCCGTCGATGAGGCTTTCGCCGTTTTTCAATGATACCCAGACACTTGATCCTGACATCTTGCTAGGATAAGCGAAGAACAAGAACGCACGGCAGAGAAGAGCCGGGTTCAGGAAGTTCATACCGGTACCGCCGAAAACCTCCTTGCCGAAGAGTACTGCGAACGCTACTGCGATAGCGAGAGTCCACAGAGGAACATCTACAGGAACAATGAGAGGAATGAGCATTCCGGAAACGAGATAACCCTCGTTGACTTCCTCGTTGCGGATCTGGGCAGAAGCGAACTCGATGCCGAGACCGACCACGTATGCTACAATATAAAGAGGAAGAACTTTAAGGAAACCATACCAGAAATTCTGGAAAAGACCCCAAGTTTCTCCTGTTGCGAGACAATGCTGGTAGCCCACGTTCCACATTCCGAACAATGCTGCCGGAATCAACGCGACTACAACGATGATCATGATTCTCTTCAGGTCCACGGCATCTCTGACATGCGCTCCCTTGCTGGTGACCGTTCCCGGCACACGAAGGAATGTGTCGAATGCGTCAACGCTGGAATGAAGGAATCCAAGTTTGCCGCCCCTTTCGAAAAGGCCCGGCTGAGTTGTATTTTTTGAATCTTCCATAACTTCCGTTAGTTTATGCCATTTCCTTAATCATAAGGTCAATGCCTTTTTCTATCATGGCCTGGATGTCGTTCTTAGAAGGATCCACATACTCGCAGAGTGCGAGATCCTCCGGCAGTACTTCGTAGATGCCGAACTGCTCCATCTTGTCAATATCACCTGCAAGACATGCCTTGATGAGGTATACAGGGAAAATGTCCATAGGCAGCACCTTCTTGTATACGTCAGACATCACGAATGCACGAGGACCGCCGTTTGTGTTGGTGTCCATGTCGTATGTCTTCTTAGGGCAGAGCCAAGAGAAATAAGTGCGGCTTGAGCTGAATTTGCCGAATCTGAACGGCTTGGCCCAGCCGAGGACCTCTCTTTCAGTGCCTTCGTGGAGAAGTGTCACCTGATTGTCGAAGAAGCCGAGGAAACCGTTTTCTCCGACATTTGTTCCTGTGAGGACATCACCGCTCACGAATCTCATGTCTTTTGCAGAGTTGTCATAGAACTCCTTGAGATCCTTCATGCCGATGCCCGGAAGTGCGTCTACATAAGCAGGCTCGATAGCCTTAGGACCTGTTACGGCAACCTTTCTGGCCATGTTGTACTTGCCTGTGTTGAAGAGCTTTCCGATAGCGGCGAGAAGCAGAAGCGATACTGTCCACACCGTGTCACCCTTCATGATAGGGGAGATATGGCTGATCTGTACTCCTACATTGCCCGCAGGATGTTTTCCGCTGAACACATGCTGGATAACGTTCTCGATCTTGTGGAGCGGGGTGCCGGAGTAATTGTCGCTGCAAAGCGAGAAATGTACGCCGCCGTCCGTAAGTTTGCCGAGAGCATTGATACCGGTCTGGATGTTTGCGATTTCGTCCTTGAATGCGAATTCAGGGACAGCCGCAAGCGGAGCG
>FR882187.1:0-26881 GCA_000434935.1 Bacteroides sp. CAG:709 | reverse complement strand
CAGCCGCAAGCGGAGCGGTTGTAAATGCTGATACGAAGATGGCTTTAGGCGAGATTGCCGGATCCGCGAGGATGCCGTACGGCCTCTGGATAAGAGAAGGCCAAAGACCGCTCTGAAGCAGAAGCGCCTTGATGTCGGCAGCAGCCATTTCTGATGGCTTGTGTACGCCGAAATCGACGAATTCCTGCTGAGCGTCAGCCTTGATTCTTACCTCAAGCAACTTCCTTTTTTCTCCTCTGACGATTTCTGTCACGGTTCCGCTTACCGGAGACGTGAAGAGGATGTCAGGATTCTTTTTGTCCGCCAAGACAGGTGAACCTGCCAGAACCTTATCGCCTTCCTTTACAAGAAGCCTAGGAATAAGCCCCTTGAAATCAGTAGGTTTCACAGCGATAACGTCAGGCACGACAGTCTTCTTGGTTTTCTGGGCCGCTGTTCCGGAAATAGGAATGTTCAGCCCTCCTTTCAAATCGATGTTGTTTGACATTATAGGTAACCTTTAATAGTATTTCGGATTTCCGGCGCGAATATACTGAAAATTTTCGTAATTTCGCTCCCATTATGGAAAACAATCGTGCTATATTAGAGGGGCTTGATGGTCAGCAGAGAGCTGCAGTGAGCCAGACAGAGGGGCCGGTACTCATAGTTGCCGGCGCGGGAGCGGGAAAAACCAGGGTTCTTACGGGCAGGATCGCCTATATCCTGGAAAACGGTGGAGAGCCTGACAGGATTCTGGCATTGACATTCACCAAGAAAGCTGCTGTTGAGATGAAAGAGAGAATTGCCGCAATGGTAGGGGACCGCAAGGCCCGTCGTCTGTACATGGGGACGTTCCACTCGGTTTTCATCCGTTTCTTGAGAGAATATGCAGAATGCCTCGGATATCCTTCCGGATTTACAATCTATGATACCAGTGATTCCATCAGTGCCATAAAGTCGTGCCTGAAGGAATTGAAACTTGACGACAAGGTCTACAAGCCGAAGGATGTGCTCGGCCGCATATCCATGGCGAAAAACAACCTCGTCACGCCGGAGGTATATAAAAAGGATGCCCAGGCTATCATCAATGACACCCATGCGAAGAAGCCTGAAATCTGCAACATCTATATGCTCTATGCGGCGAAATGCAAGCAGGCCGGCGTGATGGATTTCGACGATATCTTGCTGAACATGAACATATTGTTCCGTGACAATCCTGCCGCGCTGAAAGACATCGCATCCCGGTTCGACTATATTCTCGTGGACGAGTACCAGGATACCAATTCGGCCCAATATCTGATTCTGAAGAAGTTGAGCCAATTCCATCGCAACATCTGTGTCGTCGGGGATGATTCCCAGTCGATTTATGCATTCCGCGGCGCCAGGATCGAGAATATCCTGAACTTCAGGAAGGATTATCCGGACTGCAAGCTGTTCCGTCTGGAGCAGAACTACAGGTCGACGCAGGTAATCGTGGATGCCGCGAACTCGGTAATCGAGAAAAACTCTTCCCGAATCCCGAAAACATGCTTTTCCAAGGGACCGGAAGGGGACAAGATCCATTTGATCAAGGCATATACGGAGCAGGAAGAAGCCCTCCTCATAGCCTCATCAATCATCGCCCGAATGGAAAAGGATCATTGTCAGTATCAGGACTTTGCAATCCTGTACAGGACGAATTCCCAGTCGCGTGCAATCGAGGAGGCATTGCGCAAGCGGAATCTCCCGTACCAGATCTACTCCGGCAATTCTTTCTTCGAAAGAGCCGAGGTGAAGGACATGATGGCGTACCTGAAACTCGCGGTCAATCCGAATGACGACGAGTCATTCCGCCGCGTGCTCAATACCCCCGCAAGAGGAATCGGCGCGACATCCGAGGAGGCTCTTGTCAATGCTGCCCGCTCGCGCGGATTATCACTTTTCAATGCTTGTGAACCGACAATTCTGGAGTCGGCCGGCATAAAGTCCGCTGCTGCCGGCAGAATCATGGCGTTCAAGAATATGATGGCCATGGCCAATGCTGCATTGACGAAAGAAGATGCGTTCACTGTAGCGGACATGCTTTCCAAGCAGTCCGGACTTTATGCTTCATTCAAGAATGACAATTCCATTGAAAGTCAATCCCGTGCGGCGAATATTGAGGAACTGCTGAACAGCGTGCAGAGTTTTGTCGAGGACAGGCAGAACCAATACCGGGAAGAACTGCTGGCGGAGGGGAGTGCCGAGGATGTGGAAGCGATACAGGACAGCGAATTGCCGCTGGTTACATTGGGCGATTTCTTGGAGGACGTATCTCTCCTTAGTGCCGTGGATGTGTCTGATGATGAGGACGTTTCCAATAAGATTACGATGATGACGGTGCATTCGTCCAAAGGTCTGGAGTTCCCTTATGTATATGTGGCAGGTATGGAGGAAAATATTTTCCCTTCCGGCGGAATGTTTTCCGATCCTGTTCAGATAGAGGAAGAACGAAGGCTGTTCTATGTGGCTCTTACTAGGGCGAAAGTGGCTGTGAATCTGTCATTTGCGGCGACTAGAATGCGTAACGGAAAGCATGAACAGAATTCTCCGAGCCGCTTCGTGAAAGAAATTGACAGACGGTATGTGGACAACCCTATATCGGATGATGAGGTCGTGTCGGTGCCGGATTCCGGCGGTTTCCGCGGTTTCGGCTCTCGTTTCAATGTCGGCAATTCCGGCGGTGGACGTTCCCGTGAGACTGCATACAACAACAGATATGGCACATCCGGTGCCGTAGTTACTGAAAAACGTGCAGCCCCGGTGTCACCTGTTACCGGACGTCCGTTGAGGCCGGCAGCGGTACCTGACAGAAAACCAGTGTCTGCCGCTCCACGTACGCCGGATGCTGATTTTTCTCCGGTATCGGTGTTGGAACTGAAAGTCGGACAGCGTATCGAGCACAATAGATTCGGCTTTGGCGTTATCCGGCAGATTACAGGAACCGGGATGGATTTGAAAGCCAAGATATTGTTCGATTCTTTCGGTGAAAAAATATTACTGCTTAAATATGCTAAAATTCGTGTAGATAAAACAATTAAATAAAAAGTGTTATATTTGCAACGAAGTTTTTCATAGTTTAAGTTTAGGTTAAGTAGCGGGGCAAGTCGCAGCGATTGCGGCGGCCCCGTGAATTTTTGTATAAAATCGTGGGTTTTTACCGATGGAAAAAAACGGTAATCTAATGAATACTTTGCAGACTTCAGTTAAGAATCATAAAATTAATCCAAATTATTTTGTGTTATAAATTTGTCACACGGATTTTTATGTTTTTTTAATGGAGTTTTCGGAAATTCCGATACATTCGCCGCCAAAACAAATACTATCAGAATCATGAATAAAACTATTTTTCCCGATGTGGTGGCGCAGCTGGCCTGCGGGCTCATTTATTTGTCAATGATTGTCATCCCCGTCTCATGCCGACGGGTTCAGCTGGATGCTGAAGGAGGAGAAGGAACTCTTTGCATTCATTTTTCGGAATACTCCTATCAACAGACCAAGGCGACCGAAAACATACCGGATACCAGCGAGTTCCTGCTGAAAATTACCGGTTCCGGCGGCGAAACCGTATATGACGGAAAGTATGGGGATTCTCCTGAAAAGCTATTGGTCAAATCGGGCACCTATAACATATCGGTGCGCTCTGGGAAATTCACCAAGCCGGCTTTCTCCGCCCCGCTTTACGGCGATGAGCAATGCGTGGTAGTGAAATCTGGCAAAGTGTCAGATGTATATCTCTCTTGTGAGCAGGTCAATGCCGGGCTTCGTCTCAAGGTGGCTTCAAATTTCCTCAAAAGCTATCCTGACGGCGTCCTGTTCCTGAAATCTTCAGACGGCAAGCTCATGTACGGGTATTCGGAAAAGCGGATAGCCTACTTCAACCCCGGCAAAGTGTCCCTTGTCCTGAACAATGCCGGAACAGACAAGACGTTGTTTACCAAGACATTGAAAGCCAGACAAGTGTTGACTGTCAATGTTTCCGCTCCGTCGCCTGCACAGTCGTCTTCCGAAGGCAGGATACATATAGACGTGGATACATCCAGGACTTGGCTGTATGATAATTATGTAATCGGCGGGGGATCGTCGTCGGGCGGAACTTCATCGGGAAACGCTTCCGGCAACACCTATAAGACCGCATATAACGTGACGCAGGCGAAATCGGAGGTCGGAGCGGATGGCGTCTGGGTTTATGGCTACATCGTCGGTGGGGACATGACATCCGCTTCCATATCATTCGACGAGCCGTTTTCTTCCGATACGAATATCGCGATTGCCGGCAGGACCTCTGTATCCGACAAAGAGTCGTGCCTTTCCGTCAGTCTTCCGAAAGGGGACATCCGCGACGCCCTGAACCTTGCCGACAATCCCGAAAACCTGAAACGCAAGGTATATCTGAAAGGCAACATAGTGGAATCCTACTTCGGCATACCCGGCCTCCGCAACGTCACCGACTATGTCCTTGAGTGAAAAATGTTTGTGTTTTCTTGCGGGGATAAAATTTTGTCCCTATATTTGAGGTGAGATATGCCGACATTGTTTTATTCTAACGGCTGCCGGTTCTTTTTCTATTCAGATGAACATTTGCCGGAACATGTTCATGTTGAAAATGGAGACGGACGAGCGAAAATTGTATTGACTCCGGAAGTCAAGGTGGTATCAAACAACGGAATCAAGAAGCGGGATCTTAGTCGGATTGTAGAATGTGTCAGTATGTTGCGATTGGTAATTCTTGAAAAATGGAGGGAATATCATGGATAATGTTACGGACATGCGTTCGGACCTGAAAATCAAGAGGGTCTGGTTTAAATCGGAGCGTATTTTTATGGAATCGGAAGATGGTGAAGTTTATAGCCGTCCTTTGGAAGCTTTCCCGTCCCTGAAGAATGCTACGGTTTCTCAACGTGAAAACTATGAAATCGGAAAGTGGGGTGACGATATCCGCTGGCCATCTATTGATGAAGATATTCATGTATCCAGCTTTTTGGATAGGTCGGAACCGGACCCGGATAATGAAATAGCGGAAATATTTTCACACTTTCCGGAACTGAATGTCTCACAGGTTGCCACGAGGGTAGGTATCAGCAAGAATCTGTTGTTTAAGTACATATATGGTATCAAGAAGCCTAGCGCGGAACGCAGTGCCGCTTTGAAGGAAACGCTGAGACTGCTTGGGAAGGAACTGATGGCGGTTTGAAGTTCGTGAGAAAAAATCTTGCGAAACGGATTTTAATGACTATATTTGCAGAGATGACCGGATGAATTACGGTCGAGTTGCGGAAATAGCTCAGTTGGTAGAGTGTTGGCTTCCCAAGCCGAAGGTCGCGGGTTCGAACCCCGTTTTCCGCTCCAGAGGAGATGACCAAGAATGACTGATTGGTCATCTCTAATTTTTTTTGCGGAAATCTTTTTTTGTACTACCTTTGTTTCGAAATGTAAACCGATTAACTACGGAATACGAACATAACGAATATGAAATACTTTCGAAACGAAACGCTAAAACGAATTCTTGTCGTTTTCTTAACCACCTTGTCCATGGTGGTATTCTCGGGCTGTGACGGCACCAAAGAAACTCCTGATAATCCTGACGGCACTCCGATCAATGTCTCCGGTATAATATTGGAAAACTCCGTAAGCGCGAAAAAAGGCGGAGACGTGACATTGAAGGTCGTAGGAAGTCATGGACCTGAGGAGGGCGACGTAATCGTGCTGATGAATACCGCGGAAAGCTTCGACAATCAGATCAAGTCCATAGACAAAGGCAGTTTCACATTTACATTGGACTCGAAAGTCACCACCGGACGCTACGAAATGCTGGTCCGCAGGAATTCCCGGACTAAAATCGTCGGCTACATAAACATTGACATAATCTTCGATGTGGTCGACATTGAGCCGGCCGGCGGCAATAACGTGTATGGCGTGGTCCATTGCGACGGTGAAGGGCTGGCGGACGTGGTCGTTTCGGATGGCGTCGAAGTGGTGAAAACGGACAAGGACGGCGTCTATCAGTTTAAATCCGCGAAGAAATGGGGCTATGTATTCATTTCTATTCCAAAGGGTTATGAGGTAGGCTCCGAAGGCGTGCTTCCTCAGTTCCATGCGACATTGACCGAGAAAGCCGACAAGGCGGAACGTCACGATTTCAACCTCGTAAAGGTTAATCAGGAAAAATATCGTGTGTATTTCCTCGGAGACATGCATCTGGCTGACAGGACGAACGATTTGAACCAGTTCGACAACTGCATGAAAGAAGTCAAGGCGGATATAATGGATGACGACGTCAAGTCCTACGTCATCACCCTCGGTGACATGACCTGGGACCTTTATTGGTATTCCAGGAAGTACTACTTTCCTCAGTACCTGAACAGCGTCAATTATTATTTCAAGAATGCCGCTAAGCAAGTCCAGTTCTTCCACACTATCGGAAACCATGACCATGACATGTGCAAGGACGGCGACTTCAATACTGTGGTCGAATACGTGAAAGACATTGCCCCGACCTATTATTCATTCAATATCGGCGACGTGCATTACATCGTGCTCGATGATATCCTCTGTACCAATGTCGGGGGAGCGGCTTCCGCCAAACCTGAGCGTACATACGAGTCCGAAGTTACGGATGAGCAGTTGAAATGGCTCGCGAAAGACCTTTTCTACGTTTCCAAGACGACACCGGTCATCGTTACTTCCCATGCGCCGGTTTATGCGAAAGAGACTGTGAAGAATGTAAATAATTATTACTTGAAAAACTCCGGGACGCTGATCTCCAAATTCAAGGGCTACAAGGTGGATTTCGTAACCGGACACACCCACGTGCTTTATAACGTGGACAAAAAATCCTCTGAAGGCATCGGCATCTATGAGCACAATGCCGGTGCAGTCTGCGCTTCATGGTGGTGGTCGGGATATCTTACACCGGGCATTCATATCTGCACCGACGGCGCACCTGGCGGATATTCCGTCTGGGACATTACAGGCACGGACAAGAAATGGCGATACAAGGGCACAGGACGCGATGAGAATGAGCAGTTCCGATCCTATGACCTGAACAATGTCTGGTTCACGGTCGAGAAAGATGCTCCTAAAGTGCCGGCAGCATTAAAATCGAAGTTCGAGAAATATACTGATGCCTATCCTAAGAACTCCAAAAATGAGGTGCTTATAAACATCTGGAACTGGAATCCGAAATGGACGATAGAAATCAAGGAGAACGGCAAGACGCTCGCAAGTACGCGCGTGAAGGGCTATGACCCTCTTCATATCGCGGCATTGACAGCCAAGCGTTTCAATAATTCCTCGATTACTGAAACGCCGGCATTTATCACGACGGAAAACTACCACATGTTCAAGGTGAAAGCATCATCAGCGACATCCACCATCGACATCAAGGTCACGGATGAATTCGGAAATGTCTACACCGAGACGATGAAACGCCCGAAAGAATTCTCGACCGATGCTTATAAATAAACCTCAAACACGCATAGCATGTCAGATGCTTGAAACAGCATTTTGAAACAGTATAACAGTATACATAATAATACAAACCAATAAAACGCATCAATATGTTCAACTCTTATGGAAAGTCGTTGCTGACTGCAGTAGCTTCTGTCCTGATGCTCGTAGGAGGAAGTTTCTCCCTACAGGCCCAGAGCCAGATCCGCGGTACGGTCTACGACACAGATAAGACCCAGCCTATGGCTGGAGCTACAGTCGTTGTCGAAGGCAAGAATGTAGCTACAATCACTGACGGCAGCGGAAAATTTTCCGTCAATGCCAAGGAAGGTGACGTGTTGAGTGTCCAGTTCATGGGCTACAAGACACAGAACGTCACGGTTTCCAAATCTTCGGTTTATGACATCATTCTCAAACCGGATTCTGAACAGCTCAGCGAGGTAATCGTGACCGCACTGGGTATGAAACGAGAAAAACGCTCTCTCGGTTATGCCGCTACGGAAGTGACCGGAGAAGACCTTAACAATGTGCAGAACTCCAACTGGCTCAGCGGTATGGAAGGAAAAGTAGCCGGCGTGCAATTCAACAAGGCATCCGGCCCTATCGGTTCCACCAAGGTGGTAGTCCGTGGTGAATCCTCCCTGGACGGCAACAGTTCGGCACTTTACGTCGTGGACGGAATTCCGATCACATCCGGTACGATTTCCAATGCATCCGGTTCCGGATATACCAACCAGGACAACCCGATCGACTTCGGTGATGGTGCATCTGACCTAAATCCTGATGATATTGAATCAGTTACGGTCCTCAAAGGTGCTGCTGCCACAGCCCTCTACGGTTCACGTGCAGGTAACGGCGCAGTCATCATTACTACCAAGTCAGGTTCTACGGCCAAAGGTATCGGCGTGACCTATTCTTCCCAATTTACAGCTGACGTGGCAGGATATTGGCCTGATTTCCAGACGGAATACGGTTCAGGTTCCGACCTCGGCTTGAATGAATATAACTTCTTCAACGCTGAACACAACGTGGAAGGCCTGCCTCGTAACTATAGCCGTTATGCATTCGGTGAAAAGTACGATGCCAGCAAGATGCGCTTCCAGCAGGATGGTATGGATTATGCCACCGGTTTGGCCCACAGGACTCCTTGGACATATAAGGATGACTGGTACTCAGGACTTTTCCGTACAGGCTGGACATGGGACAATTCCGTTTCCATCGAAGGCGGCAACGGTAAAGGAACCTCCGTGCGTCTCTCATTCAAGAACACCAAGAACGAATATATCCTGCCTAACACCGGCTACAAGAGAAAATCTGTTTCACTCGCTGTCAAGAGCCAGGTCAACAAGTATATCAAGCTCACAGCCAATGTGAACTACTTCATGACTGACTCAGACAATATGCCGTCGACCGGCTATTCGAACAACTCCGTAGTCTATCAGCTTGTCTGGAACTCGACAAACATCTCTATGAAGAACTACAAGGACGAGTATTTCCAGGGACGTTGGAACAAAGAGACTTTCACGAGCGATACCGACATGCTTGTCGGCAAGAACAATTACTATAACCCTTACCGTATTTTGTATGCGATGCCTAATACCCAGGACAAGGACAGGCTCTTCGGCAATATCGGACTCAACATCAACCTCTGGAAGAACAAACTCACTCTCGACCTGAAATCGGGAGCCGATGTGACCAATGAGTTCCGTACACAGCGCAAGCCGTTCTATACATACAATTATACTCAGGGATGGTATCGTGAGCAGTCAAACTTCCTTGTGGAATTCAATACCGACTTCATGCTGAAATACACCGATTCATTCGTTCATGACAGGCTCACGCTTACTGCCGGATTCGGTGGCAACAACATGACCTACAACAGAAGGAGTTGGAAATACACTCTCGATAAACTTGACATTGAAGGCGTATATAACGTAAACAACTATCCTGCAGGAACTCAACCTGATTATAGTGCTTACAGATCGAAAAAAGTGGTGAACAGCCTTTATGGACTTGTCTCTCTCGGTTGGGATGATTGGGCATACCTCGACCTTACTGCCAGAAATGACTGGTCTTCAACACTTTCACCTGGCAACTGGTCATACTTCTATCCTTCAGTCAGCGCCTCTGTCCTCATTGACAAGGTCGCTAAATTCCAGGACTGGCTTCCGGCCGTTTCTTTCTTGAAGGCACGTGTTTCCTGGGCGAATGTAGGTAAGGATACCACTCCTTATTCCATCTCATACGGATATACTGCCACTGCTTTCCCTGGAGGATACCGTCCTGCGGCAACCTATCCGAACTACTATTTGAAGCCGGAAAATGTGGAAACATGGGAAGCCGGTCTCGAAGCCAAGTTCCTCAAGAACAGAATCGGCGTGGATATCGCTCTCTATCAGTCTGATGTGACTGACCAGATCTATGATGTCCCTTACGACTACATCACCGGTGCGAAATATTATACCACCAATGTCGGCCTTATCCGCAACAAGGGTATTGAAATCGCATTGAACTTCACTCCGATCAAGACCAAGGATTGGAAATGGACCATCGGTATCAATGCTTCCCGCAACATCGGCGTTCTCAAGAGAATGTATGACGGCTGGAACAATGACAATCCGTTCCAGGAGGACTACGGTACCACCATCGGAAGCCGTCTCTTCGTTTACGACTATGTAGGGAAGAAGATGGGTGAATTGTGGGGACTTGGTCTTAAACAAGCTCCGGAAGGCTCTTTTTATCTCGATGAAAACGGAAACCAGGTGGACTGCTCGGGCATGGATATCATCAATGCCAAGACCGGACTACCGGCATTGGATGACAGCTCCAATCTCAAATATTACGGAAATGTAAATCCTGACTGGCTGGGAGGTCTTACGACATCCTTGAAGTGGAGAGACATTACATTGAATGCTACTTTCACCGGACAGATCGGCGGAAAGACCGCTTCTGTCACCGCCGGCATCCTCGGTTATCAGGGTAAGCTCAAGAATACACTTGAAGGCCGTAATGACGGATTTGTCGCTCCGGGCGTGAATGCCATAAAGGCTGCTGACGGCAGTATTACTTATCAGAAGAACAATACGATTACTACCGATATAGTATCGTACTATTCTACATATAAGGCAAACCGCTACAACTTCGAAGAATACATCTACGACAACTCATTCTTCAAGCTTAAAGAACTCACGGTTTCCTACAACTTCCCTAAGAAGCTCATGGAAAAGACCAAGGTTATCCAGGGAATTACCGTGTCAGCCTATGCTACGAATCTTTTCTGCATAACCAACTATCCGTTCTATGATCCGGAAGTTACCGGTTATGTAGGATCCAATACCAAACGTGGTATCGAGTCCGGTTCACTGCCTATGACCAGATCCTTCGGTGCCAACATCAAGATCAGATTCTAAGAGATATGAATACAATAAAGAAAATAATGTTCGGTGCGGCTGCTGCCCTCGGCATGACTGCCTGCACTGGCGACTTCGAAGATATAAATACGAATCCGAACAAGATGGATTTCGGCAAGATCTATGCGAGCAGCTGTTTCGAGCCGATACTCTACGGCATCGGATACCAGTCCCAGAAGCTTTGCCAATATTATAACAATGAGCTGATTCAGATGACTGCATATACGGCAGGCCAGACTCAGCATATCAAGGAATATATAGTAACCAACGGTAATTGGCAGACGATTTGGGATAATTACGCGCGTTACGGTGGTGATTGCCAGCACATGATTACATTGGCGAAGCAGTGGAATGACCCTTATTATGAGGCACTTGGCTTGATTCTGAAGGTGTACAACCTCTCGAATCTCGCTGACCTTTTCGGTGATATCCCATATACTGAGGCTTATCAGTTCACTGCGAACAGGACACCTAAGTTCGAAAGCCAGTCCGACCTTCAGGACTGTTTCCTGAATGACCTGGACAGTGCATGTCTGTACCTCTCCAAGAAACCGGTTCCTTCCAAATCCGGTCTTGACAAGATGTATGGCGACAATGTCATGAAATGGATCAAATTTGCCAACAGCCTCCGTCTCAGGATTCTCTGCCGCTATTCCGGAATGAACGACGGCAACTGGGCCAAGATCCAGGAAGTCATCGACAATCCGTCCAAATATCCGGTAATGACCTCGAATTCGGACAATGCAATGGTACCGTTCCAGGTTCAGGATCCGTATATGTCTTTCTGGGGCCAGGAGAAGCAGACTGCAACGAATTTCCAGGGCTATCGCTTTACGGAAAGAGTCATAAAGATGACAGTCGAATACAACAGCAAGGGCAAGTCCATATTCGTAGACCCGCGTATGGCAATGTTCGGAAAGATGGGAAAGAGTGACTGGGTAGGCGTTGTTTCCGGCTGTCTGCCTTCTGATACGGATGCGGAAGAAAATAAGAAACCGTCATATCCGGACAATTCCTTCATCAACAGAGCTGATTTCCCGGGCTTCATCATGGACTATTCTGAGATTCTTTTCATTGAAGCTGAAGGAGTTGAAAGAGGAAAACTTACTATATCCGGTCAGACTGCCAAGACATTGTATGAGGCTGCGCTTGATGCCAATATCGAGAAATGGGATGCCATCGGTCAGGCTTCTCCTGCGGCTAAGACCATCAGGAAGAGCGATGTGAAGACACTTAAACAGTCGAAGTTGGCATCTTATGACAAGGCTGCCGCAAAGGATGGAACCAGCATCTATGCAGACCCGCTGGAACTGATTCTGTCACAAAAGTACCTGTCCCTCTTCTATTGCGGTTTCGAGCAGTATCATGAGTGGAGAAGAACCGAATATCCGTTGCTTACGATCGGCGTCGGCACAGGTGCAAATGACAATGAACTCCCTACAAGGTTGGGCTATCCTAACTATACCGTGACATCCAACAAGCAGCATGTTGAAGACGCTCTCAGCCGTATGGGCGGAGACAACAATATGCATACTGCATTGGATTGGTCATATCTGAAACTTAATGGTTCTCACAGGAATAAATAATGAATTTTAGTATGAACAAGATATTTTACGTGTTGTCATCGGTGGCTCTCTCTGCGTTGGCGGTATCTTGCCAGAAGGAGACAGAGTTCAAGATTGAAGGCACTCCTAATTTTACCATTTCGGTAGGGAGCGATGTGATAGTCGACACGGATTCGGAGAATTTCAATTATACGCTGAATCTCGCGCATCAGGAATATTCAGCCAAAAAATCCGTAAAAACCGGAAATGATGACGTGCTGGCCTCCTCTGTTTTCGAGGTCCGGTCCAACCTCCGCTGGAAAATTGCCCCTGCGGATGAAAATGTGGTTTATGATTGGGTGTCACCTTTCCCGGGAGTCGGAGAAAAGGACGGAAAGTTCATTTTCAAGGCTTCCAGAAATCTTTCCAACAAGGAAGACCGTGACGCATATTTCTACATCTGGTTCGATAAAGGAAACGGTTTCGAAGAACTTCCGGGACTTCTTACTGTTCATCAGAGCAAAAGCCCTGATTTTGTGGAACTTAGTGAGGCGAAGTACGATGTGAACGCCACCGCCAAGAAACTCGAACTCACGGTGTTGGCCAATGTCGATTGGGATTATTCTCTCGAACCTATGGAGGAATATGCGACGACTGACGTTGATTGGATCAAGGATGCCAATGAGCATGTGGTGTCCAAGCACATTGATACTCTGAACTTTACAGTATCTGCAAATGCAGGTGGCCTCCGTGGAGCCAATCTCAAGGTTACATATAAGTTGAATGAAACCGAAGGCGTAAAGGAGTACACTGACATTATTCCTATAATCCAGTATCCTGCGACAGAAGCTTCAGTAGAAGGCTTCCCTGTTCAATGGGCTGCCGCTTCCAATGACTATCCGTCTTGGGCTTCCGAGCACAAGATCGCCCCTGTTACCGGTGACGGCCAGATCTATTATCATGTCATTGACAGGAGCGAAATCGGCGGAAAAACAAGTTTGGATGTGAGCGGAAAGAATCCGCGCGTCAGTGGAGCATGGCCTGGTGATTATCTGGAATTCAAGGCAAATTCGCCTATATCTGCCGGCTCTATTGTCAAACTCAAGTTCGAGGCCAGGACATCCGGCTCCGGTCTGAAACTCTGGAGGCTTCAGTACAAGGACGGAGAAGAATGGAAAGATGCGTCCAAACTCATCACAAGATCGATTACAGGCGATACCAACAACAAGGAGAAACCTGTATCAATAACTAAGGAGGTATCTTATACCCATCAGTTTAAGGGCGGTTCTTCCGATGCTGACAATGATGTCATTACAGCAGTAGTCAACTATGCCAATACAACTGATGCCGTAGTGTTCAGATTGATTTGTGCTGCGAACTGGACTGGCAGTCAGTGGCAGGAAGTGCCTAATACATCTTCTTTCCGTCTGGCTTATACCACCGATTCGGATAATCAGCCTGAAATCTCTGTGATTGCTGCGGGTACGGAGGACGTTTCCAAACCGGATATTCTTGTTTCAGGTCTGGAAAACAACATCATTACCTTCGAAGGCGTTCCTGAAGGAACCAAGAAGTTCACGGTGACATCCACCAGTGCATTTACATTGACACCGAATGTGGATTGGATTAGCCTCAGTGAAACTGCAGGAGAAGCAGATGATGAGAAGACCATCGTCGTTACATGTAAGGAAAGCACATCCTCTTCTTTAAGAAAAGGCCAGATCGACATCAAGTCAGGTGTGTCACACTACTATATCACGGTAGTTCAATCCGCTGCCGGCGGCGATCTCGACCCTCTCATCAGCATCTCTGACGGCAACAAGAAGACTGTCAGCGGCAAGGGCGAAGAGTTCACTGTCAAGGTTCAGGCCAATGTTGATTTCCAGACGGAAATCAGCGACTCCTGGATTACCGCCGTGCCGGTAGTCTCCACGAAGGCGATGGTCGAGTCCAAGATATTGAAATTCAAGGCAGAAGCCAATGTTACAGGAGTAGCAAGAACTGCGACAATCCGTTTCTACAAGGGTGACATTGAATCAGTCTTGACCGTGGACCAGAACAAGTTCGAACCGGAAGTCAAAATCACCTCATATTCCGGAGTCACTACGATTTCAGGTTTCGGTGAGACCAAGAAGTTTACTGTCCAGTCCAATGTTCCATTCACGGTTACGGCTCCGTCATGGATCAAACTGCTTGATATCGTCCCTGAGGCCGGAACATTTCCGGTTTCGGTTCAGTTCGAAGCGAATACCGCTGCTGAAACAAGAAATGGCGAAATAGTATTTGCCAATGCGGATTACGGTTATGAATACAAGCTCAATGTTTCACAGGCCGCTTCGGGTGTCTACTATTTTGATGATTTCATGTGGATTAAGCCATGGGCTGATGCTTATGGCTCAGGGGATTCCGTAGGTGATAACAATGCAAGTGGCAACGCCCCGAATATCTATACGCAGACTACTCAGAAAGGTTTGCTGGACAAGTTTGCTGAAATTGGATACGAGATGCTGAACCCTGCTGCAAAGAGCGCATATTCGCAGAAATATTATATGAAATTCGGTGCGACCAGTAAGCATCATGGTCTTAAATTGCCTGCAATCGCTGCTGCCGATGGTTCTGATGTGACACTCTCATTCGATTGGAGTCCTCACATGACAGGAAAAGGCAACATTGACAAGGTCAAGCTTGTAGTGGAGATTGAAGGCGACGGTCAGATCGTTACTGCTGCCGGTACGGCGAAAATCAGCGATGTTCTTGTAAATGACTGGGAAAAAGGCCAGTTGAAATGGAAAAATGTCATGATTCAGATAAAAGGACTGAAGTCTACCGACAGGATATCTATCCGACCGACAGACCTTACTGATGGTGACAAGGTAACGCAGAAACGCTGGTTCATCGACAACATCCAGATTTCCAAATAGTCACTGACTATCTAAATAGATTCTTCCGGGACGGCCCACAAGCCATCCCGGATTTTTCATATCTGCAATATGCCGAAAGATGATTATATTTGCAAACTATGAACTCTATGAACCCAGGAAGAAAAATCGACGTGATGGGCATCATCAACATCACGGACAACTCATATTACGCGGAAAGCCGCTGCCTTGACGGCTCGGGAAACGATGACCTCGACCGCATTGTCAGCCGTGCAGCCCAAATGATCGGAGACGGCGCCACGATACTCGACATCGGCGCATGCTCCACCAGGCCCGGATCCGACCCCGTCGGCGAAGACGAGGAATGCCGCCGGATAGAACCCGCATTGAAAGCCATCCGGCAGGAATTCCCCGAAATCGCCATCTCCGTCGACACCTATTGGCCATCCGTCGTCCGCCGCACCTTCGACACCATTGGCCAGTTCATTGTCAATGATGTTACGGCCGGCGAAGGAATGTACGACAAGTCGGATGAAATGCTTCGTACCGTTGCCGAGCTCGGCCTTCCTTTCGTGGCAATGCACATGCGGGGCAATCCCAAGACCATGCAGTCCCTTACGGAATACGACAATGTCACCGCCGAGGTGCTGGACTATTTCCGTCAATTCGCGTCGAAGGCAGAAGCTGCTGGCGTGAAAGACTGGATTCTTGACCCCGGATTCGGTTTCGCCAAGACCATTGGACAGAACTATCAGATGCTCAGGGAACTGGACCATTTCGCCGGACTCGGGAAACGCATCTTGGTGGGTATGTCGCGCAAGAGTATGATATTCAGGAAGTTCGGTATTACTCCGGAAGAATCGCTGCCTGCCACGCAGGTCTTGCATTACAAGGCATTGTGCCTGGGCGCAGACATCCTTCGCGTCCACGACGTGGCTGAAGCCGTGCGCACCGTGGCCCTTTACCGTGAGCTGGAGCATTGAAATTCCTGCCGCAAAAGGCTGGATTGTCGCGACTTCTTATTAAATTTGCACACCTTAATTTTTAGATAGATGGACACACATTCATTATTGGCAGTATCGCCGATTGACGGACGCTATGCCTCCAAGACAGAACCGCTGAAAGGCTATTTCAGTGAATTCGCATTGATCAGATACCGCATCCGCGTCGAGATTGAATATTTCATTGCACTTTGTGAAATTCCGCTGCCGCAGCTCGCAGACGTCGACAAGTCGAAATATCAGGCAATGCGTGACATCTACCTGAATCTCACTCCGGAGCAGGCGATGGAGGTGAAGGAAATCGAGAAGACCACGAATCACGACGTGAAGGCGGTCGAGTACTTCATCAAGCGTCATTTCCATGAACTGGGCCTCGACAAGTGGTCGGAGTTCGTGCATTTCGGCCTCACTTCGCAGGACATCAACAACACTTCGCAGCCGATGATGCTGAAAGAAGCCATGGAAAATGTCTATATGCCGGCATTGAAAGAGATCCTGGACATCATTTCAGGCATGGCTGAGCAGTGGAAAGATGTTCCGATGCTCGCGAAGACCCATGGTCAGCCGGCATCCCCGACCCGTCTCGGAAAAGAGTTCAAGGTCTACCAGGTCCGTCTGGAAGAACAGCTCAGACAGTTCGCGCTCCTGACCTATCCGGCCAAATTCGGCGGCGCCACCGGCAATATGAATGCGCACAAAGTCGCATACCCGCACATTGACTGGATAGCCTTCGGCAATGATTTCGTATCGTCGCTTGGCTTGAAGCGTTCCTTCCCGACCACCCAGATCGAGCATTACGACAACCTCGCAGCCATCTTCGACTGCCTCCGTCGCATAAATACCATATTGACAGACCTTTGCCGCGACATCTGGACATATATCTCGATGGAGTATTTCAAGCAGAAAGTGAACAAGAACGAGGTCGGTTCTTCCGCGATGCCGCACAAGGTGAACCCTATCGACTTCGAAAATGCCGAGGGCAACTTCGGAATGGCAGACGCTGTCTTCACGTTCTTGTCAATGAAATTGCCGATTTCCCGTCTCCAGCGCGACCTTACGGATTCCACGGTTCTCCGCAATGTCGGTGTACCTGTGGCTCACGGCCTGATCGCCTTCGCTTCTCTCAAGAAGGGACTCGGCAAATTGATTCTCAATGAAGATGCTCTCCAGGCTGACCTTCACCGCAACTGGGCGGTAGTGGCAGAAGCTATCCAGACGATTCTCCGTCGCGAAGGTTACCCGAATCCTTATGAAACCCTCAAGGCATTGACCCGCACAGGAAGTGTAATCGATGAGAATACCATCAAAACTTTTATTGAAGGCCTTCAGATAAGTGATTCCGTGAAAGAGGAACTATACCAGATTACACCTTGGTCGTACACAGGCTTCTAGTGAACGATTGGTAATCAGAGATATAGAAATACAATAAATGACGCGAAAAATAAAAATTTTGCGTCATTTTTTATTTTTATGAGTACACTGTAAAAAAAATTCTTAATTTTGGAACGTTTTAGCAATCGTTAAAAATAAGTTGGTAAAGATTTGAGAAGTATTTTCGAGGATAGATTTCTTTTCGAAGAAGGAGTGTACTGGACGTACACGACTGATGAGAAAAGGAATATAGACCGAAAAGACGAGCAAAGATTATCAAGTTATCTTTTAAGGATTGCTTAGTCCTCGAAACTGTGGATTGGGTAAAGTTATACTCAATGAGAAATTTTATTATAACCATTATACTGACACTTTTCAGCGTTTCTGCATCCGCTCAACAGATGGCAGATTCCCTACGAGTGTACTTCCGCCAGGGCTATTCTACCTTCGACCCGAAATACCGCGACAACCAGTCTCAAGTCGACGCATTCATCTCCCGAGTCAAGACATTCCAGAGCGAATCCGACGCATTCGTGATTCTTAACGTCACATATAAGGCCGGAGCGTCTCCGGAGGGAACCCTCGCCATCAACCGCAAGATATCCGCAAAACGAAGCGACAACCTCACCGCATATCTTCGCAGGCACCTCACGTTCGACGACGATGTCCTCCATATAGAAGACGTGGTCGAAGACTGGGCCGGCCTCGGTGAACTCGTGTCGCACTCCGGCATGAAATACCGTGACGAAGTCCTGTCGCTGCTCTCCTCGGAGCATGATACTCAGACACTTAAACGCGAACTGCAGCAGCTCCATGGCGGCACTGCCTGGCGCTATATGTACACGAACATGTTCCCTGAACTGCGCGCGTTCAACGTATATATAGAGGTGGGCGTGCGCAACCCCGACCTCGCCGTCCCGACGATTGCTGACAACGACCTCGCCCCCTCCGACGACTTCCGGCCCCTCGCAGACTCATTGTCCTTCGGCCCGATGCCGATGCCCGAAACAGCCCCTGACTGGATCCGCAAGCTTCGCATAAAAACCAATGCCATCGGCTGGGCAATGTTCATGTCCAATGTCGCTGTCGAGGTGGACATCACGCGCCACATCTCGTTCACTCTCCCGATATATTACTCCGCCCTGGACTATTTCAGCAGGGAATTGAAATTCAGGACTTTCGCAGTGCAGCCTGAGTTCCGCTGGTGGTTCACCAAGCCGCAGGGACTCTTCGTGGGCGCACATTTCGGGACGGCGTATTTCAACTACGCGACCAAAGGCGACTGGCGAATCCAGACTGGCTACGGCGACCGCCCTCTATGGGGAGGAGGCATTGCCGCAGGCTACAGGATGCCGCTGTCGAAGCGCAACCCTCGCTGGGAGATGGAATTTACCCTTGGCGGAGGCGTCTACGACGTCTGGTACGACCGCTTCTACAATGAAAAGAACGGCCCGAAAGAGGGCTCATATCATACCACGTTCGTGGGCATTGACAATGTCTCAGTGACGTTCTCATACAGTTTTGACCTTAAAAAAGTGGGGGGGGGGTAGATGAGAAACGCATTGAAAATAATGACGGCCTCGCTGGCTGCGATGGCATTGTCCGCCTCCTGCGCGGTCCACGAATGGCCTGAGACGCTTCCTGCTGACGCCACGCTGAAGCTGGACTTCGACACGGCATTGCCGCAGTTCATTGTCCTGGACCTGAACGACACCCGTGGTTCGAAGGACGGGCGTGATTATCAGATCCGTTACGTCGTGGAGGCGTACCGCGAGCTGGGCGACAATTCGTTCGCGGAGACCCCTTACGGGCGCTACATCTTCACGAAGGACGACATCTCCGACCTGAACAACGAAGTGACCCTCCGCATTGACGAAGGTACATACGACTTTTACGTGTGGACGGATTTCGTGGACAAGGGCTCGAAGGATGATTTCTATTACAATACCCAGAACTTCAGGCAGATACGTCTCCAGGGCGAGCATGAGGGAAACAATGATTTCCGTGATGCTTTCGTTGGCCACAAGGAATTGACCGTGGAGCGTTTCGGGGCCTCTGTCCCGCCTGTGAGCGGCACCGTGGACATGGCGCGTCCTCTGGCTAAGTTCGAGTTCATTACGACCGACCTCCAGGAGTTCATCACCAAGGTCATCACGGACATGAGGAAGAAGGAAAACGGTTCCGAAGCTTCATCTGCATCCGGTGAGGAGTCTGCTTCTGACAGCGAAGACCCTGACCCCGCGGTCGGCGGAACCAAGGGCGACGGTGACAGCAAATCGCCGATAGTCGATCTGAAGAAGTACAACGTAGTCTTCTACTACACCGGCTACATGCCGTCGACGTTCAACATGCGCGACAACAAGCCGTGCGACTCCAGCACCGGCGTCTCATTTACTTCTGATATTACATTGATAGATGAGCACAATGCTCGTCTGGGCTTCGACTACGTGATGGTGAACGGCCGCGAGTCCAGTGTCATGGTAGCCGTAGGCCTCTTCGACGAGGAAGGTGTCCGCCTCTCCATGACCAATCCGATAGAGGTCCCTCTCAAACGAAGCATGCTCACCACCGTAAAAGGCAGTTTCCTAATGCAGGATACCGGAGGCGGCGTGGCGATTGACCCAGGTTTTGATGGGGAATATAATATCATAATACGTTGACAAATAATATTTTAAAACACATAAAACTATGAACAAAAAATTATTGAAATCTTTCGCAGCCGCCGCAATGTCGGTCCTGGCGATAGCCTGCGCAAAAGAGCAGGTCGGCCCTGGTGAAGGTGCCATGGTCGAGGCCACATTCTCAGTCGACGTCCCGGGAGTTATCGGCACGAAGGCTATTGGTGACGGCATGACTGCATCGCAGCTGTATTATCAGGTATTTGATGAGAACTTAAACCCGATTGAAGGGCTTGGCGTGCAGACCAAGAAAATGAATTCAGGCAAGACAACTGTTACATTCCAGCTTGTCAAAGACCAGACCTATAACTTCGTGTTCTGGGCACAGACTCCAACTGTAGGCTATTATGAGATAGATGGAATAGACGGACTGAAAAAGATTTCTGCGAAATATGAAGGCAAGAATGCTAATGATGAAAACTTCGATGCGTTCTATGCCGTAGAGAAGCTTATCGTAAATGGTTCTATTTCTGAGTCAGTAACGCTTACTCGTCCGTTTGCTCAAGTGAATATAGCTACAACAGGTAAACTTGCAGCTGGTTCTGCTTCTAAAGAGCTTGATTTTGATGGAGCTACATCTACTGTTACGTTCAAGAATGTACCAACGGAATTTTCTCCGCTTTCTTCTGATGATGTTATTGATGGTACAGAGTCTGTTGTGTTTGCGTCTGCGGCAGTTCCAGAAGGAAATATTACCGTTGCGGGCAAAGAATATAAGTATCTTTCTATGAACTATGTTTTTGCTCCGAAGAATGGCAGTGTCTATGATGTTGCTGCAGAGTTGACTGTTGCGGGGAAAACTGTTCCTGTCAGTGTCCCGAATGTTCCTCTTAAACGTAATTGGCGCACTAATATCGTAGGTAACCTTCTTTTGACGGGGGCACAGTTCAACGTTATCGTGGATCCTGTTTTTGAGAATGAGGAGACTATGGCTTATGATGAGGAGGCTTTTAGGGCAGCTGTTGCTGCGGGAGGTAAAGTCTCATTGTCTCAGGATATGACTTTGACTAAATCGCTTTCATTGGCAAAATCTACAACTACTGAAATTGTTATTGGAAAAGATGTTACTTTGACGGCGGAATTAAGCGGATATTCTTCAAAAACTATTTCATTGTTCAATGAAAATATCAATTGTACCCTTTCAGGAGATGGAACTATTCTTGGACCTACAGTAAAAAACGGTCAATCATCTGCTGCAATTGAACTTGAGGACAATACTAACAATCTTGTTATTGATGGAAATCTGACAATTGCCGGCCGAAACGGAACAACAGCAGGCCATTTTGATGCGGGTATAATTATTAGAGCAGGAAAAGTTACTGTAAATAGTGGTCATTTCATTGCAAGCAAAGATGTTGATGGTGGAGATAACCCTGCAATTCTTCTTTATTCACCTAATTCTTATCGTTCTGAACTTATCATTAATGGTGGAACGTTTGAATCGGTTGTGGGAAACAGCAAGTTCTTGATTAACATTCAGGATGAATATAGAGATCATGCTTCGGTCAAGATATATGGCGGAACATTTATCGGTTTTGATCCTGCAGACAATGAGGCTGAAGGCGCTCATACGAATTTTGTAGCTGAAGGGTATCATTCAACTAAGGTGTCAACAGATGAGAATGGTGTAAGCACTTATGTGGTTTCAAAGGAAGGTACAATCCCGGTTGTCAATCAGGAAGGATTTAAGAATGCTGTAGCTCAGGAGAATGCTACAATTGTTGTCCCGGCCGGTACTTTTACCGCACCAGCATCTGTTGCTGATGGCGTTACAATTGAAGGTGTTGCGGGCACTGTAATCGACATTCCAACGGCGGTTGCTTACCACAATAAGAATTTGACATTCAAGAATGTCACGATGAAGTCGCCTAATGCGAATTACACCGGAATTCAGCATGCGGCAAGTATCAAATATGTTGACTGCACGATAGAAGGACAGCCATTTTCTTATGCTGCGAATGCTGTATTTGAAAAGTGTACATTTAATCAGACAAGTTCGGCCGCATACAATATCTGGACATACGGCTCAACGAATATTACATTCAACGATTGTGTGTTCAACTGTGCAGGTAAGGGTGTGCTAATATACAATGAAGGATCTATCAATAAGGAAGTTGCAACATTTAATAATTGTAAATTCATTGCGACAACCCCAGTTACAGGCAAGGCTGCAATAGAAATCGATAGTACTTTTTCTGAGTATGAAGTTCATATCAATGGTTGTACAGAATCGGGCTTTGATGCTGGCTCTGTAAGCGGTAATTCTTTGTGGAATAAGAAGAAGGGTAACAACAAAGTTGAAGTTTTTGTGGATGGATTGCAAGTTCTATAAAACATGACAGAAACAACAAAAATTAACCAATATGAAAACATTAAAATATTTGGCAGCTGCCGCATTGGCACTACTTGCAGTCAGCTGTAACAAGGAACAGGTGGCGGAAGTCCCTGACGGACAGTTGGTAGACGTAACATTCACGGCGGCATTGCCGGGTGAAATGGCTACCAAAGCGCTTGGTGACGGTCAGACCGCCAAGAAACTCTATGTGTCAGTTTATGAGAACGACGATGCGAAAACAAAGCTCGAACTCGACAAGACTGCCACATTCACAGATCTGAAAACACAGGTGACATTCAGCCTCGTGAAAGGCAAGACGTACAATTTCGTGTTCTGGGCACAGGCAGCCGAAGGTGCGCCTTACGACGTCACCGACTTGAAGAACATCAAGATTTCTTACGAAGGAGCTGAAGCCAACGACGAGAAACGCGATGCATTCTATGCCACCCGCAAAGAGCTGAAAGTCAATGGTGCATTGACGGAAACCATTAAACTTTACCGTCCGTTCGCGCAGGTGAACTTCGGTACTGCTGATCTCCTTGAGGCTGCTGCCGCCGGCTTTGTTCCTAAACAGAGTGTTTTCACAGCTACCGACGTTGCCAATGTGTTTGATACTTTCAATGCAGAAGGTAAAGTCGAAGGCCCGGCTACTGATAAAGTCACATTTGCCGCAGCTGAACTTCCTGCTGAGCCACTTGTTATCAAAGATGGAACCAAATATGCTTGGATGACAATGAATTACATCATCCCTGTAGGTAAGCAAGACGAGAAGCACATTTCCAATGTTACCGCTGAGTTCGTTCCTGCAACGGGTGATGCAATCACAGCTTCATCACCTCAGACTCCGGTCCAGAACAACTACCGCACCAACATCCTCGGCAACCTTCTCACCTCGCAGGTTATCTTCAATATCGAAATCGTCCCTATCTTCAATGAGCCTGACAATGACATTGACCTAGTCAACATCAAGAACGTGGAGTCGCTCAAGGCCCTCTTCGCCACCGGCGGCTCAGCTACATTGTCAGAGGACCTTGTTGTGAATGAGCCTATCTCAGTTGCAACAGGCGCGGAAGTCACACTCGACCTTAATGGCAAGACAGTTACCAATACTGAAGATCTTTGGGATGAAGCAACTGAAAAATATTCTATTTTTGAAGTTGCTGGAGGAGCATTGACTCTTAAAGGTGATGGAACTGTAAAGGCAAAAGAAAATGATTGCTATGCCCTTCTTGTTTCAGATGGTGGTCATCTGATAATAGAGGATGGTACTTATGTCGGAAATATAGATGCTTTGCATGTGTATGAAGGTCTTGCCGAAATTAAAGGAGGCTCATACTCGATACAGCAGTTGTGCCCATTGACTGGACATGGCCCATATGATTTTGTGCTTAATTGCAAGAACGAAAACTATGCGGCAGGAAAAGCAAATATCATTGTGACTGGCGGTTCTTTCCAGGGTTTTGATCCTGCAAATGCAAAATCTGATGATGCTGCTTCTTATCTCGCTCCTGGCTACATTTCAGTGGAGACTAATGGCGTATGGACTGTTGTACGTGGTGATAAGCCAGTGGCTATGACTGCCGCAGAACTTCAGGCGTACATCACGGCATTTACGGTCGCAGATTCTGGCGACAATGTCGTAAAAATGGGCAAGGATATTGTCCTTAAGGAAGGTGAAACCTGGGTTCCTGCAACCATAGACGGATATCATGGGGCTGGTGTAATAACTGTTCTCGGCAATGGCCATACCATTTCTGGCTTGAATGCACCTCTGTTTGCTGGCGGATTCGCTGGTAATTCAGGAATCGTTGTCAAGGATCTTACATTGGATGGTGTTAAGATTAACGATGTTACCAGCAATCAGGGTATTGGCGCATTTGTCTGCAATGTAGATAGCATGCCTACGATTGAACTTGATAATTGTCATCTTACGAATTCTGAAATGATTTCTACCGGCGGCGCGCGTGTCGGTGGTCTAATCGGTTGGACCTCAGGTTATAATAAACCTAATGATGGACCTGTTGACACATATATCAAGATTACCAAATGTTCAGTAGAGGGCTGTACAATTTCAGCTAAAGGTTCAGTAGGTGGTATTATCGGCCATGCCGGATGTAACCCTGCAACATTCCACACGATCACTGACTGTGCAGTTAAGAATTGCGTTCTCACATCCACTGACGATGGTGGTTGGCGAGTAGGTGTAGTAGTCGGTACTGCAAATGTGGGCAAGTTGACTATCAATAACATCACCGAATCAGGAAACACCATAACCCAGACCGGCAAGACCGCTCCTGAACACAGCAATCTCTACGGCAGATTCGTTCCTGGAACTACCGGTGAACTAGTCATTGACGGCGTTGCCCAGTAGGCGTCCCGAATTGCCTTTCTGTCAGTTCGCAGTTAATATAGTAACATTCAAAAAATAACGGACAATAATAACTCCCAAGCGAGGACCCTGCAATTCCGCAGCGCCCTCGCTTTAGTCTGTTACCTCGGTTTTTCTCCTATTTCCCTATTTCCCCAGACCCTCCCGTGCGTACTAAAACGTTTTCCACTCACGACAAGTCGAAAAACAACCACGACGTGCGCAGAAAACGTTTTAACGCTCACGCCAGAATGCTTCCATCGCCACGTTTTTCTGTTGCCTCTGCATTCGTCCCTCATCTCTGCTTTCTCTCTTCACTCTGTTACGTCCGCATTCTACTCGTCCCATTTCATTGTCCATTTTCTCTGTTATCTCTATTGACCCTTTTCTCTGTTTGCTCGGAGTCCTCTTTTGTTCTGTTTTTCTGATTTCCCTCATTTACTCTGTTACCTCTGTTTTTTCGAATTTCCCTGTTTTCCCTGCGTCCTCTGTCTCTCTGCTTTCTCTCTTTACTCTGTTTTCTCTGTTTTCTCTGTTTTCTCTCCGATTTTCATATTTCCCCAGACTCTCCCGTGCGTAATAAAACGTTTTCCACTCACAACAGGCCGCAAAACAACCACGACGTGCGTAGAAAACGTTTTAATGCTCACGCCGGGCCACGCTGAACACGACGTTCTGCCCCTCACACCAACCCCGGAATTTTCTCCGCAAGACAAGCCCGGGCGGTGGCGGGGACATGGAGGCATGGACGCCACCCCACCAACCCCCGAGCTCCCACCAACCCCCGAGCACCCGCCCGCTACCAAGAATCCCCCGCGCGCGATTGCCGGAACCGGAAATTCTCCGTATCTTCGTATGTTGTCAGCGACAAGCGCCTGAAAACTGGTGTCTGAAACAGGACATCTGAAACAAGCGCTCGAAACACTGACACTGTAACATTAATTGCCATGCCACAGCTATACGTCATATCGGGATGTAACGGAGCCGGGAAAACCACGGCCTCATATGCGCTGCTGCCGGAAATGCTGGGATGCAGCCAATTCGTGAACTCCGACGAATTCGCCAAGAGCCTCTCCCCATTCAGCCCGGACGCGGCATCCATCCAAGCCGGCAAACTCATGCTGTTGAAAATGAACTACCTGTTCAGACGACACGAAGACTTCGCCATCGAAACCACATTGGCCACCAGAAGCCTCAAACGCATGATTGACCGCGCCCACGAACAAGGCTACACCGTGACGATTCTCTACTTCTGGCTGAACTCGCCCGAACTCGCCGTCGAACGCGTGCGCGCCAGAGTTGCGGCAGGCGGGCACAACATCCCCGAACCCGTCATCCGCCGACGCTATACAGCAGGACTGCATTATTTTTTCAATGTCTATAAGTCAATGGCTGACAGGTGGATACTGGCCGACAACTCCCAGATACCTTTCCGTGTCGTCGCAGAAGGACAGAAAAACAGACTTATCATCAAAGACGAAGAAACATATATGAAAATACGTCAACTCGCCGAAGAAGCGAACAACGTCATAGAAGAAAAACAAAAATGATATCAGACAAGCAATACTATTTGGACATATTCAAGGTCGGAGATACTGACCTTCAGAAACTTACGGGAACGGCACTCTCGCATGGAGGCGACTACTGCGACCTCTACTTCGAGAATACGATGAACCAGACACACCAGCTGATAGACGGCGAAGTGTCATCCGGCGGCCTGAACATTGACTATGGCGTCGGCATCCGGGTACTCTGCGGAGAAAAGACAGGTTATGCCTACTCCGAAAGCACCACGTGGAAAGACATGGAAAGCGCAGCGATAGCCGCATCCGCCATCTCACAAGGCACG
>FR882186.1 GCA_000434935.1 Bacteroides sp. CAG:709 | reverse complement strand
CCACATGGTCTTTACTGATGGTCATTTCTTTCCATGCTATGTAACTCCCCGTGCACATTAAAACGTTTTCCGCGCACGTCGTGGCCAAAATTGAACGCAACGTGAGCAGAAAACGTTTTAGTACGCACGAGAGACACCGAGGACATGGGAGCCACAGTCTTGGGGTAGCCCTGGTCTCGTCGGCAGTCTCGGGATAACACCATGGAGACACTTACAGCATCACGCCGGCGGACACCCCGGAGAGATTTACCGCGTCCCGCCCCGCTTTTTAAGGATTACAAGCCGCCGGAACAGGGAAATTGCCAGATAGACCGTCACCGGCTGGACGATGAACCACAGCACAGGGCTGTAACACATAGAATCCACACAGAAAGTCCATCGTGGAGACAACAACCGGATGGCTGAAACAATAAAGGTATAGATACATGGCACGGCGACCACACCTATGAACCAGCTACGGCTTCCCAGATTCTGTGCAATGCGGGAGAAACTGAACTGGACCACGAAATAAGCGACGATTATCGCCATCAACGGTTCAGCAATCATTGATATTGTAGCAAGCATCTCTTGCATATCCTCATGTTCAGGCATCAGCGGCACATTTTGTAAACGCTGTATTGCGACAGCTAGTGTCGTATAACAGAAGGCCGAAAGTGCGACCATGATGAGTGAAATCCAGCCTTTGTTCCGGGAGGAATTCTCCAGCGCCATTGGAGGAACCAGATACCCGATTCCGGTCATTGCAAGATACAGGAAGACAATGAAGCGCCAGCCTTCGTCCGGACACAGATATCTGCAAATGCAGAACATTGACATACCCGCGACCAACAGCTGTATCCACCACCTCGGTTCCGGCTTCCAGGCCCTCAACAGAACTCCCAGCCAGCAATAAAGCAGAGGATAACACAGTCCCGCCATTGCCCAGAATCCCGGAATTACGGACGGCTCGTTCCAACCGGACATCTTCCCGACCAGATTATTCACCATCAATATGGCACACATTGCCCCGCAAACGATCAGGGACGCATTTTTGTACTGCTTCGTATCGTTCATTTTTATCAGTTTTTCAGGGCGCTATACCCACGATAATTTCATTATCTCGTCAAAAATCTCTACCACCTCTTTCTTGTCCAATCCGAACTTTTCAGCCACGGCAAACAAATCCTCCTTCTTCGGTTCGATTTTATCATTGATCGAGGTTGTGCGAAACCCATTGATGCCATCACTTGGCAGAAGGTCGTATGCAGGTGCAAAATGCCATTCGCCATCACGATGGATAAACGAAAAATTCTTGGCGTGGTCATCTTTATTGGCTATCAAATAATTGAATACCATCAAACGATACACTTTTTTCATCTCGGACACATTATGCGTCAAAGCAGCACATACCTGAAAAATATGGGAATAGTCAATGCTGGGCAAGCGATAATCTGCTCCAATAAGGCCGGCGACACTGACCACATGTAACTTTCCGTTCGACGTCCGGTCAAAACGCTCCACACCGAAATACTTATCCTCAAACAGCCGTGTTTCAGGCATCTCAATTCCGCATTTCTTTGCAAGAAGCGAATAACGGTATTCTTCTTTACCAATATTCGGGGAATCCGCCTTCGCTCTGAACTTCACCAGCCATTCTTTCCCTTCATGACGGGCAAATATTTTCGGACGCGCGCCGCCGGGAGAGCCGCCACGGTATTGGAACTCCTCAATTCCATCTCCCCTATATTCCTCACTATCAAGTATTTGTTCGGCTTCCAACGCCATTTTTTCAAAGTCTACATACTCCCGGTCCGATACGACACTTCTGTCAGGACGGAACTCCAGTGCTCCTCGTCCGGTAGAACCTACTATCGCAAGACGATCCAACAAAGTCAATGTCCGTGGATTGACCCCTTTTTTCTGTAAATATCTGTCCAGCACAAGCAACCCCCACCCATCCGGCAGGCAATCGTCAAAGACCCCGAAGCCGCCTTCAAACGGACGTGGTTTGGCAATGAACACCCCTTGGCGCAATGGCAACTCAAATGGAGAGATCGAAAAACCAGAATTGAGCTATTCATTTTTCTTACCCCTTTTTCGTGAAACATATTGCTCATTCAAAACATCATCAAGCGTCTGATACTGTTTCTGAGTAAAGAGTGCATCAAAATCAGAAAGTGCATTCAAGGCAAACCCGATTTGGAGCAAACCTCTCAATGATATTTCACCAGTCTGCTCAAATCTGCGATAAGTGGCAAACTTGATACCGGCTCTGGCTGACAATCCTTCCTGAGTCAAGTCCAGCTCCAATCTTCTGGTCTTCACTCTTGCCGCTATCTGTAACGCAACATCTTTAGGTACAGACAGATTAAATGCTAACATATTATTCATAATTCCGTAATTTTCGCCAAAACAAACAATATATTATTTGTTACAAATATAGCAAAAATTTCAGAAAAGCCCACTTTGCCGAGTATAAATTGCCACAAAATCTATACTCCAAGTGTTTTAGAGGGCGCTATACAGTTTTGTCCGCGATTGCCGACAATGTGAACTCGCAGCGTTTCCCGTCATAGAACGTATCCAGGACTTGCGCGAAGATGTCGTCAGGCGAAATCGCGTCGAACAGGGTCATGCTGGAACGCACTTTCATTGCATCTAGCCCGCCGAAAATTTCCTCGGCCGACTTGTCATTGTGCTTCAGCAGCGCATTCGTAATCTCGCGCAGCCGACGCCCCAGCACTTCATTCTGAAGATACTCCTCCGCTTCTTTCCGACTGCGGATGCCATAAAGCGTCGAGTAGCAACTACGGCCCAGCCCGACAAGCTGCGGAAAGATATACCAGATCCAATGACTCTGCTTCCGCCCGCATTGAATCTCCGCCAATGCAATCTTATAATTAGTCTTCTGCGCATCTATGAAGCGCTCAATTCCCTGCTGGCGATAATATAATTCGTCAGATTTCCGGGTAAATAATTTTATTTTCATTTGCTTCTCAGGTATTCGTCAGGATTGAGATAAAACATTTTCTTCCAATTGAATTTCTCAGGCTGCCGGCCGTTTCCATTTGGGCCCCAACACAACAATCATGTTCCCTGCGACATCATTGAACCTACCACAAACAGCGCCGCGGCAGCGACAATGATATATTTGATCCACTTTTTCATTCTGTTTAATTATCATCTTCACTCTGTCTACTATAAATGTAAGAAAGAGGAAGAGGTAAACAGTAATTTGCAGTTTCCATCTGAATTGTTTGATTTTGCCGAATCAAGTTTATTTGTTTGATTCAAAGTGGGTTATCCGGTCATTTATCAAAGATAGACTTCACTCCCTTAATAACAGTTTTGCCGATCTTCTTTTCAATCCCCTGTTTCGTAGTGGGGATTCCTGTCGCTGTTGCAATTTTCCGCTTAAGCACATCAATGCCAAGCGCCCTTCTTGGCGAAAAAGATGTCCCTGGCAGTCCCAATATCTTCATCTGTATTATGCGTTTATAAAGTTTAGTTTTTCTCCATCTAAAGTTACCAAAATTTTTCTTTCCTTGTCAAGTTCCTTTTTCAATTTCATTGTACTGTTTGTTTTATTGGTTTTAATTCATATTTTTGCAGTTATAACTATCACTTGCGTGAAGATAAAAGGCTAAATAACGATATATCTATCAATATAATGATAGTTAAATAAAGAAATGACAATGGCTGATTTCTATGAATATTCGACACCGGAAATCGTCAGATTGATGGGCACACGTTTCAAGGATTACAGGATGCGCTGCGGACTCACCCAAAAAGATGTGGCGGAGCGGTCCGGCATCGGATTGACCACTATCCACAAATTCGAGAGCGGAGCGGCGGTCAACCTGACACTATCGACTTTCATTCTCCTGATGAAAGTCATAGGTCAGATCAATAACATGGACAACCTTCTGCCGGAACTTCCCGAGTCGCCATATCTGACACGTAAAAATGAGAAAAAAGCACAACGCATCCGCCATTCAAAATAATATAGGAATATGCTGAAAACATTGAAAGTGATACTCTGGAATGATGAAATAGGCAGGCTGTCGTGGAACGACCGGCGGCGCCTGGCATATTTTACATACAACCCGGAATTCGTCAAGAGAGGCCTGAACATATCACCGATTTCAGCGCCTATTGACAGCTCTGGGGCATTGACACCGATATGGGGCGAAAGCGAAAAGATCTATCAGAAGCTTCCGGCCTTTGTCGCAGATTCCTTACCAGATGCCTGGGGCAATCAGTTGTTTGAGCTATGGCGCCAGCAGAACCGGCTTTCAGGTGCGGACATCAATCCGCTTGACAAGCTGGCATTTATCGGCAGACGCGGAATGGGAGCATTGGAATTCCTGCCGGAAATACCTCTTGAGCGGAAATCAGACAAGATTGACATAAAATCATTGGCCGACTTGGCCGAGCGCATCTTTGCGGACAGGGAGAACGCCAGAATCCTTCCGGAAGAATCCATCACCATGCAGTCCTTATTGACAGTAGGGACTTCCGCTGGAGGGCGACAGCCGAAGGCAATCATTGCCATCAACCGGAAGACAGGAGAAATCCGCAGCGGACAGATTTCCGGAATGGAGGATTTCGGCTACCACCTGCTGAAATTCGGGAATTCCGAGTACAGTTCAGCGGAATTGGAAATGACTTATTATGAATTGGCCGGAATGGCCGGCATCCGCATGATGCCTTCGGAGTTGTATTCTGCCGAGGGAAACAATCATTTCCTGACCGAACGCTTCGATCGCGACGGGCGCAAGAAGGTACACACACAAACATTGGCAGCGATAAACCCCGATGCCGACAGCTACGAGCAGCTGATAGCGACTTGTCGCAAACTACACCTTCCGGAGGCCGATTGCCAAGAGGTTTTCCGCAGAATGGTGTTCAATGTCCTTGCGAACAATACTGACGACCACAACAAGAATTTCTCATTCACAATGACCGAAGACGGTTCGTGGAGATTATCTCCGGCATACGACATCACCTACGTCATAAACAGGGGTGGATATCTGCCGAACGAGGAGCATTGCCTGTTTATACGCGCGAAACTTAGCGGCTTCACCCGCGGAGACATCATTGACTTCGCCCGCGACAACGGCATCCGCAGGCCAGATACCGTCATTAGCGATGTCGCATCTTCACTGAAGAACTTCCGCACGGTAGCATTGAAAAATGGCGTAGCGGAAGAATGGATCGGGCGTGTCGAGAGTACGATTGTTGAGCATTTAAGAGCATGGGGAGAGTGGGAGGAAGATGTGAAGCGCGCTCCTGTCATAATCAACGGACATGAGATCAAGGATATACGGCTGGAAGAGACCTACAAAGGCAACTATCATTTGTATGCCGTAATTGACGGATGCGAGCGCAAGTTTGTCATCAGCAAGAACAAAGAGGAGTTCTCTCTGATAAAGAAAGCAGGCGTCTCAAACATTACCGACGAACAACTGGATATGATGGTTTGCAAGTACTTCAAATTGTGAGTTTTGGATGTTTCATGTGTCGTTTGCCTAAGTCTTTTGTCTTAATGTTGAATAGGAGCGTGAAAGTCGATGACCGTCCACTTGGATGGAACACCGGACAAGATTGCGACAGCTGAGACATCAAAAAAGCTACAAGAGTCAGAGGTAATTCCATTTTTGCGGAGCAGATATGATGGGACATAAGCGGAGAAATTATGCTCAGTCACAAAGCCATAAAGTCCATTTTTCCCTAACGAGACTTTAAGGCGGCCAGACGTTATTTCTTTTTTGAGGCCGTAAGTGTTTCCCGTATTATCCTCAGACATGCTTATTACCTTCCACGATACATTTCCAGTCTCTTTGTGTACTTTACTCATGTACTTCAGGGTAAGGATGGCTCCGACATTCGGTCTAAGTTCTGTATCCCTGTAATACACTATTGACGTTTTCCCGGACAATGATATAACATGAAAAAGTTGCTTATCTTCATTGACATTATCCACAATGGCATGTTCAATCGGCAAATCCGAATAAACATATTCAAGAGATTTAGGCAAATAGCGTCTATATAGCTCAGTATTATCACGATCAGGATTCCCCAGCGGCACCCCCAACGTCTCCAGTTTAGACACAAGCTCATTATACTTCGCATTGGGATTCCACCGATGGGATTCATAAAGTTTGTGATATTTGCCCAATTCAATAGCAGCAGCCTCCGGCCTTTCAAGCCTTAAAAAAGTATCGGCCATTGCGAGACGCACATTGCCAAGAAACTCATCTTTGATTTTTAATGTAAGAGCCTTTGACAGAAGCCCAGCCCGAATGTCCATATCAGGCTCGCAACATGCAGCCTCAGACCAAAGATAGTATTCCGGATTTGGCATTTTCAACTGCCGGCGATATATTTGAGATGCCGCCTGTTTATTTCCAGACAGAATATATAAAATAGCCCTTTGACGTAAAGACCATTTATCGTCCTTTAGAGCGCACTTATCAAAAACATTTGAAAGCCATTCAATATCAGCCCTATCTTTAGAACGTTTAACATCTGCAACACATAACGACATCGATTTCGCAGCCAAAGACCGAAAAGTAACATTTCTGCCATTTATTTCTCTAGTCTCTGTCCTAAGGTCCTCATTTCGCAAATTATTAGGATCCCATTTTTTAAAGAATTGCAAGAAATCAAACTGTTCATGTCCGTTATATGAAAGATAGTTTTCCGCAATCATGAGAATTTGAGAATGAAGCAAAGATGGGCGCTCTACAGGAAGAGACAAATACGCTGTCAGAATTTCATTCATTTCCGAAACAGGTATGGAAGTCAATTCTTTTTTCAGATACCTGTAAATAATCCAGCCATACGAGGTAGCATTACTGATAGATAAATCTGACGACGGCAATGATTTTGCCCGAGCATAGGCCTCCACTTCGTTTCCTGCTTTGCTCATTCTTTCCAATTCACCCCAAACAGATAATCGTTGCCGATAAAAATCTATCTGCGAAACAAGGATATCTGCATACATATCTCCGCCTTTCATACCAAGAGAATCCAAAAGACGAAACTTCTCTTTTGCTGATACGATATCGTTTTCTTCTATATTCTTCTTACATAACGAAACCAGCACCCAAGCCAATGCTTTCTTTACATCTTCATCCGACTCATATTGGCTATATAACTCATATGCAAGATTATAGGCCTCTTCCAACTGCCCCGATTTTCTCAATCTATAAATTTCACTTGTTTTTTGCATACTCTTCAATCCTATTTAAGAGGGTCATCAATTTCAAATCATTTTGACCTAAAGTTGAATGTGGAATCACACTCGTCACAACACCCTTCGAATTTATAAAAACATCCAAATACGATTTACCATCAGTTTCCAAACAGTACACCACCTTATATGCTTCAGCGTACTCTTCCACATTCACAATCGTCACGTTGACACTCTCGCATGCGCTCTGAACCAACTCATACACAGGCAACATTTCAGTTGAAGGCGAATACTTTTCTATAATCCTTCCACTTGGTTCAGAATTGAGCAGTTCCAAAACCATGTCGATTTCCGGACCGTTAGACACCGACGTAAACGGCCTGAATATCTGCGACTTATTGTATATCGCATCAAAGCTATAGTCTCCCCCAGGGCAATGAATCAAATAAATTTCACGATACGGCTTACTTTTTACCTCATTTATCGTAAATTCCGTGCCAGACAAACGGTTTTCCACATCTTCACGTTTCTCATCCAAAGTCATCGGTCGATTCAGAATCCTTTCCGACATTTTAGGATAGCCGTTGACTTTAATTACAGACTTGATTTCAAGTTGAGAAAACTTATTTTTCCGAGGTGTTCCTATCATGTACAATCTGGTCCTCGCCCTCGTAATGACCGTATAATCCCATCTAAGGGTAGATGTATCAAGACCACGTCGTCCATCAAAATCGACAAAGACTGTTCCCCACTCTCCTCCTTGAGATTTATGGCCAGTCACCGCATAACCATATTTCACTCTAACAGCAGTATAATACTCATCACGCATCAGTGCGTCATTAAATTCTTCCGACCCTGGTTTAATCTTACTGTGCCTAATTACAAAATCCACATACATAGCGCGATTGATCAGATTCTGCTGCAAAACATATTCATCAGTCAAAAGTGAAGCAAACAACATCGTCTCTAATTTCTCACCGTTACCAAGCAATAGTTTCACGCGGTAAAATCGCAATTCAATTATGTATTCTTTAACACCTGAAGCTCCATTCTCCCGCAACGTAATGTGACGAGATTCACATGGAGAACAGACCTCTTCAACTTTCGCAAAATCCCCATTCATCAATTCAAACCCAACATGGCTATAATTATTCTGGACTATCATCAGTCTTTCACCATTGACAACTTCCGGGGCATTCTCTCCATAAAGGATTTTCCTGGCACCGACGTTATATTCAGCAACTTTTTTATTTGAATACGCGATGAAAATCACGCTCTTTCCCATAGAGTAATCGAATACAAATTGTCCCAAGGCTTTATCCGCACCAATCGTTTCAAGTTCCCCTGGCTTTTCATCAATTATAAACTCATATCTGTCTTCAGAATTCAACAAATCTCTAATTTTCATCGACTCCGACAAAATAATACTACCAGAGCTTTGTCTGACAACTTCAGTCAAAACATATTCCTCCGCATCGCCTTGATGAAATGACGACAAATCCAATGCAGCTGATTTAGACTCCCCTACCGGAGGGAGCTGCAACGGATCCCCAATAAATATGATTTTAGACCCTGGCGTACTTGCAAGATATGTCTCAAGATCACGTAAAATCGAACCAGACCCGAACGCGAACACTTCATCTCGCATAGTGCATGACTGCACCATCGATGCTTCATCGACAATAATCAGTCGAGGTCTCATACCTGCATCCAGGTCTAAAGGGAAATAGAATTTCAATTTTGCGGTGCTGATCGCCTCGAATTTGGACGACATGTCATCCTCCATCTTCACTTCTATTGACGACAGGCGGTATATTCCCCGATGTATTGTCGTCGCTGGAACATGTGCTTTTTCCGCAAGAACCTTTGCAGCTCTACCTGTGGGCGCCATAAGTTTCACCTCATAACCAACAGCAGCATCCAATATTTCAGGCACGACACTAGTCTTTCCTGTACCGGCATAACCCTTTAGCAGAAAAAAACGTCTGTCACTTTTAAGAAATTCCGAAATTCGCTCCAATGCGACTTTTTGTTGTTGGCCAAGAATCTTCATAACAATACTATCTAGAAAAATAAAGTGTTTTTCGTATGTGTAATAATGTCCACCTCAACAGTTTTGCCTATAACCTTCATCATCCTGAGATAATCAGTTGACACAGGAAGTACAATTATACTATCTTCATTATCATACAATGTTTGTATCTCAGCAAGATCATTTTTTATTCTCGCGTAAGTGTCAATCGGCAAATCAGCAAGAAAAATGGATCTTTGCACACGGGAACAACCTTCCCGGATCAGGTACTTGCAAACAAGCCGCCTTACCTTATTGCTCTCAATATCATACATTACAAAAAACAGCATTCTATCCTGACGCTTTTTTCTGGATTCCGTCAATCCCAGAAGATCCTTAATTCTATCTTCAAGAGGGGATAACGAATCGCTGGGTTCTTTATTCTCAACTTTAGGACTACCGCCAATACCCGACTCAAGAAGTTTCTTTGCCTGCGCCGCAAGACTGAGGGGCGGCCTTTTCTTTCTCGGCATATTTACCTTTCATCAATAAACGCCCGAACAGTGTCTGCCAGAAGAATATTTAATGTTCCATCTGTACCTGTCTTCGGGGAGACCACTACAGAAAACCCACGTTTGCCATAAAACAAATTAACCTCTGCCATTTTCAACCCGAGCTTCGCTCTAATTTTCTTCCCATATTGAATGTTGATTATTTCAGAGATCATGAATCCGATATCACTGACATAATTATTCAGTTCACCTTGTATCGTATCCAGAATTGCCGGTACGAATACAGGCCTCTCCACAGAGACTTTCTTCGTCTTCATATTCAAAAGGCCACGAATTCTTTCCATCGCATCATCATCAGGTTCCCGGATCTCTACCGCATTACTGGACGAGTCAGCAATATCTGTCAAAGCGGACATACTCTCCTCAACTTCTTTCTTCTGCCTGAGCAATACCGAGGAATCCTCCATGTCTATTATTTCAGCCATGTCAACAGGCTCCGCATCAGGGTTATAATACGCAGAAGAATCAACACTCATGAAACAAGCCCGCGTAACATCACTTGTCCTTATATCCAAAACCTGTTGGAGATCATACTGAAGACTAAATTCATAAACGAACTTCTTGTAGAAAACCGAGTACACTCCAGCATCATAACATCTGTCCTTGATTTTCATTATAACTTTCAGTCCATCCTCTCCAGGAGACAGGAAGCACATCATTGTTCTCGAGTCCGATTCAATTTTTCTCCTCAAATCATCAAGAATCAGCCCCTTCTCACAAATATGATCGATATCCATGATGAAATACTCCGTAAAAGCGAAGTTCTTCGTGTTACGGAAAGGAGGATTGAATGAAGCACAGACAAAATATGGAAGTTGCTGTTTCAACTGTACATATTGAGATTCATTGATTTGACGAACAATCCTCAACTGCCTGATTCTCGACAAGAACTCCGGCTTTGGAGAACGTAAAGCATTGAAGAGATACTCCGGAGTCACTTTTTTGAGTGGTTCAGAATTATTTCGGACGTTAGAACCAACTGAGAACATAACTATGCATATTTTTTGAAAACCTGCGCCAAGTTTTGAGCATATAAAGAAATCTGGGTCATACGGCTTCTCCGAACACCTTTTTCCTCAACGACCTCGTCCAGATAATCATTGACAGACTGTATCAGGACTCGTCGTCCCAGAGGCTCCAACCAACAAGAACCATCATCGTTGACAGAATAATGCTCGTCAGTGACAACATTCTGACACAACAAAGAGAAAACCACATAATCCACCCATACACGATATAACTCAATAACATCGTAAACAAGTACAGGCCTATTGTAATCATCCCTATGCATGACGCCAACATAGGGGTCAATGCCAGCCTTTATCAATGCGCCTTCGATTTTTCCATACAATAGGCCATAGCCATAATTAAGCATTGCATTGGCAGGATCCATCGCAGGATGCTGAGTGCGCTTTTCAAACCGATATTTTTCAGGGAGAAAAACATTTATCGTATCGAAGTATATCTTCGATGCGACACCTTCCCATCCTCGCAGCGTCGCCGAAATATCATTGACAATTTCCCCTTCAAGTGTCACAATCTTATTCTTATAATCCTCAAGTCTATTTATGTTCTTGTCGATGATATTCTGCGACCGCATATCTCCATCAGTGTTCATCATCAACAACATAGCCTGCTGATTCTCTATCTTCCTGATTATTGTCCCCTTGATCCATTTTACGGCTTCGTGTCCAAAGGAAAAAGAAAGTTGGCCTTTCCTGATTGTGGATACAGAGCCATACTTGGGACTCCATATTCTACCCATCACACTTCCAGCCCTATCCATAAAGACAACTTCGATTTCATTCTCCATAGCAAGCAGCACAGCATCACTTGAAATCTGAGCACCTTTTCCTACTTGGATAGAGCGGATACCAGCAACAGGTATTCGCTGACTTCCATCGTGATTTCTTATGACAAATCCCTCATTATCCCTAGACAGACTTGTTCCGAATGTATTGAGCACAAGTTCCATGACTATCAGTATTCCCGGAATTTCACAAATCTAAATGTCACCTCACGCTTATTGTCCCCTAAATCTTTGACCTCGCGTTTAGTCGTGGATGCAACGCAACGGACACCCAGTCCCTGCAATTTCTTGATTAATGAGAATGACAATGTCTGCTCGCCCATCAGATGCACGGTAGCATCATGTCCTTCAGCAACTTTCAATATTTTTTTCAATTCAGAATCAGCTATTTTTTCAATATCGTCTTCATCTTTATCCGGGTCAATGACAATGAATGGAATATCCACTAACTCTTCCGCATATTTCTTTGCAGCGGAAGACTGCTCTTCAGACCAGTCTTTGACAGGATGATTTGTGTAGTTAATGAATATTTTAGGAAGCGCAAACAAGTGCTGAAATGAACTTAACGAATCTGCGATATCTTGTCTCATATCTTCAGCTGTTTTACGATCTCTCTTCATCCCAGCATGGTTGAAATGATTTCTGGTCTTGCTTAACTTATCGAATGACATAGCCAATTTTTTATCCATATATGCATCATTCATGAGTTCTTTGCATCTTCCGGAAAGTTCACAACCTTTATCCCTATTAATTGCAAAAAATGTATCATTCACAACTCGCCTATCTTCCTCGACCAGTTCATTTAGTCCATGCCTCCTGCAAAAAAACGTCACCACAGTTTCCTGCAGAATAGTTGCACTTTGCTGAAACATTCCCTTATTATAGCACCACAAAGCAGACTTATATGCATTATTGATACTTGCATATTCATCGAAATCCCCAAAAGACGCCACTATTTTGCCCAACAACGGATTCAAAGAATCGATCATCGATTCACCAAGATCTAAAGTACTCCGTTTTAAGGAGATAATATTATCCGAATCAATCAGTGATATACCTCTGCAAAACCTGAGATCTTGGATAGTAGAATTCAACACCTTCGTGTAATATCGTAATGCAGTTGCAGCTACATCTTTCCCTCTGGAGGCTTTCACTAATGGCAAGAATTCATTTTCGCACAATTTGACTATTTCTTCGACATTACCACTCTTAATGAACTGTCCTGCAGCAAATGTCCAGTCCTGCAATATGGACAACGGCAGCAAATCGACAATCGGCGACTCGTCCCTATCTGGATTATCTGCACATTTTGTCCGCGAATCAAAATTGCCGTATGAGATATAGGCAATCTTGGCATCTTTCAAAAACTTGGCATAACTTCCCAAGACAAGCACAAGCATAGGTAAATACCTAAAAGCGTGAGTCAAGTCGAAATATAATTCATCCCCATCGTGTATACATCCGTATATGGTATTGAAGATATCCCACATCTCATTCTCATCTTTGCCATCCTTAATCTTCACAGATTCAACCGTACACGGCAGAGACATGTCGCCCAAAACCTTCTGAAGGCCATCATATTGTTCGACCTCCTTGGACCGCGGGTTTGTTCTACAATTATCTTTGACTATCCAGTTATCGGTCTCGGATCTATCTGTAATGAATACATACGCACTATCTTCTGAGGTCCATCCCTTCGCGCCAATTTCATTAAGCGTAGCCTCTTGGATAAAACGAGTTTGAGTTCTCGTATTGACACCGACGTACGTACACTCAGAATAAAAACCAGTTCCAAGAACTGACATAAAAACCTTTCTCGCCATTATCACTTAGTATTAGAAACACCCATAATAGAGTTAAGTTTCGCAAAAAGAGCCTTCTTCCTTTCAACTGCAGGCCTCCTTTCTAGACTAAAATATTCAACTCCATTGGTCTCACATTTTTCTATTGTATTAGGGCTCAAAGGCTCAAGAGAGATGAAAATTGCCTTTGAACTTAATCCTCCATAATTCTTAACTGCTGATCTGAATTTATCTATATCCGTATCGTGAAAAATCTTCGTCTTACACTCGACAAACAGCAGTTTATAGCCCACATTTACAATTATATCAATCTCATTCTTCGATGTATTGTTCCTATATGGGAAAACTGTATTAAGCCATATATCTTTAGCTTCCGGCCATAACTCCAAGCATTTTGCGACCTCATATTCAAACCAGCCTGACGATACAACCATATCAAAAGCGTGCGGAGATTGCAATGTGACCACGTCAGAATTACCCAATCTATTAATAAATGTCAATTTCACTTTTTGCTCAGGACCTCGAATATCCCAAGAGATCTCCGACTGAGACTGATTGTCTACGATTGTGTCAAACTTATTGTTTTGATAACGATACTGATTGTCCCTTTTAGGAATTGTCAAGTTATTAAAAACCCTATGATCTTTTTCCCTACAC
>FR882185.1:104546-120390 GCA_000434935.1 Bacteroides sp. CAG:709 | reverse complement strand
AGGTCATGGGCGACCATGCCTCCAGAGGTCTCTCCCCCGCCGGGACTTCCGTTGCTACTCAGCATGATCTATTTGTCCAGTTTATCAAGCCATTTGAATAGAGATTCAGGCCAGTCAGGCCAATTGCCGGTGGCGTGAGAGTTATCGTTATAAACGTGCACCTCAAAATTAGGGTGGTTAATGGCACGGAGCGCATAACCCATTGCCTTGCCGTTGTATTCCTGAGGGACAGTCGTGTCTCCGGTACTGTAGGAAACATAGGTCGGAGGCGTCTGGAGCGACACATGCTTTTCATTGCAATACTTGTCAATCTCCTCTTGCGAAGGATCACTGCCGAGCCAGTAAAGCAAGGTACCCTCATGGGTCTTGCCCGGAACAAGCGTCACGACAGGATAGATAAGTATCTGGAAATCAACGTCATCATGCCGCGTCTGCCCGATGTAACCTGCGAGATGTCCTCCTGCCGAATTGCCGATAAGACCTACCTTCTCATATCCACCCCACAAAGCCTTGTTCTTCCAAGCCAAGTCAAGCGCAGCATTGGCGTCCTCAAGAGAACGGTCACGGAGCAAACCCTTGTTCGGAAGAGTGAAGTAGTCCACGATAAGGGTAACGCCAGAGCCGCGGAAATCCTCGATTACGCTGGCAATACCTCCGGCATGATGCACCGCATAGCCGCCGCCAGGATAGAGAATCACGCACCTGCTGTTCTTCTTGTTTGCAAAATACACCTCCAGATAACCCTGCTCTGAAGTCTTCACAGTAGCACGTCCGTCATCATCCACCTCATATTCAGAACCCAGGCGACCGGCCGCAAGAACCTGTCCGGCCTGAACCGTATTCGACTTGGCTGTAGACTTTTCGACTACGACATCATTGGCATCAATAGTCTTGAACGAGAATCCTTTCTCGAAAGTCTGCGGAATGACAGGAATATAGTACGTACCGCTTTTGGATGCATTTACAGTGATCTTGTCCGAAGGATTCACGCTCTTCATCGACCACTTGCCTTCTGCATCAAAAGTGAGGCTAATAGACTCGGCGCAAACGCCGGTTCCGGCAAATTCAACTTTCCTTGCCCTGGCCAGTTCAAACTCGATGAAACCGAGAACATGATGATAGCGAAGTTCCGTATCGGAAGTCATACTGACCAGAATGTCTGATGAGGCGAAGCTGCCATCGAAACTGCTTCCCATCGGGAAATTCATCTGCTTTTCACCGGAATTGAAAGCCACGGCATCGACCACGCCTTTCGGGCCGGCTATGGAATAATAAGGACCTGCGCCCAATTTCTTGGTGGCGAATTCGAAATCATCACATCGCTCGTCAATGGTAAAGGTATCGCTTGCACCGGAGGCATCGAAAACCTTCACGACATCACCTTTGCTCCAGGAAACCGTAGTACCGCCGTCATAGACAGTTTTCGTCTCCACCATCGAGCACTTGAAAACAAGGGCTTCGGAATCAGGCCGGTTGTGTTCAACAGGCCCGATTTCACGACTGCAGGATAATGCGCTCAGCATCAATGCCGCAACGCCCAAAATATTTATTATTCGTTTATTCATTTTCATCATATTGTAATACAAGTTCGACAACTCGCGAATCTTGACCAGTAATTCTACCAGTTGACATCTCCCCTGGAGACACCGTCAATGTTGTTTCCTCTGGTCACAGTAAAATCATCTACGAGGATTATTCCCGCCTTGGTCGAGCGAAGTTCGACCGCATCACCAGGCTTGAGAGTCGTCTTGAATATATGTACATGCCCGGTGAAATCGCATTTGTATTCAGATACAGAAGCCCCTGAAGTGTACGGAAGCAAAGCATCGGACGAGACGATTCCTATAGTCTCCCATTTCTTGCTTTCCGCACGCCATACATTGACCTGAAGCGTGCCGGAGTAATTGTCCTGAGGACGGACACGTGCAACTGCAGAGAAGGAAATCGTGCATTCCGAACCGGCCTCATCAACTCTGCCGGCAGGAATCGCCGGAGTGCTGACTATCGTAGGTGCGCCGTCCAGACCTACCATTCCCATGAAAGGACGTGACCAGCGGCCGAAAATCCAGCCTGCCACATCACCTGTAATCGCATTTACAGAGCCTTTGGCACGACCTACCAGATAACCTCCTGTAACATTGCCTGAAGTTCCGTCCACATGTTTGCCGTCAGCCGTAAGATTCCAGGTGTTGGTCTGGTGCTGACCTTCTCCGTGAGGATAGAAGGCAAAACCGATGGACTTGTTGCGATTAGGATGATTCCATGGAATCCAACATCCTCCAAGAGCCGTACCTGCGATGCTTCCGGCAGGAACTGCGCCAGGCGCCCATGCCTTGTAGTCGGACTGCACGCAGAAGTCATTGAAACCGGTATAGAACACGGTTCTCTCATCCGGAGTTCTCTCATTGTCAGTTGCCATAGCGACAGGCTGCGACCATTCTGATGTGCCGAAGGCATTGGTCAATGTCACGTTAGCCTTACCCAACCCATTCTTCATGGATATCGACTTGAGTGTCCTTACGCGCACATAGTAAGTAGTCGCAGGATAAAGTCCACCGATCGACACTCTGGTAGGAGTCAGGTAATTCACACACTCTATTCCGTCCTGAAGCTGGGACGTATGCCCGAAGTATGAACTATTGCCGAAGCATGGATTCAAGAGCTTTTGTCCGTCATAAGGCACAAATTCATAAACCAACTTGGTGCAGGCCTCATCCTCGAATATCTGTACCTGGTAAGCCTGCTCATAACCATCATTTCTGGTCCTGCAAATGGCATCCCAGTCAATGCAGAGGAATGTGGTACCGGTGCTGACATCATTCTTGCGCAAGCCCTTGGTCTTCACTTCCACGGTTGAAGAAGCAGATGAATAATCATTGTAAGCCTCAACTTTCAAACTGCATTCAGCGCCTTGCGGAAGTTCCTTGGCCGTGTAGCTGCATTCCTTGACATCACCGGCAAGTACGCCGTTGACATAAACCTTGTAGCCGTCGGCACTCTCGATGGTGTCCCAAGAAAGATGCGCATCAGTGAAGGCAGTAACCGTCTCTTTCAGAACCGGCGCAGTAACTTTAGGACTGAACACGCTGCCGAGCTCGACAACCTCTCCCGGATTGACCACAAAACCCGATGCGAAGGTGTTGGTGAAGGTCAAGTCACCCTCGAAGGCCAGTTCCACCTTGAAGCCGCCGTCGTAAGTGCCCGGAAGAACCTCCACGACATAGGTGCCGAGAGCAAAGATTTCGCCTTCCGGCGGAGTCATGACAATGACCTTCTCGCTGCCGTTGCCGACAACATCCCTGCTGAACACGTCCACGGAAGAAGCTCCGGCAATGACCTTGTCGTCAAGACTTGTAAGTTTCAATGACTTCACATCCTCTGCGACCATGTTGAACTTCAGGTATGAAGCTACCGGGCGGAAAGCCAGAGACGTCTCAAGTGCCTGGGCGAAAGCCACTTGCGGAGTAACAGGAAGCGCCTCACTCTCATCGGTACGGCAGACCTTCTGCTCCGCAGGAACCGTGCGGACCGCATGGCCTTCGGAGAAAGACCCGAAAGCGGCAGACGGATACAATGCGTAATACATGTCGCTCGGATCATAGGACTGACCTGAAAGAACCGCGGAAACTCCATCCGAAGAAGTCGTCTTGAAGACATTGGCCTCATGCTTTGCGACATTGTCATATATCGACACATCACCATTCCATACAGAAGAAAGCGATGCTCCAAGTTTCGCCTTGAACGTGGTCTCCACCAGGACCGTATCCAACTTGACCTCCACTTCAGGACGCTTGTTCGGAACAGGAGCTGAGACCTCCTTGACACAGGCAACCAGCGAAACTGCCGTCAGCAACAATGCTGACACTTTCATAATCCTATTCATACATCATCTTGATTTCATAGTTATTCTTATTCTCCGTAGAGTATTTCCACGTATTCCGGCAGCCGCAGGAATCACCCGTCTCGACCAGAGACTTGGAGCCGGAATTGTCCACCGGTGCGGCAACAGCCTTGGAATCAGCAGCTTTCTTCCATGTAGGCCCTGCAACCTTGTTCTCTGACGGATAACCTGTCTTGGTAGACGGCCAGCCGTCGCCCCATACGATTTCATCCATTGACATGCAACGTCCGTTGTACTGGTTGCCTGCCCAATAGTTATGGTAGCACATCCAGTCCTTGCCCTTGTCATCAGTAACAATACCGGCATTGTGGCCCGTTCCGGCGAAATAACCCGAAACAGGACTTCTCAGAATCGTATTGTTATCATTGTCGAAAGCATTGTTCCTGGTAGACATGAGCTTGCCGTCCTTGCCCTCGTAAGGTCCGAGAATGTTCTTCGAGCGGCCCACTACGACATGGTAGGTACTATTGGCACCCTCACAGCAAGAACCCTTGGAACCGAAGCAGTAGTAATAACCGTTCTTGTAATGCATATAGGTTCCCTCGATTTCATAAGCGATGAAAGTCTTCTTCGCGCCCGGGGCAATCGCAAGACCGTCATCAGTAAGCTGGATGGCCCAGATTCCGGAATCACTTCCGAAACTGCCCCAGAAAAGATAGAGTTCGCCGGTAATTTCATCGCGGATGATATCCGGGTCAATGGAGTTCGACACACCAGTAGACGCATAGTCCACCAGCTTGCCGTTTTCATCTGCCAGCGGATTGATATCCTTCAGACCGGTCCACTTGAAAGGCCCGGTAGGGCTGTCGGAAACAGCCACACCGCAGGCACTCCTCTTAGGGTCATCCCAATGTCCTTCAGCATAATAGAGACAATAGCGTCCGTCAATGTATTCGATATCCGGAGCCCAGATTCTGGTATCAGGGACCCACTGAGGTCTTTCCATACCGCCGAAAGCATTGCCCACAAGCTCCCAGTTCACCATGTCGACAGACCTGTAAACAGGCATGTAGACCACGTCCGAGGTACCGCTCGTACCGTTCTGTGTACTGTAGGCATAGAAATATCCCGTTCTCTCACGATCGTCGAAAACCGACGGGTCAGGAGCATTGTTTCTGATTACCGGGTTAAGATATGAGGTGGTAAAATACCCGTCGCCCGCTCCCGTATCAGGTTTTATAGGGCGCTCGTCAACAACTTTTTCCTCGCAAGATGAAAGTGCCACAAGAGCGGCGAGCATTGAAATTGTATATAAGATTTTTTTCATTTTGATTGACATTTTAATTAGTCTCTCCAACCATCGTTCTGGGTAAGACTTGAGTTCATCTCACGCTCCTTTGCAGGAATCGGCCAAGTCTCCACATAATTTCCGAGAGCATACCAAGTATAAGTTCTGGTTCCCCAAATCTGCATAAGGCCGTTGGTATTCATCTCACCCGTCTGACCGGATGAACGGTCACGGAACTTCTTGTCCAGCCACACTCCCCAACGGAGCTCATTGAAATACATGCTGTCCTCACCGGCAAGTTCCCAATAGAACTCATTGCGGATACGTTCGCGCATGTCGGCCTGGTCTTTCACCTTCGTAAACTCATTGGTATTGAGAAGAATATGCTTAGCGCGGGCACGAACCTTATTCACCAGAGTCACGGCCTCGTCAGTGCGGCCCAGCTCATTCAGGCACTCTGCCCTACGGAGAAGAATCTCAGCATAACGGCAGAGGATATTGTCCTCCTCATAGACCCAGCGAAGAGTATTTTCAATGCCTTCCGGCACATATTTTCTCCAGAGATAGTAGAACATCGAATTGGTATCAGTACGGATGTCGCGGGAAGAAGCGCCGTCCGAACGGTAAGGCCACCTGAGAGTGAATGTATAAGGCACACCTGCTATACCGCCGTAATAGTCGGAATACGGAGTGATGACGGACATCTTCAGACGAGGGTCACGGTTATCGTACGCCGCCTTGATACGAGTCTCGTTGGAATACTGCTGGTACTTGCTCATATCGGCACCGTATGCAGCCATATTGGCTTTTTCGCCGTCCGTCATATCGTTGCGGAGGAAGAACACGGAACGCTGTTCAGGAGTCATTTCGCTCCAGCCCGGGCAGTAATCATCCCAATTGAACTTGCTTCCGTCAGCATTCTCGAAAGATTCCACGAATGCAGGGTTAGGCAGGTAGTTATTCCAGGCGCCGCTAGTCACGCCAGTACAACGGTTTCCGAAAAGCACCGCACGGGAGTTACCCATACCTGGCTGCTGTGTCATGCGGATGGAGAAAATCATCTCGTCGCACTGCTCGTTGGCCGGTTTGAGAAGCTGTTTGAAACTGTCATTGCCGGCACCCTGATAGAGAGCGAACCCCATCGGTTCGAGAGCCTCGAAGTCCTTGAGGGCCAGCTCCCAATACGTTTTCTTGTCACCCTCTCCACGTGCAGCGAGGAACTGATACATCTGTCCCCTGTAGGCAAGGGCGACCGCTCTGCTCACGTGACCGTAGTCCGACGAACCGGCCTTGTAGCGGTCCGGAAGATTCTCTTCATTGACGCAATCCGTCAAATCACCGATGATGGCGTCCCAAACCTGCTGCTCCGTCGAGCGCGGACGGTTCGCATTCGTAGCATTTTCAATGTATTCCATATAGAGAGGCACTCCACGATAGAGGACATTGAGATTATAATATCCGTAAGCGCGGAAGAACTTGGCCTCGGCCTTGAGCTTCGCCTTTTCTTCGCTTGTCATGTCTGGAACCTTGTCGATGTGGCTGATTACATCGTTCGCACGGAAAATGAACGTGTAATAGTATCTGTACATCTCCGCGAAGGTTCCGCTGGCCGGAGTTCCGTCACCGTAGCACACTTTCTGGTTCTCATACCAGTTCTTGTCAGTGTCCATCACGGAGGAATATGCTTCAAACATCACTCTCCAGTTATCCTCACTGTCGGTATTGCTGGCTCTCACATAAAATTCGTTATAAATACCGTTCACCGCCTGACGGGCAAGAGTCGCCTTGTTCCAGACGTTGCTGGATCCGACCTGATATGAGCTCTCGAAATCGAGAGTCTGGCAAGAAGCCAAAACCATGGCAGCAAACGCAGCTGTTATAATTAACTTTTTCATCATTTCAACAAATTAGAAGGTAAGGTTCAAACCGCCCGCAAACTGGCGCATTGTAGAATAGCCTGCCGTCGAACGCATTTCCGGGTCCATTCCCGGGAAGCTCGTGATCGCGAACAGGTTCTCACCGCTGACATACACTCTGATCTTCTGGAGCTTGATCTTGCTGGTAAGCTTTTCAGGGAAGGTATAACCCAGAGTGAAGTTCTTGAGTTTCAAGTAGTCGCCCTTGCAAAGGTGCAATGATGAAGTGGCATCGGACTGACATGAAGTCAAGTTCACGAGACGCGGCTGTTTGGAATTGATATTGGTACGAGGGTCATCAGGATTCTTCGGATCGAAGAAATAGTGGTCCTTCGCTACAGACTTAGGAATCGCATAACCGTAAATCGTGTTGGACGAGTTGCTTGCCTGCCTGTAATAGTAGACCGAGAATCCGGCTGCACCTGCCCAGCTCATGGAGAAGTCGATACCATTCCAGCCGGCGGAGAACTGTATACCATAGTTCACCTTAGGCGTTGTCGAAACATTCTGGAACACAGCATCATAAGAGTTTCCGTAGAGCCCGTCGCCGTTGGCGTCGGCATAGATATATTCACCATACCAGATCTTCTGCTTGCCGATGCCCTGCTGAGGATAGAACGTATAGCCGGCATCCATCATGGCGCGAACCCATGCCATATCGTCGGTCGTACGGATCATACCGTCGACAGGACCGCCGTTGATGTCAGGCGTACCGTCCGCATTCCAATATTTGCCCGAGCCCTTGTAAGGGTCCATCATATAGAATTCATTGATCATGTGGCCCTCTACTACTCTCGTGGAACCGCCGGTGGAGACATCTCCGATATTGGTTTTCCATACGCGGTTGCCGTCGCCGTCGACTTCCCAGCCCTGCTTGAGTTTGCCCTTGTAACGGCTCACCTTGTTCTTGTTATAGGTAACGTTGCCGCTGATGCTGTAGTAGAATTTGCCTACGCTGTCTTTCCAGCCGAGCTCAGCCTCGAAACCGCGGTTGGTCACGGAAGCGATGTTCTGTCTAGGTGCACTGGCATTACCCATGACCATATACATGGATGGTGTGTAGAGAATGCCGTCGGTTACCTTGTTGTAGTAATCCACCGTACCTGTGAGCCTGTTGTTCAGGACACCGAAATCCACACCGAAGTCAGTAACGGAAGTCGTCTCCCAAGTAAGCGCATAGTTCTTGATGGAAGTAATTGATATACCGTTGGTTATATCATCAGTACCGAACACGTACTTGGTAGTGCCGTAAGTGGACTGCCAGTCGTAGTTGCCGATGGAGTTGTTTCCCAGACGGCCCCATGAAGCGCGGACCTTGAGGTTGTCGAAAATGTGCGCATTCTTGAGCCATGATTCCTCACTCATACGCCATCCTGCTGAAACTGAAGGGAAGAAACCCCATCTGTATTCCGGAGCGAAACGTGAAGAAGCGTCAGCACGGAGGTTGGCCTCGAAGAGGTACTTGCCCGCGAATGCATAATTGATTCTTCCGAAGTATGAACGGGAAGCGTACTCCGTACCGTAACCATTTGCAGAATAAGGGTTTGCCACAGCATTGAGGTCACCCACGGATGCATCCTGCAATCCACGTTTGTAGGCACTGAAATCACGATACTGGAAATGGCTTATCTCATAACCGAACATCGCTGCGATATCATGCTTCTTGACGGTCTGGTTATAATTGAGCACACTGGAAACCTTTACGAAGTTCTCCCTCTTGTTGTACATATAGGAGTAAAGCTCTGAAGGGTCGGCAGGGGCGATTACATAAGAATCATTCTGGAAATCATATTTGCCGATACCGGTATCAATCCTCTGTTCCTCCTGACGGTAATCCTTGTAATATACATCAGTATTCCAATTGAAATACTTGAGGAACTTGATGTTGGCATACCAGTCAGTGAAAATCTGGGTATTCTTCGTATAGCCTCTGGTAGAATTCATATCCACGAGAGGGTTGTGTGCCTGAGGGTCCTGGCCATAAGCCTGAGGACCGCCGTAGAGGTCGAGAGACTTCGAATACGGATAAATGTCCGGAGTCATCTTCTGCGTGTTGAGAGATGTGAGCGAACCGACATTGCTGTTGTCCTGGTCCGTATGGTAGCCCCAGATGCGCGCGCCGATCTTCAGCCAGTCCGTCACCTGCCCGTAAACGTTCACCCTGCCGAAATAGCGTTTGTAACCGGTATTGTCAATGATTCCAGGGTTGTCAATGTAGGACAATGATACATTATATCCCATTGTCTTCACCTTGCCGCTGGCAGAAATCGCATGTTTCTGCATTATCTTGTTCTGATAGATGACGTCCCACCAGTCAGTGTTCGGATAAGCCATATAATTGTAATAGCCTGACTCTGCGCGTCCCCAAGGGTCCTTGCTTGCTGCAAACCCACTGGTCAATGACGTTCTGCGAGAACTGCGCGATACCGCCGATATTGGTGCATGACTCATTGTAGAGACGCATGTAGCTTGCCATGTCCGATACCGTGTGGATAATCTTGAACGGCTGGTTGTAAGAAAGCGTCAAGTCATAGCTCACTTCGCATTTGCCGTCAGCAGAAGAACCGTTCTTCGTGGTGATGAGGATGACACCGTTCGCTCCCCTGTTACCATAGATTGCGCAGGAAGCGGCATCCTTGAGGACATTGATGGAAGCGATATCGGAAGGATTGACATTGCCCAGGCCCTGTTCCATACCGTCCACGAGGACGAGCGGACCAGACGAGTTGAGCGTACCGGTACCGCGGACGAGCATTGAGAAATCCTCCTCGTACGGATTACCGGAGCCCTGCATCACCTGGAGGCCCGGCATTGTTCCTGAAAGCGCCTGGGAAGCATTGAACATCGGACGCGATTTGATGCTCTCCGAATCGAAACTTACGGATGAGACGCTGCCGGTGACATTGATCTTCTTCTGGACGCCGTAGCCGACCACCACGACCTCATCGAGGAAAGTGGTGTCTTCGCGGAGCACGATTGAATAATCAGAAGCGGTTCCGAGAGTGACAATGCTTGACGCATAGCCGATTGCACTGACTTCCAGGGACAATGTATTCTCCGGAACGGAGAGGGTGAAACGACCGTCGACATCGGTGGACGTTCCGTTGGTAGTATTCGGGACGAGAACTGCCGCACCTATGACAGGCTCCCCGTTGGAATCTTTCACAGTACCGCTGATCTGGCGATTCTGTGCGAATGCGCTGCAAGTCACGAACATTGCCAGCAGCATCGTCAATATGTATCTGAATTTTTTCATTGCTTTCTACTTAAAACAAGCCACTACGAGATTGACATTCTCGGATCCTTCCGGCTTCATGCCGCCATAGTTCGGGTTTGTATGTGTGATATACCATCTTGAGTTGGTCCAGAAGAGGTCCTTTCCTCTGGCCGTGCCATCCTGGAGCACTACGCAAGACCAGTTGTAGTCTTCCACGGTCATGGCGTCGCTGCAGCCGAGATTGCTCATGACAGCAGCAAGTTCATAGAGGGTAAGACCCTTCTTGTCATTGCCTACGCCGTCCTTGCCGTTATCGACATGCTGGCCCTGATTGTGGGTATTCACGTATTTTTCAGAGACGAAAATCACAAGTGCGCCATCAGCGGTACAGCCGACGCCGATACGTCCGGTGTAAAGCCTGTCGTAAGTGGAAATCGGCACGGACTGGCCCCAGTCTCGGGTAAGGAAGCAGGTCATATTGTCGAAATGACGCCATTCAGAATTGTAGAGAGTATAGAATTTGTCCGCCTCGCCGGAAATGAGCGTCTCACCATCCTTGCAAATCTGGAAATAACCGCCGAATGCGCTTTCCACATCCCATGAAGTCTGATCTGCGCCATTGGCACCGGAATAGCAATAAAGCTTTCCGTCTACGGCAGCGGCCGGCTTGATGCTCACTTTACCGTCCTTGATACCCATGGCAGGGGCATAAGCCTTGTTGCTTCCGCTAAAGCCATCGTTTCTGAGAACTCTGGTAACACCCTTGTCATCAGGACCATAAGCCAGCGGGCTATAGTATTCGCATCCCGATGAGGCAGTGCTTCCGTCGGTATGCCATACCGCAGGGCCGTACTCCGGAAGGAATATCACGAAATCCCTGTTGCTCCTCTGGACAGCTGAGACTCTGATATTGTCATTCCCTATGACACTCTTTTCAGCAACTTTCATGTTCACATAACCGGCAGGAATCGTGAGGACATAAGCAGGATTGCCGGCTCTGCCCATAAGATTCGACGTCGTGTAAAGACGCACATTGCCGAAATTGACGCCGTACTGGCTGCTCCAGGACTTGGTAATCTCCGTCCAGCTGCCATCGAACTTGGCCACGTCGGAAGGGTTCGCATAGATGGTGAAAGCCTTCTTGCGGTTCACAGCCTTGTCGAGGACGACGAGTTCCACGCCTTTTCCATCAGAAAAGTCAATGTTTTTAAGGGAGTTCGGGTCAGTCACCAGCTCCACATCCTTGTTCAGGACCAGATCGATGTCGACGCCCTTCACCTCAGAAGCAAGGAAAGCGGTAGAGAATGAACCTGAATAGGTATTGTCCACCAATGAAAGGTCGATGGTTTCGTCACCGAGTTTGGCTTTCACTTCCTTGACCTGATCGTACATTGAAGCGGAAATCGTGTAAGCGATATCGTCAACGCCGTCATTTACAGTAATCTTGTAGTCCATTCTGAGATTGGCGGCAATTCTGGTCTGCGTAGGGCTGACCATTCGTGCCCAATCCTTGTTCAGCTCGACATCGCAAACGACATTGTCGAGAGAAGCAGCGGTGTGGAACTGGAATTCAATAGTTCGTTCTTCCTGGTTGATGTCTCCATCAATCCATCTGTCACCGTCGAGTGCACGGATGCCGACAACAGGGTCATTGACATAACCCGGGTCGTCGGAAACCGAAAAAATCATCTTTTCCTCACAAGATACCGCTCCGAAAAGCAGCAGTGAAGAAAGAATGACGAACGGAAATTGTTGTGTTCTCATTTTAATATTATTTGTGGATTATTATCGTAATTCGAAAGTTCTGGTCTTAAATGTCGAATCACCTGCATAAAAGTCAATGCTAATGTGCCTTGGACCGACATTCAATTTGAAAGACCCCGGCGTATAAGAATGGATATAACGGGTAATTCCGGGACGATATTCCTCGAAAAGGGCACTCTCGTCCTTTATCGGAGAACCGTCAGGCATCGTCTTCATGGACATCCGCCTGATGCCATACTCAGCAGGGCCTTCCGCAACGACCTCATATTCAGCACTTTCAGGCCTAGCCCATACACTGCTCATTTCCATCTGCGTAATGATGCCGCCGTCACCTTTCCATTCAGTAAGAGTGGTAGCATGGGAATGTCCGCACAGCACGATTGCCTTGCGCTTGGCGAATTCCTCACGGAAATGACGCCTGGCAGCAGTGTCCTTTTCATTCTCTCCTCCATGGAAGAACCACCTGCAGCTCTGCTCATCCATCGGGAATACCGGGCCGTGGGTAATGATGAAAGTGTGCCGTGCGCCCTTGGTTTCCTGAAGCATCTTCTCTATCTCCGCATCGTCAGGATGGTTGAAGTCCAATACCAGGAAGGCGTCAGGGCCAATGTTGAAGTAAAAAGTAGTCTTTTCAATGTCCTTGCCGAGTTCTTCCGTCATGCGTTTCGGCATATATTCATGGTATACCTTCTTCGCGTCAGTTCCACGGACATCATGATTGCCCTCCACCGTGACGAACGGCAGACCTCCGAATTCCTTCTTGAATGCGTTCATGACATCGTCGAGCATCTTCCTGTGCACATCGCCGTTTCCGCAATCACCCTGAATGAGGTCACCTACCTGCAATGCAATCCTGGTATTCTCATCCGCCAGGCATGCGCATCTTTTCAGAAGCCTCGGACAGCGCTCACGCCACATCTCGCCGTTGCGGGCAAACTCCGCCCTTTGGACACGGTTGAGCCACTCCACCTTTTCATTATAATGGGAGTGGTAAACAGATGCCGGTTCCGTATCGAAGTGAGTGTCTCCGAGAATTACTATGGAATAGCTTTTGTCTTTCGGCGATTTGGCATAAGAAAACTCCGGAAAACGGAGAAAAGCGATTCCGGCCAAAGATGCCGCTGAAGTTTTAATGAAATTACGTCTGTCCATTTCGAAACATGTGGTTGGTGTTCACATATCGAAGGTACGACGAAGATACTTATTATACTAATTTCCCTTTCAAACCCCCGTAGAATAGCGCATAAACGTTTTATATGACCGATTTTTGACTAATTTTTATCACGTTCTGACGAATTTTTCGATTGGATTCGTGACTGATTTTTAATTTTGATTAAAAAATTGAGGATTTTAGCAGAAACGCGACACCCCGGCACTACAGCATTTTCCGCCTCTGGAAGAGGTAGAGGATGACTGCGAGGGAGAGCAGCATGAAGCCGAGGATGAGGAGCCAGGACCACGGCTTGTCTGATAGTGGCAACGCCACGTTCATGCCGTAGAAACTGGCCACGAGGGTCGGCGGCATGAGAAGCAAGGAGATGAGCGTGAAAATCTTCATGATGCGGTTCTGGTCCAAGTTGATAAGACCGACGACGGTATCCTGGAGATACTCCAGCCTCTCGAAACTGAAATTGGAATGGTTGATAAGAGAAGAAATATCCTGGAGGAGGACATTGAAACGAGGCTCCAGCTCGACAGGGTACTTGTCACTCTTCATCATATTGGAAATGAGACGCTGCTTGTCGACGATATTCTCGCGGACAGTCATCGTATTATCCTGCAACTGATTGATATCCAAGAGGAAAGCCTCATTGATATCCTCCTGCTGGTTCACGCGCCTGCTGTACAGGGCGATTTCCTTGGACATGAGCTCTATCATGTCGGCATCAAGGTCGACACGCTGGTCCATGATACTCACGAAAACCCAGTAGCCGTTGGGAAAAAGTCGCGGAAGCGCCTGCATCTTGCGCTGGAGTTCGGTAAAACTTCGCAGAGGCACGTCACGCAGAGTAGTCAACACGTTCTCCACCAGCGTGAATGACACCGGTTCCATGGAGTACTCTTCAGGTCCTGGGATAAGGAAGTTCGTATTGGCGAAAATGGCAGTCTCCGTCTCGGAAAAACGTGAAGAACTCTCGATCTCTTCCGCTCGCGCACGGCTCTGGATCTCTGTGTTCAAGAATTTCTCCGTGGCTCTCTTTTCATCTCCGGAAGGGGAAAAGAGATCAATCCAAATAACGTCATCCATCTTGAAGGTATCAAGATCAGCCATCGACTGGGACATCAGGATTGCTCCGCTAGATCTGTAAAAGATTGTGACCATACCTTTTCTGGTTTTATCCGGACCTCAGCACCTCCCTGGAAACATGATATCCAAAGAAAGCACAAAATCAGGTGGTTAACTTTCTGCCAGTTCGCATTCCATAACGCGAACTGCAAAATTATCAATTTTTCCTGAAAGAAGGAAGAAAAAGAGCGTATATTTGCAACATGAAAGACAAAATCAGAAACAGCGGACTGCTCGCATTGAGCCCGCTCGCAGTTTTTTTAGGCATATACCTGGTATCATCCCTCATAGCGAAGGACTTCTATAAGATTCCCATCGCGGCAGCATTCCTGATAGCATCCGCATACGCACTCCTGATAAGCAAAAAAGCCCCCATCGAAGACAAGATAGCCGTATTTTCCCGTGGCGCGGGACATAAGAACGTGCTGCTGATGCTCTGGATATTCATCCTCGCGGGCGCATTCGCCGAGACGGCCAGACAGATAGGCGCCATCGACGCCACCGTAGCGGCCACATTACACATCCTGCCGCCGTCAATGCTGTTCGTCGGCCTCTTCCTGGCATCCTGCTTCATATCCATGGCCATCGGAACAAGCGTCGGCACCATCGTCGCACTCGTCCCGGTAGCAGCCGGAATCGCTTCAGAATCAGGGTTTGACACAGGTTTCATCACCGCCATCGTCGCCGGAGGAGCATTCTTCGGGGACAATCTCTCGTTCATCTCCGACACCACGATCGCCGCCACCAAGACGCAAGGCTGCCTGATGTCCGACAAGTTCAAGGTCAATCTGAAAATCGTAGCTCCGGCAGCATTGGCCGTAGCCGTCATGTATATAATAATAGGTCAAGGCGCGAGCTTCAGCGCACCGGCGGATCCGGTCAACTGGACACGCCTGATACCATACGTCCTCGTCATCGGACTCGCAATGTCCGGGGTCAATGTCATCGAGGTATTGGCCATAGGCATTGGCGTGAACGCAATCATCGGCTTCTGCCAAGGAACATTGACATGGACGACATGGCTGGGCAGCATCGGAACCGGCATCGCCGGAATGGGCGACCTTATTATCGTGACGATGTTGTCCGGAGGCATGCTGGAGGTCATCCGCGAGAACGGCGGCATCGATTATCTGGTGCGGATTCTGACGAAGGGCATCAGGGGGAAACGCGGCGCGGAATTCAGTATCGCGGCGCTCGTCAGCATGGCCAATGTCTGCACCGCGAACAATACCATCGCCATTCTCACCACGGGACGGATCGCGAAAGACATCACCACGCGTTTCGGTCTGGACCCGCGCAAGACCGCAAGCATCCTGGACACGTTCTCATGCATGATCCAGGGATTGCTGCCATATGGCGCACAGATGCTTATGGCTTCCGGACTCGCCGGAATCTCATCCCTGTCCATCATCAAATATCTCTTCTACCCGTATACGATGGGCGCTTTCGCCGTGCTGGCAATTCTGCTGAGATATCCGCGGAAATATTCCTAGAAAACCTGCCGTAGCCAACGGAGCCGCCGGTCACGGCT
>FR882185.1:77595-104534 GCA_000434935.1 Bacteroides sp. CAG:709 | reverse complement strand
CGCCGGTCACGGCTTGAACACCTGTCGGTTGACAATGGATCGGCCAAGTGTCAGCTGGTCAGCATATTCCAGGTCATCCCCGAAGCCGAGCCCCCTGGCAAGGGAGGAAACTTTCACGCCGTAAGGGGCGATCTGGCGGTAAATGTAGAATGACGTGGTCTCGCCTTCCACGTCACCGCTCAATGCAAGGATGACTTCGACGTTATCAGGTGACTGCGCGCCGTCAGCGGCAGCCTGGACACGCGCTTTCAGTTCCGCTATCTTCAAGTCCGACGGACCGATGCCGTCAATAGGCGATATTTTTCCGCCAAGTACATGATACACACCATGATACTGGCCTGTAGCCTCAACGCTCATCACATCACGGACATTCTCCACCACGCAAATCGTGTCATGGTCACGGCTCGTGTCGCGGCAAATCGAGCACTCCTCCTCATCGGAAATCATCATGCACTTGCGGCAATACTTCACATTCTCACGAAGCAGGCGGATGGACTCCGTAAAATGCCGGACATTGTCCACAGGCTGCCTCAGCAGATGGAGAGCCAGTCGCAGCGCGCTCTTCTCCCCCACTCCGGGAAGCGAACTTATCGCATCCACGGCGTTCTCCAGCAATTCCGACGGATATTTTTCAGTTCTCATTTTCTTCAATGTGATATTTTACGAGCCCCTCGATCGGTGAAGAGACAATATCGGAAATCCCCACCCCGTATTCCTGTGCGACTCTCAACAGAATCTCCTTGTGCGCAAAGCCGAAGCCGCCGACCACGCCGACTGGCTTGCCTTCAATGTCGTACTGCAGCAGACACCTTTCGAACAATGCCCGGAAATTATTGTCCACCAAACACTTGACATACAGACAACTGTCGTAATGCTCCATGATGAAGGGCGCGAAAGAGCCGAGATAGCTTGCCGGCGACGGGCCTCTGTACACATTCTTCACCACGTTGAAATATTCCATATCATACTTCGCGGCAAACTCCGAGGCCACAGGTTCCGGCACGATACCTTTCAGGAAATCTGAAACGAACTGCCTGCCCAGACTGGCTCCGCCGCCCTCGTCGCCGAGGATGAAACCGCCTGAACGGACGTTCTTTACAATCTGCTTTCCGTCATATTCGCAGCTGTTGGAACCGGTTCCCAATATCACGGCTATTCCGGGCTTCCTGCCGAAAAGGGCACGCGCTGCTGCCAACAAATCGGAAGCATAAGCCACTTTCGCTTCAGGAAACGCCTTCATGAATTCACCATGCAGACGGACCGCACCTTCCGGAACGGGATTGCCAGGGGTCGGAATCATCCCGGCAGCATAAAAATGAATCCGTTCTACAGTTTCTCCTGACGGGTTCAGCTTGGGAATCGCCTCACGCAGAGTCTTTTCGACGAAAGCAACATCTGCCGTCGCCACGTTCATTCCCGTGGAACGCATCGAATAAACTGTCCCGTCAGAAGCAATCGAGCGCCAATCCGTCTTGGTCGCACCGCTTTCAGCTAATATGGTCATAAAAGTTACGCGAGTTTACGTGTAAAAGTTACGCGAGCATTTACCGAAAAAAGCCTGCCGCACGTTAAGGAGCGGCAAGGCTATCAATATCAATGTCTTGAATTCTACTTCTTCTCAGGCATCGCTTCGAGGGCAGCCACGAGGAACTTCCAGCACTTGTCCACGGTATCGATCTTCACTCTCTCGTCCGGTGAATGAGGATGGAGAAGTGTAGGTCCGAGTGACACCATGTCCCAGTTCGGATACTTGGCACCCAGAAGAGCGCACTCCAGGCCGGCATGTATCGCCATGACCTTCATATCCTTGCCGAACAACTTGTGGTAAACGTCCTTCAATGTACCGATGATAGGCGCCGTCGGAACAGGTGTCCATCCCGGATATGCGCCGAAAGTCTCAAACTTGGCGCCTGCTATTTCGAACAGGCAACGCATCTTCTGCGCAAGTTCTTCCTTGGCGGAATTAACGGAGCTGCGGATCAGAGACCACACTGTAAGATGACCGTCTTTTGTACGAACAACAGCCATATTCACTGATGTCTCCACCAGGCCGTGCATCGTAGGGCTCATTCTCTCCACGCTGCTAGGGCAAGCATAAATAGCCTTGACAGCCCTCAGCATGACATCATCCTCTATATAAGAGGTATAAGGCTCAGCCTGTTTTTCGAAAATGCACTTGGCAGCAGGATCAGTATCAGCGAACTCTGCCTTCGCCAATGCGAATACACGCTCAACTTCAGCCTTTACAACCTCCTCATTTTCAGCAGGAACAAGCATTGACACCTCTGCCTCGAACGGAATCGCATTGCGGAGACTGCCTCCTGTGAAGTCAGCCACTTTCACGCCGTACTTTTCGAGAAGAGGCAAGAGAATCCTGACAGCGATCTTATTGGCATTGGCCCTGTAAAGGACGATATCCTGACCGGAATGTCCTCCTGCAAGTCCCTTGACAGTAAGCTTGTAGCCGACATATCCGCTGCCTGCCTCTACAGTCTTGTATGAGAAATCCGCCTTACCGTCGACACCGCCGGCGCAGCCGATATAAAGATCTCCCTCAGCCTCGGAATCCAGATTCAGCAGAACGTCACCTTCGAACTTTCCAGGCTTGAGATTCTCGGCTCCGGTCATACCGGTCTCCTCATCATAAGTGATGAGAACCTCTATCGGACCATGTTTCAATGTATCATCTTCAAGCACTGCCAATGCGAGGCAGACACCGATGCCGTCATCGGCTCCAAGCGTGGTGCCCTTCGCGGTAACCCACTCACCGTCAATCTGTGTCTGGATAGGGTCCTTCAAGAAATCATGTACTGTTTCGGCAGTCTTCTGAGGCACCATGTCCATGTGCGCCTGAAGGATGACACCCCTTCTGTTCTCGTATCCCGGTGTAGCCGGCTTTCTGAAAATTATATTTCCCGTTTCATCTCTCTCGACAGCGACATTGTGCTTCTTACCCCATTCAAGAAGAAACTCCTGTGCTTTTTCCTCATGCTTGGACGGACGTGGAACCTGCGAAAAATCGTAGAAGTTGGTCCATACGCTTTTCGGCTCTAAATCTTTAATTGTCATAATTCTATAATTAATTATACGGTTATTTCACTACTATAGGGAATGTACTTTCGACACCGAGCTGATAAACCGGTATCCTGCTCTGCAGCAAGACATTGACACCGTCACTGAGCTTCACTGTGCACACTGCCGGTATGCGGTAATGCGCTACGATGCCCTTGACGCGTGCGCCCTTCTCATCCGGAATCTTGACATCCTGCGGCACGAGCTCCATCAGATACGGCTTTCCTGACAAACCATCCGCCGGCACGAGACCCTTGGAATCAGAAAGGCGGAACGCAACATACAGCTGGGACTCATTATCTTTCGAAGGAACTATCTCATAATTCATCTGCTGTTCCGAGTACTCGCGATAGCCGATGAACATTGACATATACTCGTTTTCGAGACGCGTAATCTCGCTCACGGCAGCCTGCATGGCCTCGCCGCTGAAAGTCGCGTCAGTGTCGCCTGTCACGATCTGCACCCTCTTCTTCCTGAGGTTGAAAATCATCTCCGCAGCTTCTTTCGCTCTGGATTCCAATGACTTCTGAACCACCATCTCCTGCTGGACCGCCACCTTGTTGTACGCCGACTCGTTCTTCACATTGCGATAAAGCGTAGTGGATTCGGAAGTGAGGTTCGAAGTCAGGCCCTTGTCCGAGAAATCAGCCTTGCCGGCAGCCGGAAAGCGCCATTCCGTCGACTCCGCAGCACCTGAAGCCACCGACACCAGACCCTGCGAGGTCAATGTGAGGAAGGCCGGCATCTGGGCGCCAGGGGCAATCGTATAGCGTACAGCCTGGTCAGCCTCAGTGTATGACTCCATGGTCACGGACGTCACTGTACAGGTCACGGCATCCTTCTGACGCGCATCGATTCCCAGATATTTCTGGGCATATTTCGCATACGGACCGGCATAGAAATTCTCCTTCTGAGCCTTCACCTGAAGCCTGACGGTCGTAGAAGGCAACGAATAAACGAGGCTGCCCTCCGGGTCCTGGGCAGACATTGCAGCAGCCAAAATCATTCCGGCCCCTGCCAAAATCAACTTATTCATTTTCATACTTATTTTTTCCATCTTTTATGAGTCCAGAGATAATTCTCCGGCTGTGCATTTATATCTTCCTCCAAATAGGAGTAAAACTTGTTCATGATATCTTCCGGCGTGAATTTCGATGCATCCGTGCAAATTTCCCTGAACGACATCTTGTAGCCGAAGCCCTCTTTCTTCTTGAAAGCCATGTAGACCACCGCGAAACCGAACTTGTGCGCCAGCGCCGCGCCTCCCGTCATGGTCAATGTCGGCTGATGCATGAAATTGTCCACGGTGTGTGCCGAAGCATACTTGTAAGGGCATTGGTCCGTCGGGAAAATATACAGCCACTTTTCATTACGGTGGGCAATGACGAAACGCAAGATCTTGCGCGACTCCACATAGCAAGTCTCCTTGTTCTCCTTCGCAATCGGCGCACAGCGGTTGTCACCGAAAACCTTGTCCCAGAAACTGTTGGAAAGTTCCTTGTAGACGACCGTCGTGTTCTTCTCGCCGAAATCCACCTTGTCCGGGGCATAGACGTAATTCAGGATGCCGCCGGTAAGTTCCCAGTTTCCGAGATGGGAATTCAGGACAATGACTCCGGGACAATCATTGTACAGCCGGTTCAGCACATCGGCATGTTCCATTTCGCAGATATGCGAGTCCCTGAGTCTCTTCGTGTCATGCGATCCGGCGAACCAGAAAGTCTCGGCGAACAGGTCCCCGAAATGCTTGTAGAAATCATCGGCAATCTTAAGGAGCTCACTGTATTTTTTCTCCGGAAACGACCGTGCCAGATTAATCATCACCACGTCACGCCTGTAATGCATCGGCCCGGAGACGAACCATGAAAGGCACCTCCCCCAGAAATAATGCATTTTCAGGGGCTGCAACGCAAGCAGCCGCATCAGCATTTCCGTTATTTTCACTCCTGCGCTCATAAATCCTGTTTCACTTTTTCAACTTCTGAAGCCCACAGCATGGCAAATATAAGAAAATTTATGTATGTTTGCACAATAATGGAAACGGTTTACCACGGCCTTTTCCATCAAATAAGCTGAAAAGCAACACAGTAAGGATATTTAAACCTTAAAAATATTAGAAGACAATGTTCAAAGACCAGCCGAAAGGATTGTTCGCCCTCGCTCTCGCCAACACCGGAGAGCGCTTCGGGTACTACACGATGCTCGCTATCTTCCTCCTGTTCATTCAGGCGAAATTCGGATTCAGCGCAGCCGTCTCCACTCAGATTTATTCCATTTTCCTCGCTGCGGTTTACTTCATGCCGCTTTTCGGAGGAATGTTGGCCGACAAGATAGGCTACGGCAAATGCGTGACCACCGGTATCGCCGTCATGTTCGTAGGTTATCTCTGCCTCGCGATTCCTACGGGACCGGACGTCGCAGGTAAAATCCTGATGTTCGGCGCACTCGCACTCATCGCCATCGGAACCGGACTGTTCAAGGGCAACCTCCAGGTAATGGTCGGCAACCTCTATGACAACCCGAAATACGCAGCCAAGAGAGACTCGGCATTCAGCTTGTTCTACATGGCCATCAATATCGGTGCAATGTTCGCCCCTTCAATGGCCAAGGCTGTCACCAATTTCTTCCTCGGCAAATCCGGCCTCGTATACGATGCCAATGTCCCTGCACTCGCCCACCAGATCATGGACGGCAATCTTGCCAATGCCGAAAAGCTCCAGGCTATCGCCGACACCATGTCAGGTTCCGCTGGAATGGACCTCGGCACATTCAGCCAGTTCTATATCGAAAAGCTCTCTACAGCATACAATTACGGCTTCGGTATCGCCTGCATCTCCCTTATCATTTCAGTAGCCATCTACTTCAGCTGCCGTTCATGGTTCAAGGATGCCGATGTCAATGTCAAGCAGGCCGCTGCAGGACAGAAGGCAGAAGCGGAACTCACTCCGGAGCAGACCAAGAGCCGCATCACAGCCCTCATGCTCGTGTTTGCAGTGGTCATCTTCTTCTGGATGGCATTCCATCAGAACGGAGCGACAATGACATTGTTCGCAAGAGACTACACGGCCAGCACCGTAACAGGAGCTACCAGAATCGGATTCAACATCTGGAGCCTGTTCCTCATCGCCGTTTCCATCTATACGCTGTTCGGCGCATTCCAGTCTGAAAAGACAAGCGGCAAGGCACTCTGCGGCGGAGCCACACTCCTCCTTTGGGGCGGCGCATACGCCATCTATGCAGGAATGCCGGCTATCGTAAACATCCTTCCTTCAGACTTCCAGCAGTTCAATCCGTTCTTCGTAGTGGCATTGACCCCTGTATCGCTCGCCATCTTCGGCGCATTGGCGAAGAAAGGCAAGGAGCCTTCAGCACCTCGTAAGATCGGTCTGGGTATGTTCGTTGCAGCCATCGGTTTCGGTATCCTCACATTCGCATCCATGAACCTGGCATCTCCGAAGGAACTCGGCGGAACCGTAAGCCCGGATCTCATCTCACCGGACTGGCTGATTTCCACCTACCTGGTATTGACATTCGCAGAGCTTCTGCTCTCTCCTATGGGTATCTCCTTCGTTTCCAAGGTTGCTCCTCCTAAATATAAAGGTGCAATGATGGGCTGCTGGTTCGCTGCCACTGCTCTCGGAAACTACCTCGTTTCCATCCCTGGACTTCTCTGGAACAAGATTCCTCTGTGGGGCGTATGGAGCCTGCTCATCACTCTCTGTATCCTCTCAGCCCTCTTCATCTTCTCTATCATGAAGAAACTCGAGTCAGCTACAGAGTGCTAAAAATGATATCTACTAAAAAACAGCGTTGTGATAATTCACAACGCTGTTTTTTTATGAGATTTAAAAAATTTACTTGGTGCCGAAGATACGGTCGCCGGCATCACCCAGACCAGGAACGATGTAGGCGTCCTTGTTCAGATGGTCATCGACTGCTGCCACGTAGATATCTACGTCAGGATGCTCCTTCTGCACACGTGCGATTCCCTCAGGGGCTGACACGAGACACATGAGGCGGATATTGTTGCAGCCACGCTCCTTCAGCATTGACAATGCATCGCAGGCACTGCCGCCGGTTGCGAGCATCGGGTCGGTCACGATGACGAGACGCTGGTTTATATCCTCCGGAAGCTTGCAGTAATACACTACAGGTACATGGGTCTCCTCGTTACGATAAAGGCCGATATGTCCGACCTTCGCTACCGGAACGAGTGTCTGCAAACCATCCACCATACCGATGCCGGCACGGAGAATAGGCACGATAGCCAGCTTCCTTCCGGAAACTTTCTTGGCCATGGTCTTGCAGATAGGGGTTTCGATTTCAATGTCATCCAACGGCAGGTCACGGGTAACCTCGTAGCCCATAAGAAGTGAAATCTCTTTAAGTAATTCGCGGAAATCTTTAGAACCGGTTTCCTTTTTCCTCATGATCGTCAGTTTATGCTGGATCATCGGATGGTCTATTACGTGGATTTGGCTCATTATTTTTAATTTTTCGTAAAGTTATCTATTTTTGTGCAAATTCCAATCATGAGCAGACGCTGATTTGGGACATAAACTATCACATACGGAATCAATGGTAAAGATATTCTGCAAGAACACAGGAACTTACAAGGAGTTCCAGGAGGGCACGATGCTTCTCGACATGATCAATGAATTCGACTTCGAGAAACCTTACGAAATCATTGCCGCAAGGGTGAACAATGTCGCCCAGGGCCTGAAATTCAGGGCCTACCACAGCCGCGACATCGAATTTCTGGATTACCGCACCTACAGCGGGCGCAATGTCTACAGCCGCTCACTCTGCTTCCTCTTATATAAGGCAGCATTGGACATTTTCCCGGACTGCAAAGTAGTAATGCGCCGCCCCATCTCGAAAGGATTCTTCTGCAGCATTGACAAGTGCGACGGTAATCCTTTGTCTGCCAGGGACATTGACCTGATAAAGGCGCGGATGCGCGAGATTGTCGACGAGGATATTCAGTTTCACCGGCACGAAGTGCAGATCGCGGAGGCGATCGACGTGTTCCGGAAGCTCGGACATTTCGACAAGGTGAAGCTGCTGGAGACTTGCGGCGAGGTCTACATCAGCTATTATACGCTCGAAGGGGCAGCTGACTATTATTATGATGTGCTGGTTCCGAGCTCCGGATACCTGAAAATCTGGGATTTGACGCCGTACCGTAACGGGGCATTGCTCCGCGTGCCGGACAGACACCATCCAGAGCAGCTTGCGCCGTTCCATGAGCAGCCGAAGACCTTCGAAGTGTTCTCGGAGACCATCAAATGGAACAGCATCATGGGCCTGGACAACGTCGGCGACGTGAACAAGGCATGTCTGGACGGCAAGGCCACCGACCTTATCCAGGTGGCGGAAGCATTGCAGGAGAAGAAGATAGTCCAGATAGCAGAGGAAATCAACAAGAGGTACAGATCACCGCAGAAGGTTCGGATCGTACTTATCACCGGACCGACCAGCAGCGGAAAAAGCACGTTCTGCAAGCGTTTGAGCGTCCAGCTGATGACATGCGGACTGCACCCGATTTCGTTCTCCACGGACGACTATTTCGTAAACAGGCTGGATACGCCGAAACTGCCGGACGGAAGCTACGATTTCGACAATTTCGACACCGTGGACCACGCGCAGCTCCAGAAAGATGTGTTAAGACTGATTTCCGGAGAGACCGTGGAAGTACCTGAATATAATTTCGTTACGGGCATTCGTGAATATAACGGCAAGAGCCTTAAACTGGAAGAAGGCTCCGTGCTGCTCATCGAAGGCCTGCACGCATTGAACCCGAAACTGCTGGACAATATTTCCGATTCCGAGAAGTTCAAGATTTTCATCAATACCATCACCAGCTACTCGCTGGACGACCACAACTGCATACCGACCAGCGACAACCGCCTGCTGCGCCGCATCGTGCGCGACTTCAACAAAGGTGCGTTCACGGCCCGGGAGACCATCTCGAACTGGCCCAATGTCCGCCGCGCGGAGGTGAAATGGATCTATCCGTACCAGGAGGATGCGGACGTATTGTTCAATTCCGCATATCTGGTGGAGTTCGCGGTGTTGAGAAGCCATGCCGAGAGGATTCTGGCGACGGTGCCGAAGAATTGTCCGGAGTACAGCGAGGCGCACAGGCTCATGAAATTCCTGCATTACTTCATTCCGGTATCGGACAAGCAGATACCGCAGACTTCGCTGATGAGGTATTTCATCGGATAACGTCGATTTCGACAAGAATATTTCAGAATGAGGATATTTGCACTTATAACATTCTCATTTTCAGTATATTATCACCTACCCCCCCCCACGAAATTCCATAATATGAACCAAAAATAATTGCTTTCGTCATCTATTATAAGTATCTTTGTCACTCCAGTGGAATAAAACTGAGCCGTTATGATGGATAAGTATAATTCCGAAGTGAATGTGCAATTGCAACTGGATGTTGCAATGTGTGAGGACATAAAATAGGAAACGATGATGACGCTGGATAGCTCTGACTCAAACCCTATAGCCGAGGGAACGACCAAAGCTCCTGAAGGGCAGCAGATTACCGGACAAGATGAGAAAGTCATGTCAGGTGATATTTCAGTTGTCACCCGGCACACGGCCACCGGCAAGGAAGACGGAACCTGGAGCTACCTCAGCATCCACAACATGCGAGTCGCCTCATTCGAAGACCGCGTCATCAATGACGCCAAGTTCAAATGTTTCATCCACAGGACATGGCAGAAGACAATGTCCCACGGCACACCCAAAAAGGAATTGAAACCCACGGTGAGCGGACTCGTATTCCTGCAAGGAAAACCGGACGAAATCCAGAAATATCTGGACGAGTATTATCCGCCATACCATCTGGTAAAAGACTGCAGCACAGGCAGACCTGCCATCATAAAAGATGCACAGATGCAGCCCTTCATGAAAATCGCGTCAGTCCATCCTGACCGCGTCAGGTTCCTGCGCAAGCCATTCATGAAATTCGCAGAAGGCCATACACTACTACGCGTGCTCACAGGTCCGTTCGCTGGGCAGGAAGGATACATCGTACGCATAGACCGCGACCGTCAGCTCGTCATGGATTTCGGCGGCATTGCGGTAGCGTTCAGCGGCATACGGAACGAAGACGTGGAACCTGTAACGAAAAACTAAACAATAATTACTCATATTTATGACTATTATACGAAGAATATCCAACTGGTATTTCTCCAAAGCAGCACTCCCTTACTGGTGCATTCTGGTAATCGACTGTACAATCGTAGCGGCATCCAGCTACATCGGATGCTACCTGAGCAGGGGCGGGGATATGCTGGCCTCACTTTTCTGGCCATTAACCTACGGCATAGCCATCGGCATGGTGCCGTTCATCATCGCATTCAGAGCCTTACATACATACTCCGGCATTGTCCGCTATTCGTCCTTCGTCGACTTGCAGAAAGTCGCGACGGCGACGTTTATCGGAACGCTCACCTGTTACTTCCTCCATCTGGTAGTCAACGAAGCATGGGGACAGACAGCGATAGTGTTCCCGAGTTTCAAGAGTTCATTGATCATATTCATCAGCAGCACGGTACTCCTCTGGGCAGAACGCATTGTCGTAAAACGCCTTTTCGACTCGTTCCACCTGGACGGAGCGATTCCGGCCGCCATCTACGGCACAAAAGCCGGGGGCATCAGCATTGCCAAGAGCATTGTCGCGCTCAAGGACAAGAAATATTCATTGGACTCATTCATCTCCGACGGAGAGGAGATGCGCGGCTCGTTCATAATGGGCAAGCCGGTGTTCCTGAACCACAAGGGAATTGCCAAGGAATTGAAGAATAGAGGCGTGAAAGCATTGCTCGTTTCGCCGCTGAAAACCGAGAAGTTCCGCCAGAACAGCGCGATGGTGGATGAGTTCATCGACGCGGACATCAAGATAATGATGATGACCTACGGCACCGAATGGAACGGAGACGAATCTTCATTGTCCCACAAGCAGTTGCATGCGGTAGACATCGAGGACTTGCTGCCTCGCGACAAGATTGAGGTCAATATGGCTGAGATAGAGAAGCAGCTGCGCGGCAAGCGTATCCTCATCACCGGCGCGGCAGGTTCCATCGGTTCCGAAATCGTGCGTCAGGTGGCGCAGTTCGGCCCGGCGGAGATGACGCTGATCGACCAGGCGGAGACCCCGATGCACGACATCAGGATGATGATGGCCAGACGGTTCCCGAACATCAAGAACGAGACCATCGTTTCCAGCATCGCCAACAAGGAGCACATGGAGAAGATTTTCGAGGCTCACAGGCCGGAGTACGTTTTCCATGCAGCTGCCTACAAGCATGTCCCGATGATGGAGGACGACCCGGCGATCGCTGTGAAGAACAACATCTACGGCACACGTGTAATCGCCGACCTGGCAGTGAAATACGGCACATTGAAATTCGTCATGATCTCGACCGACAAGGCTGTGAATCCGACCAATGTCATGGGCTGCAGCAAGCGAATCTGCGAGATATATTGCCAGAGCCTGAACCAGGCGATAATGGAAGGCAAGGTTTCAGGTGTCACCCAGTTCGTCACCACACGTTTCGGCAACGTATTGGGTTCCAATGGTTCCGTCATTCCTATCTTCAAGCAGCAGATACGTGCGGGCGGACCTGTAACAGTCACCCACCCGGACATTGTCCGTTTCTTCATGCTCATTCCTGAGGCTTGCCGTCTGGTACTCGAGGCCGGCACGATGGGCAAGGGCGGCGAGATTTTCGTGTTCGACATGGGCCAGCCGGTGAAAATCGTGGACCTGGCGAAACGAATGATTGCGCTTTCCGGTGCGACCGACGTGGAAATCAAGTTCACAGGGCTGCGTGACGGCGAAAAGCTGTACGAAGAGGTGCTGAACGACAAGGAAGGCACCATCCCGACATCCAATCCGAAAATCATGGTCGCAAAGGTGCGTGAATACGATTACGCCACGGCATGCGCCAATGAGGAGCGCCTTCTGGAAGTATCCAAGTCATTCGACGACATGGCTATCGTGCGTGTGATGAAGGACATTGTCCCGGAATACAAGAGCAGACAGAGCAAATACGAAGTTTTAGATAATTAGTGTCATTATGAAAGATATGAAAATAGCAGTAGCTGGAACAGGCTATGTTGGCCTTTCCATCGCGACATTGCTTTCGCAGCATCACAAGGTAACGGCAGTAGACGTCATTCCTGAAAAAGTAGAGAAAATCAACAACAAGGTCTCCCCTATTCAGGACGACTACATCGAGAAGTACCTGGCAGAAAAGAACTTGGACCTGACGGCGACTCTTGACGGCGAGGCTGCATATAGTGATGCAGACTTCGTGGTAATCGCCGCCCCTACGAACTACGACAGCAAGAAGAACTTCTTCGACACCTCACACGTGGAAGAGGTCATCGAACTGGTCCTGAAAGTGAACCCGGAAGCAGTCATGGTCATCAAATCGACTGTACCTGTGGGATATACGGCATCCGTCCGCGAAAAATTCTCCTATAGGGAGCGTCTTGCCGACGGCACCATGAAGACAGTAATGCCGAAAATCATCTTCGCACCGGAATTCCTGAGAGAATCCAAGGCATTGTACGACAATCTCTACCCTAGCAGAATCATTGTCGGCTACGGCGACGACAGCCTGAAGGAAGCAGCGCACACCTTCGCGGACCTCATTCACGAAGGCGCCATAAAGGAGGACGTGCCGGTGCTGTTCATGGGCACGACCGAAGCCGAGGCCGTAAAGCTCTTCGCCAACACCTACCTCGCGCTCCGCGTAAGTTATTTCAATGAACTCGACACGTACGCCGAGATGAAAGGTCTTGACACCAAGTCCATTATAGACGGTGTCGGTCTGGACCCGAGAATCGGCACACATTATAACAACCCGTCATTCGGCTACGGCGGATATTGCCTTCCGAAAGACACGAAACAGCTTCTGGCGAACTACAATGACGTGCCTGAGAATCTTATCCAGGCCATCGTGGATTCTAACAGCACCAGAAAGGATTTCATTGCTGACCAGGTACTTGACAAGGCAGGCTACTACAGCAGCAACAGCCAGTGGGACAGCCATCAGGAGAAGAAATGCGTCATCGGCGTCTTCCGTCTGACCATGAAATCCAATTCGGACAACTTCCGTCAGTCTGCCATCCAGGGCATCATGAAGCGTATCAAGGCGAAGGGTGCCGAGGTAATAATCTACGAGCCGACATTGGAAAACGGCACACTGTTCTTCGGCAGCGAAGTGGTCAATGACCTGGAAGCTTTCAAGGCGAGGTCACAGGCCATCATCGCGAACCGCTACGACACCTGCCTCGATGACGTGAAAGATAAGGTTTACACCAGGGATATATTCAGAAGGGATTAATTCAGGACTTTCAGGATGGTAAAATACAATGTTTCTCTGGACGGGAAAACCGTTCTGGTGACCGGTGCAGCCGGATTCATAGGCAGCAACCTGGTCAAGAGACTTTTCAAGGAATTCCCCGACATAAAAATCGTCGGAATAGATTCTGTCACAGACTATTACGATGTAAATATCAAATATGGCCGACTGGCGGAAATCGAGGCATTGAACCGCGACTGGACCTTCGTGAAAGCAAGCATTGCAGACAAAGGCATTGTCAACGACCTTTTCGCGGAGCATCATTTTGCGGTGGTGGTGAATCTCGCGGCGCAGGCAGGTGTGCGTTATTCGATCACGAACCCGGACGCCTACATCGAGAGCAACCTCATCGGTTTCTACAATATTCTGGAGGCTTGCCGCCACCACGAGGTAGAACATCTGGTATATGCGTCATCGTCAAGCGTTTACGGTTCGAACAAGAAGGTGCCGTATTCGACCGACGACAAGGTGGACAATCCGGTAAGTCTCTATGCCGCGACGAAAAAGAGCAACGAGTTGATGGCTCATGCCTATTCGAAGCTCTACAACATTCCGTCCACAGGCCTGAGATTTTTCACGGTCTACGGTCCGGCCGGACGTCCCGACATGGCATATTTCGGATTCACGAACAAGCTTGTCCACGGCGACACCATAAAAATCTTCAATTACGGCAACTGCAAACGTGATTTCACTTTCGTGGACGACATCGTCGAGGGCGTGGTCCGTGTCATGCAGCATGCTCCTGAGAAGCAGAACGGCGAGGACGGTCTTCCGATTCCGCCGTACAAGGTATATAATATAGGTAACAGCCACCCGGAGAACCTTCTGGAATTCGTCGATATCCTCCAGCAGGAACTCCTCCGCGCCGGCGTATTGCCATCCGACTACGATTTCGACGCGCACAAGGAACTGGTTCCGATGCAGCCGGGCGACGTCCCTGTCACCTACGCCGACACCACGCCGCTGGAGCAGGACTTCGGTTTCAAGCCCTCCACTCCCCTGCGTGAGGGCCTGAGGAAGTTCGCCGAGTGGTATCGGGGTTACTATGCGAAATAGAACCAACTTGCATAAATGCCGGTAAATCAGCTGAAAGCAGGAGTCGTCCTGAACTATGTCGTAATTTTCCTGAACACTATAGTCGGTCTGTTGTACACACCGTACATGCTCAGGATGATGGGACAGAGCGAATACGGCTTGTACTCTCTGGTTGCATCCGTGATTGCGTACCTGACCGTACTTGATCTCGGATTCGGCAATGCGATTGTCAGATACACCGCGAAGTTCCGGGCAGAAAAGAAGACGGAAGAACAATATGAGATGTTCGGAATTTTCTTCCTGCTGTACCTCGTCATAGGAATCATCGCATTCGGGATAGGGCTGGGGCTTTATTTCAATGTGGACACCCTCTTCGGGAACACGATGACAGTCGTCGAACTCGGCCGTGCCCGCATTATGATGCTCCTTCTGGTGGCCAACCTGGCATTTACCTTTCCTATGAGCATCTGGGGTTCGATCATCCAGGCATACGAGGATTTCGTCTTCCAGAAGTCGTTGAATATCATCAGAATCATTCTCAATACCGCAGTAATGATCTGCCTGCTACACTTCGGCTACAAGGCCGTGGCGATGGTAGTGGTCCAGACGATATTCAACGTACTGACCCTTGTAGTCAACTTCATATATTGCAGAAGGAAGCTAAATATACATATATATTTCAGGTTCAAGCATTTTCATTGGGGTTTTCTCAAAGAAGTCGCGATTTATTCTTTCTGGATATTCCTCAACGCCATCATGGACAGGGTGTATTGGAGCACCGGACAATTCGTCCTCGGAGCGATGGTCGGGACGGCAGCAGTGGCGGTCTTCGCCATAGCGATCCAGCTGGAAGGAATGTACATGCAGTTTTCCACAGCGATTTCCTCGGTTTTCCTTCCGAAAGTCACCGCCATGGTGGCCACGAACAGAAGCCGCAAGGAAATATCAGACCTGTTCATAAGGACAGGACGTATCCAATATATAGTTCTGGCGTACATACTCTCCGGATTCATCATCTTCGGACGCCAATTCATCGAGTTATGGGCCGGAGCAGGCTACTCTGACGCGTATATTATATCACTTCTGTTTTTCATTCCGCTGACGGTGCCGCTCATCCAGAATCTGGGGATAACGATTCTTCAGGCACGTAACGAAATGAAATTCAGGTCCGTATTGTACATAATCATTGCCCTTGTCAGCCTTGCGATGCAGATAGTGCTGACCAGATATTTCGGCGGCATCGGCTGCGCCATGGGCGTTTCGGGCGCATTGGTCGTGGGACAGATACTGATAATGAACGTATATTACCGGCGCAGGCAGGACCTTGACATAAAGACATTCTGGAAGGAAATAAGCAAGATGTCAATAATCCCCATCGTCCTGATATTCAGCTCAATGCTGGTTATCCGTCACTTCTTCGCATTGGACTCCTGGGGAAAACTGATACTGGGGATAGCGGCATTCTCATTGGTTTATATCCCGCTGTTCTTCCGTTTCAGCATGACGGATGAAGAACGGGACCTGTTCATTTCGATGTTCCATAAAATCTTCGGCAGGGCATGATCGACATCAAGAGAGCAGAGGATTGCTGCGGCTGCGGCGCATGCGCGCAAGTTTGCCCAAAGTCATGCATTTCAATGATTGCTGACAATGAGGGTTTCCTGTACCCGCACGTAAATACGTCGGACTGCGTCCAATGCGGCCTGTGCGAGAAGGCATGCAACATATTGCACCGAAGAGAAGAACATGCCCCACTGAAAGTACTGGCGGCAATAAACCGTGATGAAGAAATCAGGAAGCAAAGTTCTTCCGGCGGCATTTTCCATATGCTGGCAGAAGAGGTCATCAATAAAGGCGGCATCGTTTTCGGGGCAAGATTCGATGAAAACTGGCAGGTCGTGTTCGACTATGCCGACACCCTAGACGGGATAAAGCCGTTCATGGGTTCGAAATATGTCCAGGCGACCATTGGCGACAGCTATAAAACAGCCAAAAGGTTCCTTGAAGAAGGAAGGCATGTGATGTTTACGGGTACGCCATGCCAGATAGCCGGACTGCATCAATATTTGAGGAAAAGCTATCCGAATCTCCTGGCCGTGGATTTCGTCTGTCATGGCGTTCCCAGTCCGAAAGTCTGGGGGAAATATCTGGAGCAGCTGAAGGCGGACATCCAGAAAAAAGGAGACGATTCCGTGTATGTGCCATTCCGTAAAAGCCACTACATGAGGGCTTTCCTGGCCGACATCATACTGCGTCCGTCCTGTTATGAATGCAAGTCCAAGGGTGGAAGGAGCAACAGCGACATCACGCTGGCGGACTTTTGGGGAATTTCATCAATATTCCCTGAAATGGATGACGACAAAGGGACGAGCATGGTTTTCGTGAACACGGACAAAGGAGCGTCAGCGCTGGACCATGCCACGTTCAGTTCCAAGGAAGCGGCATACGAAAAGATTAAGCCTCTGAATCCGTCCTGCTACCGTTCCGCGTCGAGACCGGCAAACAGACAAATGTTTTTCGACTTGTTGGACTCGACCGACGACCTGAACACATTGGTCGACAGATGCACGAGATGGACATTCAGAAAAAGGCTGAAAAACATCTGCCGGGTTCTGCTCCGTAAGATTCAACGCCGCAAGACCACATCCGATTCGAACATCAAGTCGATATCGTTCAGAGACAAATCGGAAGGCTGGAACTCGTATGGATTGTCCATAAAGCTGGAACGAAAGATGAAAATAGGCATAATGACGCAACCGCTCCGCACCAACTATGGCGGGCTTTTGCAGAATTATGCCCTCCAACAGACACTCATCAGAGCCGGATTTGAAGCAGAGACGATAGATTGGGACGAGCCCGAAGGGTTCAGGCAATCATTGTACCGGATAAAAATCCGCGTCCGTCATGCTCTTTTTCCGGGACGCTGGCCGGAGCCGGTGTACAGGCCGAGCGCTGACGAAATTTCGGCAATCAGACGCAATACCGGTTATTTCGTAAACAAATACATACGCCATACGGAGGCATTGACCTCCGGGGACATGTTTGCAAAGCAGGCAAAACGTGGCGGGTACGAGGCATATGTGGTCGGCAGCGACCAATGCTGGAGACCATGTTACAACTATTATCTCCCTGCAATGTTTCTTGACTTCGCCCGGGACAAGAAAGTCAGACGAATCGCTTATGCAGCGTCTTTCGGAACGGACAAATGGGAGTTTTCCCCGAAGCAGACCGGCATCTGCGCACCTCTGGCGAAGAAGTTCGACGTCATAACGGTACGGGAGGATTCGGGAGCAGAGCTCTGCAAGAGATATTTGGGAGCGGACGCCACACATGTGCTGGACCCGACAATGCTTCTAGCCAAAGAGGACTATATACATCTGTGCGAAGCGGAAAATGAGCCACGTGCAGAAGGTACGCTTTTCCACTACATCCTGGACCCCGATGACAGGAAAACCTCATTTGTCGGGAAGGTCGCCGCTGAAACCGGATTGAAAGCATTTCAAGTAATGCCGAAGTGCTTTATCGGAAATCATACGCGGGAGGACATGAAATGCAGAATCGGGGATTTCGTATTTCCGAGGGTCACCACATGGCTCCGGGCATTCATGGACGCGGAAATGACCATCGTGGACAGTTTCCACGGAGCGGTGTTCTCGATTCTCTTCAACAAGCCTTTCTGGGTGATAGGAAACGAAAAGCGGGGCATGGCCCGTTTCACTTCCCTACTGAAAATGTTCCACCTGGAAGACAGGCTCGTCGACGAATCGGATCTCGACAATCTCGATTTCCGCAAGGCGATAGATTGGAACGAGGTGAACAGCATATTGGAGGAGAAACGAAGGGCAAGCAAAGAGTTGTTATTGGAAAACCTGCATGACTGATATGCCGAAAACAAGTATCATAGTTCCCGTATACAAGGCAGAAAAATATTTGAGACGATGTATCGAAAGCATTGTCCTTCAGACATATACAGATTGGGAACTTCTTCTGGTCGACGACGGTTCTCCTGACGGCAGCGGCGGGATCTGCGATGAATACGCCGGCAGGGACGCGCGCATACGGGTTTTTCATAAGGAAAACGGCGGCGTCAGTTCAGCGCGCAACCTGGGCTTGGAGAACGTGCGTGGAGAATATGTGACATTCGTGGACAGCGATGACATGATAGATGCCCGCACGCTGGAAATCTGCATGTCACGTTGCGAAGGCCTGGACATGCTGCAGTTCTCATTTTCCAGAAATGCAGCGGACCTGGGCCCGGCAGAAAATTCCGAGCCGGAAATCTTCGCCAAGCGGGATTATGTGAACAATGCCGCTCTCCACAAGTGCGTCTGGGGAACCGTCTTCAGCTCCGATATCATCCGCCGGAACCATATCAGGTTCGACGAAAGCATGAAACTGGCTGAAGACCAGCTGTTTGTCTTTTCATGCATGGAGCATGCGGAAAGGATAATGAGACTCCCCGACGTGCTGTATTACTACTATTACGACAATCCGTCCAGTGCCACGAACAATGAGCGTTGCAATGATCTCATACATTCGTCGCAGCGATGCATTGATTTCAAGAAGAAGCATCCGTTGTTCGCGCGCCCTATTGATGAAACGGTCATATATCTGATAGAGAAGCTGATAGCGAGGGGAAAATATTCCGCGTCCTATAAGCTGTTGTCCGAATTGAAGCCTCATCATGCAGAGTCGCGCCCTTGGCCTTCAAGGCTGATGGTCCGCATCTCCCGATGCAGCGCCCTGGCCGGGATATGCATCGGTGCGCCTCTGTATAACGTATATTTTTTGGTCAGGAAAACATTGACCCGCATAAAATGTGCATGAAGAAAACGCCTAAGGTTTCTGTCATCGTCCCGGTATATGGAGTCGAAAAACATATCGGAAGGTGCGTCAGAAGCTTGTTCGAACAGACATTGGAAGACATCGAATACATTTTCGTGGACGATTGCACCCCGGACGGTTCGATTTCCGTCCTCAACAGCGTGCTTGCTTCGTATCCGGCCAGGCAGGAACAGGTCAAGATAATCCGCCATGAGAAGAATGAGGGGCTTGTCCATGCGCGTCAGACAGGGCTGAAGGCTGCAAGCGGCGAATATATAGCGCATTGCGACAGCGATGATTGGGTGGACACGAATCTTTACGGGACGCTCTACGACCAGGCCGCGGCCCAAGGTTCGGACATGGTCGCGTTCGTCTGCAAATATACCGACGGAGAGAGGACGATAAAGGAGGCCCTCACAGGAAACCGCACGGAAACCGCTGAGTGTCTGGCAGATATGATACACGGAAAGATGTGGTGGTCATTGTGCAACAAACTTATAAGGAGTGATGTTTACCGCCACAGCGACATAATCTACCCGACCGACGGAATGGGTGAAGACATGTGCCTGTCGCTCCAGCTTCTGTATCATTGCAAGTCGATATCATACAACCACGACGTATGCTATCATTACTACCAGAATCCGACGTCCATGACGAAGGTCCAGACCGAAGAGAGCTGCCTCTCCAGATTCCGTCAGATCTGCCGCAATGTCGAGATAGTCAGGAGTTTCTATTCCGGCAAGCCGGTCAATGACAGCCTCCGCAAAGGTTTCAGGTATCTGGAGTTCAATGCCAAGCGCCCCCTGACCCCACTGCTGTCCGAAAGGAAATACCGCAAGCTCTGGCGCCAAACCTACCAAGGCTGCGAATGGTCCGTACTGACCGACCCCGAGGCCCCGGCCCACGACCGCCTCAAGTCTCTCCTCTGCCTCTTAGGCATCACTCCGCTGCAGTATGAGCGGTTGCGGGGGTGGGTGAAGAGAATTCAAGAAGAATAATAAATAATAGTTTAAATTTAACATATCATGAGCATTTTTGCAGGAAAAACATTGATGATTACCGGTGGTACCGGTAGTTTCGGAAACGCAGTATTGAAGCGTTTTCTCAGAACAGACATTGCTGAGATCAGAATTTTCTCACGCGACGAGAAGAAACAGGACGACATGCGCCACGAGTATCAGGCGCAATTCCCTGACGTTGCACACAAGATAAAATTCTACATCGGCGACGTCAGAAGTCTGGAAAGCGTGCGCTCGGCGATGCCAGGCACAGATTACATCTTCCATGCAGCCGCACTCAAGCAGGTTCCGAGCTGTGAGTTCTTCCCGATGGAAGCAGTGAGGACCAACGTGATAGGCACGGACAATGTTCTCACGGCCGCTATCGAAAACAATGTCGGAGCAGTCATCTGTCTCTCTACCGACAAGGCAGCATATCCGATCAATGCAATGGGCATCACCAAAGCCATCGAAGAGAAAATCGCCGTAGCCAAGAGCCGTAACTCCCGCAACACCAAGATCTGCTGCACACGTTATGGCAATGTCATGTGCTCACGCGGTTCTGTGATTCCTCTATGGATCGAGCAGATCCGCAGCGGCAACCCTATCACTCTTACAGAGCCTAAGATGACACGTTTCATCATGTCCCTCGAAGAGGCGGTGGATCTGGTACTTTTCGCATTCGAGCATGGCCACAATGGCGATATTCTCGTTCAGAAAGCTCCGGCATGCACCATCCAGACACAGGCCGAAGCTGTCTGCGACCTTTTCGGCGGCAAGAAAGAGGACATCAAGGTCATCGGTATCCGTCACGGCGAGAAGATGTACGAGACACTCCTTACCAAGGAAGAATGCGCCAAAGCCGAGGATATGGGCAACTTCTATCGTGTTCCGGCAGACAACCGCGACCTGAACTACGACCAGTACTTCACCAAGGGTAATGTAAAGCGTGCTACCATAGAGGAGTTCAATTCCGACAACACATACCGTCTGAACTTGGAAGAAACAATCGCCAAAATCGGTGCTCTGGAATATATCCAGAACGAATTGAACGGAGTTGAAAACCTCGCGAAATAATGAAGATTCTGGTTACCGGCGCCAAAGGATTCGTGGGCAAGAACCTTTGCTGCCAACTGAACAACATAAAAGAAGGCAAGGCCCGTTGCTATGGAGACCTCCAGGTCGATGAAGTATTTGAATACGACATTGACTCGACTCCTGAGCAGCTGGACAGCTGGTGCGGCGAATGCGATTTCGTCTTCAACCTCGCGGGCGTGAACCGGCCGAAGGACAATGACGAGTTCATGAAGGGCAACTTCGGTTTCGCATCCACATTGCTCGATACATTGAAAAAGCATCACAATACCTGTCCCGTGATGCTTTCCAGCTCGCAACAAGCCTCATTGACAGGACGTTTCGGAAACAGCGAGTACGGCAGGAGCAAGAAAGCCGGCGAGGACCTTTTCCTCGAATACGGCAAGGAGACCGGTGCGAAGGTGCTCGTCTACCGTTTCCCGAACCTTTACGGAAAATGGTGCCGCCCGAACTACAATTCGGCCATCGCCACGTTCTGCAACAATATCGCCAATGACCTCCCTATCCAGGTCAATGACAGAAGTGTACAGATGGAAATCCTCTATATCGACGATCTGGTCGAGGAGATGATCTGCGCGCTCAAAGGTCAGGAACATCATTGCGAATTCGAGGGACTTGACGTACTGCCATCCGCTGAAGGACGTTATTGCTATTGTCCTGTTACTCACAAGACTACGCTTGGAGAAATCGTTGATACCATATATGAATGTGCACGTGCAGTGCGTGCTGTGCCGGATTCTGCTGAAGGACCTTCGACTGCCATCGAAATGCCGCAAGACGGTCTGCGTTATCGCCTGATGTCCACATTCCTCAGCTACCTCCCGAAAGAAAAGGCGATTTTCGATTTGAAGATGAACGTGGATCAGCGCGGTACATTTACAGAACTGGTCCACACCTTGAATTGCGGTCAGGTAAGTATCAACATTTCCAAGCCTGGCATCACGAAAGGAGAGCATTGGCACAACTCGAAATGGGAGCAGTTCATCGTGGTTTCCGGCCACGGGCTCATCCAGATGCGCAAGGAAGGTACGGATGAAGTCCTGAACTACGAAGTAAGCGGTGACAAGATCCAGTCTGTCATCATGCTCCCGGGCTACACTCACAACATCATCAATCTTTCCGAGACTGAAGACCTCGTGACCGTAATGTATTGCAACGAAGTCTTCAATCCTGAAAGACCTGACACATATTTCGATAAAGTGGAGAAATAAAGAAATGGAAAAGACACCTAAATTCGATTATTCAGATATTCATTGGAAGGAGAACGGCAAACTCAAGCTCTGTATCGTAGTAGGTACGCGCCCTGAGATTATCCGTCTGGCAGCGGTCATCACCAAATGCCGCAAATATTTCGATGTCATCCTCGCACATACGGGCCAGAACTATGACTACAACCTGAACGGCATCTTCTTCAGGGACCTCAAACTCGCTGAACCTGAAGTCTATATGGATGCAGTCGGTGACGACCTCGGCGCGACATGCGGCAACATCATCAACTGTTCATACAAGCTTTTTGCCCAGACCAAGCCGGATGCAGTGCTGGTTCTCGGTGACACGAACAGCTGTCTCTCAGTCATTGGCGCGAAACGTCTTCACATCCCGATCTTCCACATGGAGGCTGGCAATCGCTGCAAGGACGAGTGCCTTCCGGAGGAGACCAACCGCCGCATCGTAGATATCATCTCCGATGTAAATCTGGCATATTCCGAGCATGCACGACGCTATCTTGCCGACTGCGGACTTCCAAAGGAGCGCACCTATGTCACAGGTTCACCTATGGCCGAGGTACTTCATAACAATCTCGCCGAAATCGAGGCAAGTGATGTCCACAAACGTCTCTGTCTGGAGAAGGGCAAATATATCCTGTTAAGTGCTCACCGTGAGGAAAACATCGACACGGAAAAGAACTTCCTCAGCCTTTTCAATGCCATCAACAAATTGGCCGAGAAATATGACATGCCTATACTCTACAGCTGTCATCCGCGCAGCCGCAACAGGCTGGCATCCAGTGGATTCAAGCTGGACCCGCGTGTCATCCAACACGAACCTCTAGGATTCCATGACTATAACTGCCTCCAGATGAATGCATTTGCAGTGGTCAGCGACTCCGGCACTCTCCCTGAAGAAAGTTCATTCTTCACCAGCGTAGGCCATCCGTTCCCTGCCATCTGCATCCGCACCTCCACAGAGCGTCCGGAATCACTCGACAAAGCCGGATTCATTCTCTCAGGCATCGATACCAATGGACTGCTCCAGTCAGTGGAGACTGCAGTGGAATTAGTAAAGAATGGTGACTACGGCACACCTGTTCCAGACTACACCGACGAAAACGTCAGCACGAAAGTCGTGAAGATAATTCAGAGCTACGTGGGAGTGGTGAACAAGATGGTTTGGAGGAAGTATTAGGATTTTATTTGCAATTTCGAATACTCCTTATTACATTAACACATTAACAAATCCAGTCTGATATGTTTAAAAGCATTGAAATTGAACACTTTCGTGGCATAAGTCACGCGAAAATAGACGGACTGAAAGAAGTTAATATATTCTTCGGAAAGAACAATTGCGGCAAGTCTTCACTACTTGACGCCATCTTTCTGATATCAGGCTTATCGAATCCGAAACTGCCGATCAACATCAATCTGCTGAGGAACTACCTGCGATTCGAGCCGTCAGACCTGGCATTGGATTTCTATACACTTGACACTTCGCGGCCAATCAAGATCAAGGCATCAAACGACGAAATGCGGGAGCTTATGATTTCTCTGTTCGAATCAGCTGCCAGCCGTATAGACTTGCTTGGAAACGAGAATAACATATCTTCAACTGATACCAAGAACAGGTATGGTCTTGTGTTGAAATGCAAGATAAATGGGCATCCAGTCGAGTCGTCCATCACCCTTTCTCATAAAGGCGTAGAAAACAACGATTACGAGCAAAGTGTCAAATATGATTCAGATTATAAAGAGAATCTAACTTGTCGATATCTTTCACCAAAGTATGACTTTTACACTTCAATAGAAAGTCTGACAGAGATTCTTAAAAACAAGGATGAACAGTTCATTCTCGAAGCGTTGCGCATTATCGAACCGATGATAAAAGACATAGTACTGTCACAGAATGAAGTGCTCGTCGATGTCGGCCTGAACAAGCGCATACCTATCAATGTAATGGGAGACGGTGCTCGTAAGATTCTCTCTATCCTCACGACGATTTATGAATGTCGTGACGGAATTGTTTTGGTTGACGAAATCAGCAATGGTTTCCATTATTCCGTAATGAAATCTTTATGGCAAACTATTTTGTTGGCGTCTAAAAAGAATAACGTCCAGCTATTTGCGACGTCCCATGATTTGGATTCAATTAAGGGATTGCGTGATGCCGCTCTTCATGATGAAGGTGACAAAGTAGCATTCTTCAAACTTCAGCATACAGCCGATGCAGAATTGAAGTCATACTGCTACACCACCGACAGTATCGATTATATGTTGAACCAGGAAATCGAGGTAAGGTAGGATGAACAAGATATTTATAGAAGCGAAGAAACCTCAAACTTCTGAGTATTGTTTCTTGGAAACCATCTTGAAGAATAAATTTCCGAACAAAATTTACAACATAATCTGCATGGACGGCGTGGACAATCTTTTTAATCAGGGCATTTTGACTCTGATCCGGACCTTTCAGGATAATGGAGATAAGGTGATTGTCATTCTAGACGCAGATTCCATTGACAAAAAATGGGGATTTGAGGCAAGAAAGAGTAATACGATGGAGAAAATGCAGGAAAACGAGATTGATTTTCCATTTTTCCTCTATCCTAACAATCACGATGATGGAGACTTCGAAGTTTTACTCAAAACTCTAGCGAGAAAGGATCTTCACAACAAATGGTGGGACTGTTTTGCCGATTACGAAACCTGCGTTTCAGGAATACGCGACGAATCTGGAGAACCAAGATACATCATTCCTAACCGCAAAGCCAAACTCCACACCTATATCAGTTCTCAACGACTGAACAATGCCTCAAGAAAAAAGCTCGGTTCCGGCCAATGGCTATTTGACAATCCTGATTACTGGGATTTCTCGCGACCTGAACTTGAGCCACTTGTTGAATTTTTGAAGGAGAATTTGGAATAGTGGCGGATTCGCTCAAAGTGAAAACTCAAAAAAGGCAATTCCAAAATTGATTTAAAATGAATAAAATAATCAATGCTATATCTTTGAGAATAAAACTGTTGTATAACTCAATAAGGGAGGGAAAATTATATACATGGAGTCAGTATTCTGCGGAGGTTAAATAACTTCATCATACTTGGAGAAAACAATAAAATTGATGTTCATAGCAGAATTCCAAAGGATGTGCAAATTAGCATTTATGGTAGCAATCATACACTTGTTATTGAAGAAGGGGTGACTTTCAAAAAAAGGCAGATATGGTTTGAAAATCATGATTGCTATGTCAGTATAGGAAAAGGCACATCCATTGAAGAGGCTTATCTGGCAGTCGCCGAGAATGGCACAAAACTCACAATCGGTAAAGACTGTATGCTTTCAAGCAATGTTCGAATCGCCACCACTGATTCGCATTCTATCATTGATATATCAACATGTAAGAGAACAAATCCGGCAAAGGATATCACAATAGGCAACCATGTCTGGATAGGTTATAACGTGAATATTAATAAAGGCGTGACAATAGCTGAAAACTCTGTCATTGCTGGTCATTCCGTTGTAACAAAATCAGTCCGAGCCAACTGCATTGCCGCAGGTATTCCTGCCAAAGAGGTCAAGGTTGGTATCAATTGGAATAGAACGCGAGTATGATTTTTTTTAGATAGATGAAGAATTTCAAACGAATAAAATATTTTACATATCACGGCTGCTTAGAGCGAGGAAAACGCCGGGATAACAGCCCTGCAGCAGACACAAAAATTGATTATATCATAAGTGTGCTGAACAGGATGGGATATGGTGTAGATCTTATATCAAGGGCATCAAGTGCTGAACCATATTTTCTACATTCATCAGTAAAGAGCGTAGGAGAAAACAGTATTAGATATTTTTCCAGTTTTGGTAAAATGTCGTCTCCACTTCGCATCTTAAACAGGTTGTGGATGGAATTGCAGTTCTTCTTTTGGTGCCTAACAAATATAAAGCGTAACGAGCAAATAATTGTATACCATAGTTTAGGCTATGACTCTGCATTTCTCAAACTCTGTAGACTGAAATCTATTCGGATAATTGGAGAGATAGAGGAGATTTATCAAGATGTGAGCAAACAAACAGAGACTAGATGTCGTAACGAATACAAATTTATTGATGTTTGCGAAAAATATATTTTCCCGACCCAACTGCTCGATCAGAAAGCAAATAAATTTCATAAGCCATCTCTTGTTGTGCATGGCGTATATGCAATTGAAAGCATTATTGAAAAGAAATTTTCGGATGGTAAAATCCACGTCGTTTACGGCGGCACTTTAGATCCAAACAAGGGTGGCGCATTTGCGGCGGCTGC
>FR882185.1:26909-77573 GCA_000434935.1 Bacteroides sp. CAG:709 | reverse complement strand
CTGCCGCTGCCGAATTCCTTCCAGCAAATTATCATGTTCACATCTGTGGATTTGGAGATCCTGCCAAAATCAAAACCATTGTTGACGAAATTCAAACTAAATCTAAAGCTAAGGTCACATTCGAAGGAGAACTAAAAGGAAATGATTATAAGCATTTCATTCAAAAATGCCATATCGGGTTGAGCACACAGGACCCGAGCGCTGCATTTAATTCAACATCCTTCCCATCAAAGATATTGGTATATCTTGCAAATGGGCTCAAGGTTGTCTCAATAAGAATCCCGGCAATTGAACAATCTGCAGTAGTGGACAGCCTTGTATTCTATGACAAACAAACGCCAGAAAAAATAGCAGAAGCAATAGTTCGTAGCAGTCAAGAGAAAATAATTCGAAAAGACATTTTGAATGTACTAGATATGAAATTTAGTGGAGAATTAAACAAATTACTCGAAGGCTAAATCCTGTTTAAGAAGAACAATCCTTTAACATAAATGCTAATAATTTGCAGAAGCACTTATAGGGATAATTTGATTGACGTTTAACTGATTTTTTACACTTGGGCACAACTGTTAATAATATGACATCTTCTCGTCAACTTAAACTTGGGGCATTGACATCCTATATAGCGATAGGTATTAATGTTTTGACAGGATTATTCTATACGCCATGGATGATACATTCCATTGGAAGAGAGAATTTCGGTCTCTATACCTTAGCTATGTCTGTGATATCTTTGTTCGTATTTGATTTTGGACTTAGTTCTGCGGTGACAAGATTCATTGCTAAATATCTTGCTGAAGGACGCCAAGATCGAGCAGACAATTGTATGGGACTCATATGTCGCCTGTATATAATTATAGACATAGTAATGACGTTGGTTTTACTTGGGGTATATTTTTTTATTCCAGAAATATATAAAGAGTTGACTCCTGCCGAAATAGATAAATTCAAGATTGTATATATAATAGCGGCTATTTATTCGGTTGTTTCATTCCCATTTATTCCAGCTAATGGAGTGCTTACGGCTCATGAAAAGTTCATCCAACTCAAGTTATGTGATGTCGCACATAAACTAATAATTGTTTTATCAATGTCAGTTTGCTTGCTTTTGGATGGTGGTTTATATTCCCTTGTATCCGTAAATGCAATTGCGGGTCTTGTCATGATTGCATTGAAGATTACTTGCATAAAAAAAAATACGCCTCAAGGTATAAGCGTGAGATTCTTTGATGCGAAGGAGTTTAAGGAAATTGTGAGCTTTTCCGGGTGGGTAACAATAATGTCATTAGCTCAACGTTTTATATTTAATATCGCCCCAAGTATTTTAGGCGCATTGTCTGGCTCCACAGCTATCGCCATACTAGGTGTTGCCACAACTTTGGAAGGTTATACATATACATTCGCAAATGCCATTAATGGTATGTTTTTGCCCACAGTATCAAGAATTGTCTCTAATGATGATGGTGATGTGCTTCCTTTGATGGTGAAAATTGGACGCATTCAAATATATATAACGGCACTGATAGTTTTTGGTGTAATTTGCTTAGGCAAACACTTTATTCACCTATGGGTTGGTGATGAATTCAAAGATAGCTATTTGTGTGCCATTTTTGTAATTATACCTTGTTTACTCCAGTTGCCACAAGAAATCGGAAGTCAAACAATATTTGCAAAGAATAAGGTAAAAAAATTAGCCCTAGTATATATATTAATGGCTCTTGTCAATATAGTATTGGCTCTTTTCATAGCCCCAATATTGGGAGCTCTGGGCATTTGCATATCAATATTTATTGCTTATCTGATCAGAACTATTGGAATGGATATCATCTTTTATAAAGATTTACATATAGATGTAATAGCATTTTTTAGAGGTACATTTATTAATCTTTTAATACCATTGGTATTTTGTCTTGTCTTGGGACTTCTAATAAATGCGATAGTATGTATAGACTCTTGGTTTGGCTTCATTATTAAAGGGACTTGTTTTTTCTGCTTATATATTTTGGTGATGTATTTTTTTGCGATGGATAAGAATGAAAAAGAATTATTTCTTTCTCCAGTAAAAAGGATATTAAGAACGATGAAGTCATGGCAATAAGAATTGTTCAAATCAATGCCTGCTATGGGTACGGAAGTACCGGTATTATAGTCAAGGATTTACATGATATGTGTGTAACGAAGGGAATGGAATGCGTTGTCGCATATTCGCGAAGCAATCCTATTGTAGATGACGGCTATAAAATGGGAAATTTCATTTCAAATAAATTGCATGCTATTTTAGCACGTATTAGTGGTAAACAAGGCTATTTCTCAATACTGTCAACTCTAAAGTTTATATCATTTCTGAAACGATATAAGCCTGATATTATCCATCTTCACAACCTTCATGGTAATTATATCAATTTACCTCTGCTGCTAAAATATGCTTCAAAACGAAGCATACCACTAGTTGTTACGCTTCATGATTGTTGGTTTTACACGGGTGGCTGTTCTCATTATACTAGTGTAGGTTGCGATAAGTGGCTGAAGGCTTGTGGTAATTGTCCTCATCGTTATGATGAAATCCCAGCATATTTATGGGATAGTTCATCTCGAATGCTAGCTGATCGTAAGAGTCTGTTTGGTAACATTAGTAACTTGGCATGTGTTGGAGTTTCCAATTGGATAGTCGAAGAGGCACGCAAAACAGTGTTTAAAGATGCCACATGTATGACAATTTATAATGGTGTCGATACTAATTTCTTTCACCCAGTAGAATCTGATTTCCGAGAAAAGTACAACCTTAAAAATAAAAAAATTATCTTGGCACCGGCGAATAAATGGTTTTCAGATATTAATCAAGATACTTTCAACTATTTTGCCACACATCTATCCGAAGAAATGTGTATGGTTTTTATTGGAATTGGTTGTGATGAAAAACGGCTTACAGATAAAATGATTAACATTGGTTTTGTCTCTTCTCGCGAGGAACTTCGTGATATTTATAGTACTGCAGATGTGATGGTAAATTGTACTCGTGAGGAATCGCTGTCTCTTTTGAATATTGAAATTCAGGCTTGCGGCACTCCTGTCATAACATATTCTAATACTGGCGTAAAAGAAACCGTAGATGGCAAATGTGGCTTCGCTGTTGATAATGGAAGTCCAATGGCTATGTGGGATGCGATGTCTGAAGTTTTGTCTAAGGATAAAGAATACTTTAAGGAAAAATGTATCTCATGGATAAATCTGACTTTTGAAAAGAATTATAACTATTTGAAATATTTGGAATTGTATCGTAATCTTATATAAGATTTACTATGGTCTATAAGCTGTTATTTGTAGCGATATTAATTATTGGTTACTTGCTTTACAATCAATCTTCCATAGAATGGGGCAGGAGAGGTTATATCGCATTCTCTTCAATCGTATTGGGCCTTCAATCGGCCCTTAGGAATGTTGCGGTAGGTGAGGATACATACAATTATTATTTAAAATTTGAAGCCGTAAAAGATACCACTTGGTTAGAGGTGTTTAAGTGTTTTCCTAACACGTATTTATATGGCGATGGAAAAGATCCTGGCTATCTGTTACTAGAAAAATTGTTTCAGGTAATCTCCGATGATTTCAGAGTATTCCTATTTTTTATAGCTATAGTCTTTTTTTACGCTTATGCTAAGTTGCTATTTCGGTATTGTAGTAACATAATTGAAGTGCTAACTGCTAATATGGGTTATTTAGCTTTGTTTTACGGATTCTATTCTATTACCGGGTTAAGACAAACGTTATCTGTTGCCCTTAGTATTCTTTTCTTGCTTGCATTTATTGATAAGGATTACAGAAAATGTATTTTATTATTCATAGTGGCTTTTGTGATACATAAGTCATCAATATTTATACTTTTAGTTCCTATATTGCATTCGTTTAAGAAAAATAGATTGCTGCTTTCTTTATATTGTCTGGCGTTCGTTGTTTTTTTATTTGGACGTAATTATTTTGTCAATATGGCTCTTGTTGCATCTGATTATGAGGCGATTGAAATTCCTCTTCCACTTTTGTTAGACGTATTCTACTTTGTAATTTCGTTGTTTATGTGGAACAGATTAAAGCATGATGACAGAAAGATATTGAGCTTGTTCAATGTTTATTGCCTTACATTCGCTTGGATTCCTTTGCTTGGAAATGACAGTCCTCTTATGCGTGTTATTCTATATTTTAATATTTATGTGTTGGTATTGCTCCCGAGAGCAATATCTCGCACTCCATTATATAAAAAACTATTGTTTTTATGTATAAATCTCTTCTTCATTTATTATGCTATTAGCACTCGTAGCGAGTATGCATTTTTTTGGGAAGAGATGCAGTTGCCTTCTCATTATTTATAATTAAAATTATATGGAAAAGAAATTTGAAGTTCCAGTTTTATTGATTTTTTTCTGTCGCGATGAAGTGCTTAGGCACGTTTTTGAATGCGTAAAAAAAGTCAAGCCTACAAAACTTTATCTTTATCAGGATGGTGCGCGTTGTGAATCTGACAAACTGGGGATACAAGCATGTCGAGACATTGTATCACAAGTTGATTGGGAATGCGATGTGCATACTTTTTACCAAGATAAGAATGTAGGCTGTGACCCATCTGAATATATAGCCCAAAAATGGATGTTTGAAAAAGAGGATAGAGGTATTGTACTCGAGGACGACGATGTGGTCTCGAACAGTTTTTTCTATTTTTGTGAGGAGCTTCTAGAAAGATATAAAGATGATGAACGCATCAATATGATTTGCGGCATGAACCATCTTGGACACTATGACAAGACGGATGCAAGCTACATCTTCACTAAAACGGGGGCCATAACAGGATGGGCGTCATGGAAACGGGTGGTTGACACTTGGGATTCTAATTATTCGTTTGTAGATGATGAATACCAAAAATATTGTCTTAAGAATCTTCTTGGAAAATACTACGAACGAGTTTTCAATACTTGGAAGAAGCAAAGAGAATCTGGGAAAGCATATTACGAAGGGATCCTTGGATCTAATATGTACTTAAATAATCGTCTTAATATTGTACCAACTTGTAATATGGTTAAGAACATTGGCCTTACAAATGATGCTACACATACGACGAGCAAGTTTAACACCTTACCTCGTGCTATCAGATGTATTTTCTTTGCTCCTATTTACGAGATGAAATTTCCTCTTAAACATCCAAAGTCTGTAACAGAGGACATTGGCTACCAGAAATTGATTTATTCTATAGTTTCACCAAAGCCTATTGTGCATTTCTTTAGACGAATAGAAGGACGATTATACCGAATTTTTCCTTTCTTGGGTAAATAATATTTCAATAAAGTGGATTCATGTCACTATTTTGACAGCACGATCTATAACATCGAATCGTTTTATGCCAACACAGAATGCAATTGGAGATCGGGGAGAATCAATATTTACAACAAGGATTTCCGAATTCTATCAATTCAAAGTTTATTTTCTTGGAGAAAAGGCACCGATAGTGGACTTCTTGCTGGAATTAGAAGATACTGATAAGCCATATTATTTCCTTATCCAGGTGAAGAGTACAACAAAAGGCTATTATCGGAAAACAGGCTATATCAAGGCGGTGATTTCAAATTCTAAATTAGTGGAATTGATAAAAAGACCGCTACCAACTTATATTGCAAGCGTGGATGTAAATAATGAAATAGTTTATATAAACCCAGCATTTGATACATCTGTGAGTTATTCATTTGGAATGCCTGTATCCCATTTGTTAGATAAGACAAAACAAACTGTTTCTAAAGCAACATTGGATTTACTGATTCAAGATGTGAAGAATTTCTGGGACAATTTCGGTACTAATGGCTACAAAACATCATTTCACAGCGTATTATGAATAAAGTTGAACACAAAAACTGGAGAACGACACAGATTGCGGTTAGCATTTTATACAAATATTGTGAGAATGTGACTATAACACAGCATTCCTCATCTCTTTTCGATTTGATTGTTCTAGATCAAGAAACAGGGCTTTCGTTTGCTGTAAAAGTAAAGAATTCTAAGTTTGATGAATCGAATGCTTATCAGCCGTACATTGCTGAAATTCTTAATCTTCAACTTAATGATGACAATACTCATGTCCCATTGTTGCTAATGCTCGTTAATGAAGTGGAAGAGTCCGCAAAAATTGGCTTTCAGATTGCTTGGATACACGATAAGGTTGTTATATGCAAGAAAGTTTCTATGCTTTCAATCAATCGGGAGAATATGCAAAAAGTGCTTGACCACATCAAAGCTATGGATGATACTATCCGCATACTATCTACATACGGAATGAAAATCGTTAAGAATATTAATATTATTTTTAATGATAGCAACAACATTCCTCATTCCGCAAAAATGGTGTATCTCCGTGACTTCACGGAACGCTATAAAATGTATAATAAAGTTGTTAAAGATGAACGGGTGAGATTTGAACGATTGATTAATGAAGTTCCAGAGGGTGATTATCCTGAGGATGAATTGGATAAATATATAATAAGGGCAGTTCGTGAAAATTATCCAGAGTCGCAATTTAAGAGTAGTATGATGATTTTCTCTTCTGAGCTTCGAGACCTTCAACAACTATCTAAATATCCATACAGAAGTAAGGCTTCTTTTGTGATTGTGCCGGGTGTTAATAGCATGGATAATGTTGTTATAAGTGCTTTGTCAGGTATGTCTATGCCATCTTTTTCTTTGGATATTTTTGTATCTTCTTCGGTTGATAATAGCTATTTTCAGGACTTATCGTTTGAATGCAGATTACCAGTTGAAGGTTTGCTAAAGAAGTTTGAAGATTTGAACAATGCAAAAAAGACTCTTCATTCACCTACCGAATTCTTTTTCTAATAGAGAATTAAGTGTTAAGCAAAAATAATCGATTTATTTTACAATGTGTGAAGGCAATACCTTTTCGTCATACTTTTCACATTGACGGAATAGCTTTTGTTTATAAACGAAGAAAATAATGAATATACTTGTAGTAACCAAAGCCTCATGGGATGACAGAATCGCAAGTGGTAATACTTTATCTAATTTCTTTGAAGGTTGGGAAGATTCAAAGTTTTATTGCATTTATGCCAGAGAGGCGATGCCACAAAATCGTGTCTGCGAGGAATACTATGCAATCTCACCGATTAGCATTATAAAGAAACTCTTTAATCCTCAAAATATTGGAAGGCGTTTTAGTGTCTCCTCAACACGTATGAGGCAGAATACTTCAAATGAGGTGAAGCTGATTGATAAGGCAAAGCGGTACAAGGTCTTTTTCGAATTGTTGTACAATTGTGCTTATGGTTCTTGTTTGTGGAAAAATCGTGCATTCAAGAAGTTTATTCAAGATAGCAATCCTGATATTGTATTCTGTTTTGGACAAAGTGACCCATTGACATATTATACATTAAAGTATGTTAAGAAAAACACTTCTGCACGTATCATATCATATTATGTTGACGATTTGTATAGATGCAACACCTCTACATTTAATTTACTTCAACGCGGGAAAAATAATCGGCTGATGGCGATTGCTCGCATGTCAGACAGATGCTATGCAATATCAGAAAGGATGTGTGACGAGTACAAAAAGTTATACAGAAAGCCGTTCTATCTTCTTCATAAAGGATGTGATATCAGTCAACCGAAAGCAAAAGTAAATTCACCAATAAAGTTTGTGTATGCAGGTAACTTGTTTTATCATAGAGATAGAATTTTGGTTTCTTTGGCAAATGTAATTAATCAAATTAATGATGGAGGCCTTAAAGCGCATCTTGATATATATTCGGGGACTTCGGTGAGCAAAGACACATTTGTTTCATTGAATATAAAGGGCGCATCTACTCTCCATAAAGCTCGTCCATTCGATGAAATTAAGCAGATTATGACGGAGGCCGATGTTGTACTGCATGTGGAGTCTTTCGATGAAGAACAGATGAAAGTTGTTAGACTTTCCTTTTCTACGAAAATTACAGATTGTATGCAGTCTGGATCGATGATGCTGGCTATCGGGCCCGATTCCGTTGCATCGATAGATTATTCGAGAAAAATTCCAGGCTGTGTTGTTGTGAATGATCTGAATGATATGATAGATGTAGTCAGGGCATTAATTGATAATCCAGCTATTATTGTTGAGAATGCGATAAAAACAAATGAATACGCTAGAAAGAATGTTGAAATTGTTCAACTTAGGAATAGGCTAAAATCCGAGTTTGAATCTTTAATCGATTAGGTGCGAATTAAAAGTCCTCAATTAATGTCTCATATATGGATAAAAGGAAAAATCGAGATAAACTCAATTTAATTCTCTCTCTCTCTCTCTCTTGGCTGTATATCCCACACATATTGCTTTATTTATGCTATGGTAATCTCATGAAAATAGTTAATTCTGATTTGGATAGATGTATTGGCAAGTCTGAATTAAAGTTGCCCCATGGCCTAATGTTTTTCTACTATATTCACACCGACCGATATTTCCGTAACTTGTTCTATCATCGTGTCGGGCCTGTGATCGGGTCATTAATAGGATGGTGGAGGCCTGGGGACAGATACTTTGTGATATCTAAGACCACCACAATTGGAGAAGGTGCATATTTCGCACATCCGTTTGCAACAGAGATAAATGCAAAGAGCATTGGCAAAAACTTTTCTTGTCGTCATTTGACAACTATCGGAAACAAGCGTGATGGTGACAATGAACACCGTCCTGTGATTGGTGACAATGTGACACTTGGAGTGAATGTAACCATCATTGGGAATGTGACTATTGGAAATAATGTGACAATTGGAGCTGGCAGCGTTGTTGTGAAAGATATTCCCGACAATTGCGTGGCCGTGGGCAATCCTTGCAGAGTAATCAAGTCTATTGACAATTCAAACAAATAGTATAATAATGAAGAAGAAACGAATTTTGTTTCTTGCCAATCATTTCATTACTCTTTACTCATTTCGTAAGGAGATGATTAATGCTATGGTTAAGCAGGGACACGAGTTGTATCTATCGTTGCCTAAAAGCGATGAGAATAAGTATTTTGAAGACTTGGGATGTCATATTATTGAGACGGAAATAGATCGCCGTGGTGTAAATCCAATTAAGGATATTCGTCTTATCCTCTTTTACAAAAAAATGATTCCACAAGTGAATCCGGATATCATTTTCAGCTATACAATCAAGCCTAATATATATGGGACACTTGTCAGCAACGGAAAGTATCGTCAGGTATGTAATATCACAGGCACCGGTGCGACATTTCTTAAGCATTCATTAGTCAGCTCCATTTGTGAGGTATTGTATAAATTGAGCATTAAAAGATGTTATAAGGTATTTTTTCAGAATACTGGCGATCGCGATTTCTTTATTAAAGAAGGACTTGTCAAGAATAATTATGCAATGCTACCAGGCTCGGGATGCAATCTTCAACAACATACATTCAAGCCACTTCCTGAAGGTAATGAAATTCGCTTTATTTTCATTGGGCGTGTGATGAAATTGAAAGGAATCGATCAATACCTGCAAGCGGCGGAGATAATCCGAAAGAAATATCCGAATACTAAATTTTTGATTGCTGGTTGGAACGAACAGCCAAACTATATGAAATTGGTCGAGGATGCTCAAAAAGCTGGTTGGGTAAAATACATAGGTTTCAGAAAGGATATTGACCAGTGGATAGAAAAATGCCATTGCACGATTCTTCCCTCACATGGAGGAGAGGGGGTTCCTAATGTGCTACTAGAGTCAGCAGCGACTGGGCGAATCTGCATCGGTTCTAAAATTAACGGAACGATGGATGTGATTGAAGATGGAAAGACCGGATTCCTTTTCAACACAGGAGATGGAGAGGATTTAGCACGTAAGATTGAAAAATTCATTCTTCTATCACCGGAACTTAGATCGGCTATGGGGAGGGCTGGCCGTGAAAAGGTAGAGCATGAATTTGACCGCCGCATAGTTGTGAACGCTTATATGAAAGAAATAACTAACTGTTAATAAGAGGACTTAGATGAATAATTGTCAGGATGTGGTATTCCAGCTGCTGAAGGTGGCTTTGGGCAATTCCGATCATGTGAATTATGTTTCCGAACTGGTGGATTGGAAAATGGTTATGAATCTTGTTCTCAATCAAGGTATTGTTGGAATTTGCTTCGATGCGTTTTGTCATATTCCTAGATCTGCTCGTCCTGACGATAAACTATTCATCAAATGGATGGGGCAAACATTACTGATGGAGGAAAGGTATCGGAAATATGAGGAAACAATAATCAAACTATCTGAGATAGCGCATAATTTAGGCATGAAAATGCTTGTGCTTAAAGGATATGGCTGTTCTCGTAATTATCCACAGCCTAAATATCGTCCATGCGGAGATATTGACATTTTCTTGATATCTGAAAATGGTATCCATTCTGCTGGTATGATGCAACATTTTGAAACTTATTTAGAGAACACTAAAGGAATTAAGGTTAATGCCCCGAATGCTCATCACACGCAGTTCGAGTTTCAACAATTTTTAGTGGAAAATCATGCTACAATACTGGATGTAGATGCTCATAAATCTAGTATCTATCTGAATAATCTACTTGAGGACTTGGCTTTATCAGCAGAACCTCTGACTATAAGGGATACGCAAGTATGGCTGCCATCTGTAAGGTTCAATAGCATTCATTTATTAAGACATATGGCAAACGACTTTGCCTCAGTAAACACCACTATAAGAAATGTGTTGGATTGGGCGACTTTTATAGAAACACATGAAATAGATTGGCCCTTTGTGCATAAAGTTGCTGACAAAGCTAATATGAACCATTTTCTTGATGCAATTAATGGCATTTGTGTTAATACCCTAGGATATTCCGCCCATAAGTTCCCGATTGAGATTAAAGATGGAATTATGGAGCATAAAGTTCTTAAAGAGATTCTTACTTGCTCTGACCGTCAAGAACATCCACAATCAGGAGACTCATTTATGGAAAGATTGTCCTATGACTTTCGTAAAGCCCACAGAATGTGGAGAAACAGTTGGAAATACCAAATAGTATACAATGAAAGTTTGCTTGAGTCCTTTTTATGGAAGGTAAAGAGTCGAATGAAAGCACACTAGCTAGTTTGCTTCCTTAATAATTAGGGACAGTCGTGAAATGCCTAAAAAGTTTTCGACTTTCCTAACAAGCTGATTGATAAAATGATAGATATTTTGTAACTTTGAAAAAGGGAAAAGAATTCCCCCAATCACCGACTAAAGTGAAAAATTGGGGGAATCGCAAAATTAATCTGCATGTCAAAAGTACGAAATTTTTCTGAAATAGCGCCAAACATTGCGTTTCCGGAGTTCAATTTTTACGAGCTCTACTATTCAACTTTCGAGAAGCGCTATGCGACGATGTGCGAGTTGAGCGGCAGACTGGGAATCCACCGTTCCCGGACAAAGTCCTTTGACGTGCAGAAGGCGAACCTGACATACAGTAAACAGCGCAAGCACAGCAGTAACTATACGAGGAAGATTACACGCAGGTTGCTTGACCTGCTCGGCAAGATACTGAAGGAGACACTGGCTACACGGGAACTGAAAACAGGGACTACTGCAAGGCGAACGGAATACAGACATCTTTCGTAAAAAGAGGCCATCCGTTCGGTGAGAAGAAAAAGGAGAAAGACATTGTCCGAAAGGAGCTTGCCAGAGTGATGGCGAATGCGATGGAAGGCTCGTTCGGGACACAGAAAGAGCACTACGATCTCCGGAGGGTCAAGGCTAGGACAAAGCGGACGCAAATCCTGTACATCATCTTCGGTATCCACACGGCAAACGTGGTTCAGCTGGTGGACCGGATAGAACAAAGGGCGCGTTTGGCGGATGCCTGACACTGAAACTTGCAGTCAATGCGGAGCTCATGTGGGGGAACTGTACCCTCGCCATGAAAAATAGACAAAAAAATCCGGCCGAAACGACCGGAAACAGATATAAAATTGAAATTTTGATGAGTCGTACGCAGAAATTGAAGGGATTGGTTGCTGCTTCGCTCAGATTAAAACATTAAACGACAATCCCTAAACTAATATTGGACAGTTCTTAGTCGAGTTGACGTCATGGGATATTTTAATGGAAAAATAATAAATTGGCCTTTACTGTTACAAGTGTTCTTTACAACGCTTCTGCCAAACTATATTATAGTATCTTATTCTGTAACTCCTATGATGGACATGAATAAGAAAATTCTCGAACGGCTAGGCATTTCATATGACAGTGTGATATTCACAATTATATTCATAGTAAGTGTTTTTATAATCCCTTTTCTGGTGCATAATATTAAATGGTTCAATGCTGAGTCAAAATATAAAGAAGAGAACATATTTTTAAAGAAACTAATGTTTGGCATCAACTCTGTTGTTGATCATAAAAAGAAAAGATTTCATAAATCTAAGAATAAAAATTTAGCTAACAGTAGTGACTATTTTCAAGATATTACTCAACCCGAACTACAAATAGCGAATATCTGTGTTGCCATAATAAACTTATTAATAGGTTATTCGGAAGATGAAAGTATTAAAGTTTCACTTATTTCTTGTGAAAAGAACATGCTTACATCTTATTTGTTCATTTCGGATGAAACTAGTTCAATTGGAATAGATGACTTAAATAATCACGACTCTACTGCAAGAAAAAGCATGCAGATACAAAAAATGATAATCATAGAAGATGTACATAAAACAAAAAATTCCTTTTGGAAAGGTGTTAATTGCAAAATACAGTCTATTATCGCATATCCTATTTGTTGTGGCGGAAAAACTGTTTTTGTTTTGTGTGTAACATCGAAACAAAAACAAACATTCAAGAATAGTGATGAAAAAATATATCAGTTTATATTCGAAGAATTTGGTCGAAGGATTTTACTGGAATCATATTTGTTGGAAATTAGAAATAAATGTCAAGATATATAATGAAAAAAGAAAAAAGAGACAGTAAAATGTTTACTGTAATAAATGGGCAAGGAATTACTGTTGCGACCATAAATGGCGATTGTAATATAAAACGAACGATATTGTCGTCAAAAATTACTATTGTAGCATTAACCACAAATTATACAAAATATAAAAAGCAAGAAGAATTATATATAAAAAGAATTGATTCTTTTTTTAAATAACTCGGCATAAAGACTGTGACAAATTCCTGTCTTTGCATTGAGTGGTTGTTAGAACTTTTATTGGTCTGCGTTTGAAAAGAGCATAGTTTGCGCAGTCTGACAATGAAATATGCAGCCAATGAGATGCTCTTGAGGCGGAACTTGAATAAATTGTTCGTTGCCTAGATCATATTGAAAATAATAGTAACCGACAACCTATAGGTATGCTTACTTGTGATGAAATGAATAGAGCAACGATGATGCAACTGGTGGATGCTCTTAGTAAGGCGGTTGCGAATGGAGATAGGGAGAGCATGTTTAGTCGTGCCGATGAACTGGAGCGGTATTTTAACGAGACGGGCTTGGATGTTCTCAAAGATTTCGATGCGGCTTGGATGATGTTCAAGATGGCGGAGTCTATGGTCTCTTTCTTAGTATCCATAGAGGAGGTAGGGCAGGCAGTGGTGTTGAGGAACAGAATCATTGCACACTATCAGCATATCCGTAAACTGAAAGGATATACCGCTTCACAGAAGCATGAACTGAAGGTTATTTTGGGGCAGATCCGGGCGATAATACATCCTGTATCTAGGAGGAAGAGGTATGGACCTTTAAATGATGAGGAAAAGCAGCGCGTTTTTGTGCGCCGTGCATGTCGGTGGTTTGCGGAGGTCCATAAAATGCTTCCGCAGGAGGGCATGAAGTATTTGACGCCTTTCGACGTTGAGCCTTTTTTGTTATCATTGCCGATAACGACGCCTCGTTCGCAGGTAGTGGAGGGAATGACGCAATTCTGTTATGACAGAGGAGGAACTCTGGCTCCAAGGCATTTGCAAAAGCATTATCATGTAAATGGGAATACAGCTAAACATTTATATGTGATAGGGAATGGCTTTGACCTGTATCATGGCGCTGATTCTGGTTATATGAGTTTCAGAAAGTATTTGTATCGTCAGAGTCCATCGACGGTAGGATACTTCGATCTTTATTTTGGACCAAGATCATTGACTCGAAGTTTTTCGACGCCTGACGGCTGGTTCTGGTGCATGCAGCCCTACGAGTATCGTCATGATTTATTCAATTTGCGGTATCCGATAGCAACATGGTCTCGCTTCAATTTGTGGCGTGATTTCGAAACTAATCTTGGTGATTTGAATCGGGAGAAAGTTTTTGATTTGTTGGATATGTGTCTGCCGCGTGTTGATGAGGGGGATGATGGCTTCAGTTATGCTGATTATTATGCGCCATTGGACTCCATTAGTGAAACTGTCAGAAGTTGTACTATGGAGATGAAGTATCATTTTCATCGCTGGGTTAATACTCTGCACTATCAGAAAGGCTTCAGAAAGCGTATGCTGCCTATCAATGACAAGGCTATATTCCTGAATTTTAATTATACTCTGTTCTTGGAAAGTGAGTATGGAGTTCCATCTGACCGGATTTGTTATATACATGGAAATCGCAAAGATAAGTTTGGTTCGTTAGTCTTGGGACATCATTCTGATGATTGCGGGGCATTTGAACGTTGGAGACACAAGAATCAGAATCGTAAACGTTATCGGCACGTGCAGAAGGATGCCACTGGGAGATACTTCAGCAATGACAAACTTGCATACCTGTCTTTTTTCAAGAGGGATTTTTATAATGGAAATTGGAGGCTGCCAATACGTTTCTATGCAGTAGATGAGGCTGAAAACAGGCTTGAGAAATACTATCAGGATAATTTCAAGAATACTGGTGGTATCATTGATGCTAATATGGGTTTCTTCGATTCGTTGAGTGACATTGAGAAGATAACTATTATTGGGTGCTCTCTGGGCGATGTGGATATGGAGTACTTCCGGCAGATCCGGGCTTCTGTGGAGGCTGATGCTTTGTGGGAGTTCAGTTATCATACGGACTCTGATAAAAGACGTGTCGAGAAGTTTTGTAAGGAACTTGAGATAGATACTGGATGTGTAAACCATTCAAGATGTAACCCTGCGGATGTGCAGGGCCCCACTCATTCGTTTGGACAAGAGTTTCGGTAGATCTCGCTGGAGAACAACCCGCCAAACGACTTGTTAATTCCGGTTCGCCGGGGTTCTATTGTATGAGTGGTCTTTACGCTCTTCGGAGTGTTTTTGGTATCCTTCGGGGTGCTGCACTTGCTCTTTGGGCAAGGTTCAGTCTGTAGATCTATATGACTACAGCTTTAATAAACCACTACCATTGGTAGAGTTATCTGCAAGGATATCGAAAATGGCAGGTTAATGGTTATGAGGGTGGGCTTGGTTTTCCGGACCTGCACTCTTTTAAGTGAATCAACTAACGTTATATCAAGATAATATGAATTCATTTTTTATTTACGGAATCATCTTTTTGATTCTTCTTGTCTTGGAATTGGCCTATTTCAAGGTGGCAGACAGATTCAATATCATTGACAAACCTAATCAGCGTTCGTCGCACTCCAGCATTGTCTTGCGTGGCGGTGGGATTATTTTCCTTTTGGCGTTGTGGATTTGGTTGGCTTTTGCTGCGGCAGGGTGGATACCTTCGTTGAATCTGGAAATCGGGGACTACATCTGGTTTCTGCTGGCAGTGACGTTGGTTGCCGGCGTGAGTTTCATTGATGACATTCATTCGTTGCCGGACAGCGTGCGGCTTGTGGCGCAATTCGGAGCTATGCTGATGATGTTTTATCAGCTGGACATCTTGCATCTGAACATGTGGTGGGTGGTGATTCTTGCACTCATAGTTTGCGTAGGTGCGTCTAATGTCATCAATTTCATGGATGGAATCAATGGTATCACGGGGGCGTATGCGCTTGCATCGCTTATACCATTGGCTCTGCTCAATCAGAGTATGGACTTTGTGAATCAATCTCTTATATTCGTGGTAATTCTTGCGGACATGGTATTCTGTCATTTCAATTTCAGGCCCAAGGGCGAAGCGAAGTGTTTTGCTGGTGATGTGGGGTCAATCGGAGTGGCCTATATCCTGCTGTTTCTGATAGGGACATTGATTCTCAGGACTGGAGATATCACTTGGCTGATTTTCTTGTTGGTATACGGCGTGGACGGCTGTCTTACAATTTGTCACCGCATAATGTTGCATGAGAATCTGGGAGAAGCGCATCGCAAGCATGCATATCAGATTATGGCGAATGAATTGAAGATCGGGCATGTGAAGGTAGCATCGCTCTACGCGTTGCTGCAGCTGGCGGTGTCTCTCGGATTCATTTATATTATTCCGAATACAGCTCTAGCGCATTGGCTCTATCTGCTTGGCGCATTGATTGTTCTAAGCATCGCCTACATCGCATTCATGAAGAAGTATTATCATCTGCACGAGGAATACCTTGCGACGTTAAAAAAGTGAAATTATGTTGAAAATCGACAATAAATTCATTTCGAAGTTGCTGTCCGAGGCTGCGGAAAATCCACGGCTTCGTCAGAACTATGATCTGCGCACGTCATCCGATGACAACAGTCAGCGTATGCTCAATGCCCTTTTTCCCGGCACTGTGGTTCCTATCCATCGGCACCCGCACAGCACAGAGAATGTCCTGCTGCTTCATGGAAAATTGGTCGAGGTCTTTTACGAGGAAGAGCGACCTGGAGATGGCATTGAACAGAAGCAGGACATGGCAATTGGGCGTCGCCTCCATGAAACGGCACGCATTGTCCTGGACCCGTCTTCCGGCAATTACGGCTGCGTCGTCCCCGCCGGCGTCTGGCACACGGTCGAAGTCTTGGAGCCGTCCGTCATCTATGAAGCCAAGGACGGAAAGTACGGCGAAGACGGGAGCGAGACGGTGTGAGTTTTGGGGTGGACGCGGAGATTGCTGATTTCTCTTCGTTCTCTTTCCATGCGGTGAAGAATTTCACTACTGCCGAAGGCGGCGCATTGACATGGAATCTGCCGTTCGGAAACGAGAAGGTGGAGCGCCAGCAGGTGTATTGTGGAAGTCCTGTGCCTTTCATTGAGGGTGAGTCCTGGAACGAGTTTATCTACCGTCTCTCCCAGTTGTTCTCGCTTCATGGCCAGAACAAGGATGCGCTCGCAAAAACGAAGCTAGGCGCATGGGAGTACGATATCATTGGCCCATGGTACAAATGCAACATGACCGACATCATGGCGGCTCTTGGTCTAGTCCAGTTCGAGCGTTATCCGTCAATGCTGGAGAAGCGTCACGAGATGGTTTCATTGTACAATGCCGGCATCGATTCTCTGAATGCTGGCCTTGATGCAGCCCATCAGGTCAAGTATCTGAATCACAGGGCTCCAGATCATTGTTCTTCGCACCATCTTTACCTGGTCCGTCTTCATGGCAGCACCCGCGAAGAGGCCAACAAAGTTATCGAGCAGATGGCCGTGCGCGGCATCGCAACCAATGTCCACTACAAGCCTCTCCCGATGATGACCGCCTACAAGGCTCACGGCTTCGACATCGACGATTTCCCGAACGCCTATCACCTGTTCGAAAATGAGATTACGCTACCTCTGAACACCAAAATGTCAATGGAGGACGCCGAGTACGTGATAGAGAATTTCGCGGAGATTGTGAAGGGACTGTAGCTGAGAGATGAATTAGTCGCTCGAATTTTGGAGTAATCTGTGGGATTATACAAGATTCGGGCGAGTTATGGTATTTGAGTGAAAATGAGACTATTACGTACATTTTCATTGACAAGTATCTTGGAGGTGGTCGGTCTGCATAGGCATTGATACGAAATTTGTGCATCGTGGGGCTTGCGTCTGCTCGTGGGCTTTCGCTTGTGGCTTGGCAATGGAATTACTTGTTTGTGGCATTGGCGCTGCTTTCTGTTGCGGATGTGCTGTTCGGGATGAAGTGTTATTATTTGCATGAGGAGTATCTGGCTTCTTTGAGGAAGTAGGTTGTTTTTGGAGGGGTGGGAACATTGACTTGGATTATTGTTGGGCAATGGCTGGAGTGGGGCGGATTTGGATATACGCTAGCGGTCAGTCTGTTTCAGCATTGTCAGGAGGTGAAGCGTGTGAGGAAGTGCTGGTATATGAAAGTGCCGTCGTGTACGGAGTGGAAGATCAACAGCGCGATGGTGTCGTTCAATCCGAATTGTTATGTGGAGGTCGGCGGAGTTTATCAAGGGGTGCAGGCGGCGTATCGTGGCAAGCAGAGGGGCTTAATGTATGCGGAGGCTTTGGAGAGGGTGGTTAGGGAGTATTAGTGGGAGTGTGAGGGCTTTGGCTTTGACTTTATTCTTTTGCCTGGAAGGATGAAGGTTGTGTATATAGTTGTTTTTAGAAACTTTTTATAGAGGGTGAGACTTGGTGTGGAAGTCAATCCCATATCAATTATATAAATTGTTCAGAATATGATTAAGAAGATTGTTATTAAGGATGTTGCCACTTTTAATAAAGAGGGCATTACTATTGATAATCTTAAGAAAGTTAACTTTATCTATGGAGGTAACGCATGTGGAAAAACTACAATTAGTCGTGTGCTATCTTGTAGGGACATCCAACATGTCTATCCGCAGTGTGAAGTGGAATGGGAGGGGAGTCCTCTTCAAGTTGTGACTTACAATAATGATTTTCGTAATGATAATTTTCGAGAAGCGGAGATTCCGGGAGTTTTTACTCTCGGTCATGCCTCTGTCGAGGCGATTGAAGATATTGAGAAAATGAGGGCGGAGCGGGACAAGTTTTCAAGAAGTATTGACTTAGCTGTTGGTAATATTACCGCTAGGAATGCTGAAATTGATGAATTGAAAAATTTTCGCAAAGAACAATTATGGAAAGGCGTATTTAAGAAAAACGAAGAGTTTAAACAGTGTCTGAAAGGCTTTTTATATAAAAATACGTTTGAAACGAAGATACTTGAGGTGACTCGAGCAGGTTTGCCTTCTCTAATGCCAGACCTCGAAGATTTGAGACGGCGATATCAATTCGTTTTTGCTAGGGATGGAGTGCCGTCAAAAAAAGAAATCGTCCCGGAGTCGTCAGATATATTGTCTTCACTATTAGAGATTACAGAAAATCCGATATGGAAAAGGCGCATCATCGGTAGCGAGGATGTCCCAATCGCTACATTAATCAAAAAGTTGGATATCGCTGACTGGGTTCATCATGGTCAGTCTTTAATTTCTCAAGAATCTGACATTTGTCCTTTTTGTCAGAAGCATACAATCGATGAGTCATTTAGAAAACAAATTGAAAGTTTCTTTGATGAGAATTACACTAGCGATATAGAACTTGTTACTACATTACGGGATCAATATTCTGAGTTGGTAGAAGAGGCCTCAGCTTTCTTTGATAACTTATTATCTAGATTTGAATCTGATTTGGCTAGTCTAGCGGAACCATCTTTGCTTCGGACAACGGTTCAATTAGTTAAGGATACTATGGATTCCAATCTGGAGATGATGACCGAAAAAGTCAAGTCTCCTGGTTTGACAGTCGACTTTAAAGATGTTAAGCATTATGCTGAAACGCTTCATGAACGGATAGCCGCAGTCAACGATAGTATTCGAGTTAATAATGAAATGGTAGATAACTTTTCAAGCGAGAGGGACTCGTTGATAGAGGATGTGTGGTCCTATTTGGGTGCGCAAGCAATAGATGATGTTAAATCTATAGATAGAAAAATTCGAGGGAAGGAAATTGCGCTTGAACAACATAAAAAAGATGAATTGGAAGCCAGAGAGTCATTCGCCCGTGTAAATCATGAAATTAAGGCGAGAGAAGGTCAAGTTACAAGTGTTCAGCCAACAATTGACCGAATAAACAATGCTCTGGAAAAGTTTGGTTTTACCGGCTTCAGTATCCAAGTGTCTCCTACAGATGCCACCAAATATCAGATACAAAGAAAAGACGGCTCTTTGGTAAATAATAGTTTAAGTGAGGGAGAGATAACTTTCATTACCTTTTTGTACTATATGCAATTGGTGAAGGGTAGTAATACACGGTCTGATATTATATCTCCGCGAGTACTGGTAATAGATGATCCGATATCCAGTCTGGATAGCAATGTGTTGTTCGTCGTGAGCACGATGCTAAAACAGTTGCTCAAAGAAGTTAGAGAGCCGATAGCCGGAGGAAAAGAAAGCGATATTAAACAAGTATTCATCCTAACGCATAATGTGTATTTTCACAAGGAAGTCACTTTTATTAGTACTAGAAAGAGAACTCGATGTGACACAAATCACTGGGTGCTTTATAAAAAAGGAAACATTTCGTCTGTAAAATCATATGAAATGGATAATCCAATCAAAGGCTCATATGAATTGCTTTGGAAAGAGTTAAGAGAACGGCGGGAAGATATGGATAACATCGCAATCCAGAATGTGATGCGTCGGATTATAGAGAACTATTTCATTGTTTTTGGCGGATTGAATAGTAAGGAACTGATTGGAGATAATTTTACGGAAGACCCTGAAGAGTTGGCCATTGCAACGTCTTTCGCCAGTTGGTATGACGAAGGTTCGCATGATATTTCAGATGACTTATTTGTCGAACATCCCAATATTTTAACTGAAAAATATTTGTCTGTTTTTCGTAGGTTGTTTGAAAAACTTGGTCACATTGCGCACTATAATATGATGATGCACGAAGGAGAAGAATCTGATGCCTAAGAATAAAAATGCTATAATTAGATACCGTGTTCTAGATAAATGCTTTAGAAATAGACGGAGGCTTTTTTTTATTGACGATCTTGTGGATGCCTGTAATGAGGAGTTGATGGCCTACGATGGTTCGTTTGTTAGTAAGCGGCAAGTTCAGCAAGATATTGCGTTTCTTGAGAGTGAAGCTGGCGGAGCTATTGAGTTGGAACGAAATCGTTATGGTCACAAAGTCTATTTCAGATATCGGGATCCCGATTTCTCAATATTGGATCTTCCTATGAGTCAGACAGAAGCTGAGCAACTATCTGATACTATTCAAATGCTTAGCCGCTTTAAAGGCTTGCCGCAGTTTACATGGATGGATGAGGTTCTTGTCCGCCTTCAAGACTCCTTCCAACTTAATGGAACAGTATCAGGTTCAGTAGCTTTCGCTCAGAATCCGGATTTGAAAGGCATAGAGTTGTTCTCTCCATTGTTCGAATCTATTGTGAAGAAACAAGTTCTTTCTATTAAGTATCACCGTTTTGGTAAGACATCTTCGATTCGTATCATACATCCATACCAACTTCGTCAATATAACAATCGTTGGTTTCTCCTAGGTTTAGAGGAAAGATTACTCCCTCGTATACCAATAACGGTTGTTCCAATAGATAGGATAGATGAATTTGAGATAGAGGAGAGTGTGATATTTCAAGAGTACCGGGGCGTGGATTTTGATGACTACTTTTACGATATAGTTGGTGTTTCATTACATCCTGAAGGAAGAAAGGAACAGGTCGTGATAAAAGCCTTATTCCCTGCGGCGAATTATATTGAGACGAAACCTATCCATCCTTCACAACGAATCATTGAAAGATGTGAAGAGTATATTGTGTTTCAACTAGAAGTTATACCAAATTATGAACTTGAGACTCAGTTGATTTCTTATGCTCATCAAATAGAAATTATTGAACCTGTGGGAATAAGACGAACTATTAACAAAAGAGCTCAACAGATTATTTTGCTTAATCCATAGACTTTTTGTAATAATGCAGATAGGCTGCATAGTTGAAAGCTACATTTGCATCGTATTCAGATATATTTATTGAATGCGAAGTATTCATTTTACAAAAATAAGGATTATGGCAACGAAAGTACAAATCATTGCAAATATCAATTCCCATCTGCAAAAGAGTGAGAAACAGTATTATTCTGATTTCTATATTGGTATAACCAATGATATTGAGCGAAGACTGTTTGGAGAGCATAACGTGTCGAAAGAACACGGATGGTGGATATATCGTAAGGGTGATAACAAAGCGGTTGCTCAAGCTGTTGAAGAGTACTATTTAGATAAAGGAATGCAGGGAGATACGGGTGGTGGCAGCGAAGATACAACTTATGTATATTGCTATGAAATAACCAATTATACGGAAGAATAGACAATGAAATATACAGTGTATGATCTTGGCCAATGTCATTTGGGGGAAAGAATCCAAGTGTCTCTTCAGGGTAATGCGGCGAATGTCAGATTGATGGATAGTAGCAATTATTCTAATTACAGAAGTGGACGTCAACATCGTTATTATGGAGGTCTTGCAAAGCGCTCTCCTATTGTTTTGACAATTCCACGTTCTGGACATTGGTATGTTACAATTGATCTTGCTGGACTATGTGGAAGTGTGCGCTCCTCTATTATAAGACTTCCTGCTCCTTTGCCAGTATATGAAGAGCCTGCCCTTTCATCCATTCCATCTCTTATCCATCATAAGGCAACGAGTGGGGAAAATGTTGAATATGACGTGTTTATCTCTCATGCTTCTGAAGATAAAGATTCTGTTGTTAGGCCTCTTGCGGAAGCGTTGCTTGAACGTGGGCTAAAAGTATGGTACGATGAGTTTGAGTTAAAAATCGGCGATAGCCTTAGACGTAAAATAGACATAGGATTATTAAAGAGTCGTTTTGGTGTCGTTATTCTTTCACGCAACTTCATTCGCAAAGGATGGACGAACTACGAGTTAGACGGTATTATTACAAAGGCCGTTTCTGGAGAGCAGGTAATGCTTCCGATTTGGCATAATATTACAAAACAGGAAATTGTCGATTACTCTCCTTCACTTGCCGACAAATTGGCAAGAAACACTTCGTCATCAACAATTGATGAAATTGCTGATGAAATTGCCGAGGTAATAAAAGGCTCAGAATAAAGCAAAAAGTAGTATTATTATGTAAGACTCTGGTGACGCCAGTATTACATAAATTGAACATTTAGAACAGCGTCGATACGAACTGGTGCTAGTCGTGGACTATTGGTAACGAGTGGGTCCCGGTGACGAGGTTTGTGTACAGTCTTTCACGTTCTGCGCATCGTCTCATCCGATAACCTACCTCGGCGCAAAACCAGTGTTTATCGGTTCAGAGCCGGAGACATGGAATATGGATCCTGCGCTTCTTGAGAAGGCAATCATTGACCGAAAAGAAAAAACGGGCAAATATCCGAAGGCGATTGTCCCGGTGGCTCTCTATGGTATGCCGTACAAGATTGACGAGATCATGGCTATTGCCGACAAATACGGTATTCCGATTGTCGAGGATGCCGCTGAGGGCATGGGTTCGCGCTTCAACGGCCAGGTTCTCGGAACTTTCGGCAAGTACGGCGTGCTGTCCTTCAACGGCAACAAGATGATCACGACTTCCGGCGGCGGCGCTCTTGTTTGCCGCAATGCTGAAGATGCCAATGAAGTCATGTGGTATGCGACACAGGCTCGTGACGCCTATCCTTACTACCAGCACACTGCCATCGGCTACAACTATCGTATGTCCAATGTTTGCGCAGGTATCGGTCGCGGCCAGATGACTGTTCTCGATTCGCATATCAAGCATCATCAGCATGTGCAGAAGCTTTATGAGGAACTGCTGGCCGATGTGCCTGGCGTTCATATCCATAAGCAGCCTTCGGATCCGCGCTATGATGCGAATTTCTGGCTCTGTGCAGCGACATTGGACCCTTCTGTTCATGTTCAAGGTCAGGAAAATGCCTACAAGGAGGTCATCAAGACCGCAGTGGGCGGTGCTGCAGGTGTGATTCACGCCGTAGATTGTGCGACGACCGATTGTCAGCCGAACGAAAATGTGGAGGCTCTCCGCGTCTTCATGCTCGCCAAGAAAATCGAGTGCCGTCCAGTCTGGAAGCCAATGCACAAGCAACCGGTCTACGCAGGTGCCACAGCCTACACCAACGACGTGGAAACCGCTCTCTTCAAGATAGGCTTCTGTCTCCCTGCCGGCCCATACGTAACCGACGATGATGTCCACTACATTGTAGATTGCATCAAAGAGGCGATTCGGTAAGGAATGTAGCGGCTCAGAGGCCTGCAGACAGTTTCGATTTACAGTAGAATGTATCCAGATGGTCATAGGCTATCTGGATATATTCGTTTTTGAAGAGTTTGTTCTTGCGCTCCGACCAGTTGTGGATGGCAGCGATTGTGTCCTCCAGGCTGATCCCGGGATTGTTGTGCCTGATGAAATCTACAGAGGCCAACACTTCAAGTGCCTCACCTCAGCATTTGCCGTCAGGAGATCACCTCTCGTGAATCGTATCATGGATAAAAGTATTTTCTGTGAGTGTCTACTAAATTGTCGAAATGTATCAGTCTTAGAATATGATGGTCTTTGTATTCCATTATGAGATTCCGAATTATTCCATTCTCATCATCCCGGCCAACTGTACGAAATAATCATTTGACCAAATGTCAAGTTCCTTTGGATTGCGCACGAAAGGCAATACATCTTCTTTCACTTGTTTTATATCGGCTGTAGAGAGACGCTCAATGAGTTTCTCTTTGAATAACTTAGGAGTAATATCCTCATTGTTGAATTGCTTGCACCGTTCTGCTAAATGAGTAAAATCAAGTGGGACATTATGACGCACATACCATTCAAAATCATACCAATCACGACCTTTTACTCTGTTCTTCCACGCACGATATACCAATGCGTGCATCTTGCCTGCAAACAAGTCGGGAAGTGTAAGACAACGGGTCATAAATGAATATGGCTGAAGCAATAGCTTCTGTTCCGTCTTGAAGTTCAACGGTGGGCAAGTATCTACTTCTATCTTTATAGACTTCTCAGTTTGGAAAGTCACATCATATACATCGGTATTGTCTTTAAGAAATGCAGATTCGACCTTTCCGAAATTCCTCTTGTCTTTTTTCTTTATTTCAACCTCTCGGCCTACCATTGTAAAAGCATCAATGATAGCAGGAAAATATTTCGTGAAATCGAACTTGTCATCTTGTGTAAGCAATGAAAAATCCATATCCTCACTGAAACGCTGCAAGCCATGAAAGATTCTCAAGCAAGTTCCGCCATAGAAAGCTGCCGATTCAAAAAAGCCTCCGGCATACAAACCAGCAAGTGTCACTTGTTGGTTCACTTCAAATATAGCGTTTCTCTTCTGTTGCTCTGTTGTTAAATCATAACGGGAGAGCATATTGTCGAATATTTCATTTTTCATCGTCTTAAGAATTTTAAAAGTGTCGAAATTGAATCGGCCTTTTTGCCAACCTTTATGTAGTCTTCGAATATGGTTCCATCCATCTTACTGAACTCATCCATATCCATACGAATATCTTGTTCAAGATATGTTTCCACATCTTTCATATAGCGAAGATAGACCTGTGAGGAATTGGCAATCAAATCACACAAAGCCTTTTCCGGTGATGCAATAAGAAAAGCATAATTATCCTTGTACATACTCCTTACTCCTACCGGAAATGCCACTTTTGAGATATGCTTGTAGTCATAACAGCCGAGCGGAGTTTGAAAACTGCGTGAGTGCTTTACCGTCATTGATTGATGAACATATACAGCCTCGGGGATAAGTCCATAATATCGTAGTGCAGTAGACATTGAAATATACGAAGGTGTATAGATATGATTGGCAATCAACTCACTCGATAGCGTCTTTCCTGAATGTTTGGGGTTAGCCACATAAAGTCCCCGCTTCAATCTGATGATAAATCCTTGCTTCTCAAGCCAAGTAACTTTCTTATCAGCTGACTTCAGTTCCGGGTATAACGATTCAATGATTGAAGTTGTTACTGGAATGGTTCCTATTTCACTTAATTCTCTCTTCATGTTGCAAATATAGCAATAATTGGAACAATAAAAGAAGTAATGTTTCTTTTTCCGTTCAAAATATTGCTACTAAGGCAATCTTAGCGACCGCTGTCATTCAAAATGCTCCAGACAGATGGATGAGCTTTTGTCAAAAGTATGACCTGACTGCGACTCGATCGGGTGGATGATCCGCAAAGAAGAATTATCATCTGCACGAGGAATACCTTGCGGCGTTAAAATAGTGAAATTCTGATGAACAGGCTTTTTTCGAACAAGTTGGCAGGCCCAATATTCCGGAAATAATTGATTAACAGCGTATTGCAGCATCGACAGTGTGCCAACTCCCCTATTTTTTCATGAGAGTTGGCAGGGACCGGATCGAGCACAAAACAGCATAATCACCTATCATTCAGGAGGTTGCAGCTCCCAACAACCACATCAGCATCTGCCAACTTGTTCAGAATTTTCATCGCGAAAAAAGAGAAGTTTACATTTGTCGTGAGTTTGTGAAATGGAGAGAATTGTATCGAAAAAAGCGTACATTTGCAATGCGGAAGTCAGAACATAAAATACGGAGAGTCGCTCGCGAGTGAACTTGCCGTAGACTCTTCCAGTGTAAATGGCGGAAACGGCGAGGACACAAATGTCGGCAACTTTGCCGGTAACCCAACGCACTGTCGAACGAGACTTCGCCATACTGCATAAGGCAGGAAAATTAGACATGAAGGGAAAGTTGATGCAGGCATTTGGGTTGTGCTTGAAAACTTCAAACAGTTCGTATTGGACAATGACAGACAATTTGTTTTTCAAACTGATACAAAACGCGGTAGGCACGGCTGACGGGTTCGGGCCGGTGGTGCCGTCGGAGGAAGAGTGGGTGGCAATGTATAAGGATGCGCAGAAACAGACATTGCCGGGAGTGTGCTTCGCGGGCGTGCAGAGGATATGCAGCAGGCATCCGGAGCAGGCTGTAAAGTTACCGACCAACCTAAAAATGAAATGGTTAGGCGCCGCGGCGAGCATACAGAAGCGCAATGAAATCATGAACCGGCATTGCGTCGAGCTGCAAGAAATGTTCGACCGGGACGGGATACGCCTGACTACTTTCAAGGGGCAGAGCGTAGCGGCTCTTTATCGCGAGGATTTGCGAGGGCTGCGACAAGCCGGGGACATTGACGTATACGTCGAATGCGGACGCGAAAAGACATTGGAATACCTGAGGAAGAAGGGCATTGACGATGGCGGCTGGGATTACGTGCATGCGCATCCGGAGATTTTCAATGACACCGAGGTGGAGCTGCACTATCGGTTGAGCATATCGCATAATCCATTCAAGAACAGAAAGATACAGAAGTTCTGGAAGAGTCATGAAGAAGAGTTTTTCGCCGGGAAAGCGGAATTGCCTTGTGGGGAAATCGTCTGCCCGTCCGACTACATACACCTGTTTTATCTGCTGCATCATGCGTTCAGACACCTCATTTCCGGCGGAATCGGACTGCGACAGATGATGGACATCTATTTCGCGATCCAGCATCGCGATGCCAGTCAAGACAGCCGTTTGATGCAGGATGTCGAGGACATGGGCATGACCCGTTTCGCTTCCGCGACAATGTGGGTGCTCCGGACGGTGTTCGCATTGCCGGAAATTCCGTCGCTTTGGAAAGCCGATGAGGCGGAAGGAGTTTTTCTGCTCTGCGAGATAATGGAGGGAGGAAACTTCGGGCGCGGCGACACCAGGTTCCGCCGCCCGACATCCAAGGCCGGAAAGCTCATCGAAATCACCAGGCGCAATCTCCACCTGCTGAGCCACTACGAAAGCGACGCACTCGCCGCCCCGTTCTACTACATCTGGCACTTCTTCTGGAAACGGATTCAGATTTGCAAGATGTGGCGATGAGAAAATTCAGTTCGCAAAAGAGTTCACAAAAAGATACTATCCCCTCTCCAGACGACTGATGTCGCGGCGGTAGCAGGTGAAGAAGAAGATGCCGGCCAGGGTCAGACCTACGGGGAAGCCGGTCCAGATGCCTTGGAGGCCGAAGTGGGCGTGGAAACCCAGGTAATATGCCACGGGAATCGCTATCACATAGTAACTTACGAAAGCGGCGTACATGATCGGCTTCACGTCTTGGAGACCGCGGAGGACATTGGCGAAGCAGAGCTGGAGGGCATCGCCGAACTGGTAGGCGAAGAGGAAAAAAAAGAGGGACACCGCCATGGACGCCACCTCGGGCGAATCAGTGAAGATACCGGCCGCAGGATAGCGGAACACGTATAGAAGAACTGACAATGAGGCAGATACGGTCAGCATCATGAGATAGCCTTTCCTCACATACTCCTTCACCCCGCGATAATCTTTCTTGCCGTAGGAATTGGCCACCAATATGGAAATCGCGAACGAGAGGCCCTGCATCATGAGGAAGAAAAGCTGCGAAATAGTGATAACCACCTGATGCGCAGCAAGTTCCATGACACCGAGCCAGCCTGCCATGATGGCGGCGAATGAGAAAGTCGAAGACTCCAGGCCCATCTGGATTGCCACGGGATAACCCATATTGAAAATATCCTTCATCTTCACGCGGGAGAAAAGCGCTGACCTGAAAGCCGCGATATAATCCTTGAATTTCTCAGCCTTCCAGATGTAAAGGACGAAAAGTATCAGCATCAATGCCCTGGAAATGAACGTACTGATTCCGGCGCCGAAGAGTCCAAGCTCCGGGCAGCCCAACTTTCCGTAAATCAACACCCAGTTGCCGAAGATATTCAGGACATTGCCGAACATGAGGAAAATCATTGACACTACCGGCTGGCAGATGCCGTCAGTGAACTGTTTGAGGACATTGAAACCGAGCGCGAAAAGCGTGGAAATTCCGACGATTATGTAATACGGGCGGATGAGCGGCATGAGCTCCGGCTTCTGGCCGAAATGCCCCAGAAATGCGTAGATGACGGTCAGCAGAACAATACTGACAATGCCTATCAAACCATTGACCAGCAAGCCGTTCTTCATGCTCACGCCCACACCTCTCAGATTGCCGGTGCCGTGAAATGCGCCGATTACAGGTGTAAGTCCGGAAGCGAATCCCAGCTCCGTGAGGATGAACAGGTTCAATACATTGTTGACGAATGATGATGCAGCCAGTTCTTCCACGCTGTGCCACCCTATCATTATGTTGTCCGCGAAGGCCAGAATAATCACACAAGCCTGGCCGAGCATTATCGGAATGCCGATTTTTAGAATTTCCCTTACTTTCTTCATAGCTTTACACACTCGCGCCTACCCACAGAATCCGGAAACCGGTCCCGCGGATAAGCGCGCAAAGTTAGTAAGATTTCGGAGAATTTCCTTACTTGGCAATCATTTGAGCGACCTGTGCGACATCATATTCAAACCAGTCGCTGCATGGCTCATAATTGTACGGAATAAATTCAGAAACTCTGATGAACACCTTGTTGCAGCCATGTCCGACATAAATGTCCAACATCAGGCCGTCGGCTGTGCCCTTCTCATTCCAAGCCACCTTCGAAAGGTCTGATTTCAATGCTGCCATAATTTCGGCCTTACGGCTTGCAGGATAATACTTTATGACACGGCGGAAACGCAGCCCGGTCTCGGTGTCGCGATAATCCGTCTTCAAAAAGAGCAGCATCAGCACGCCGGGAACGGCAAGACAGGTTCCGAAGATATTGACCGAAACAGAGGTCGGGAGAATGATGAGGACAATGCCGATTACAGTCATTGCCGCAGAGATTATAACATCGCGCATAGAACGTACGCGTACAAATTCTTTTTCCATAATTTATTGTATTCTAAGGATTTACAACCTATTGACATTATCCAAAGGCGGCCGCTTGACTTTGGACAAACAGCTGAAAATGATACAGTTGTCCCTCCTCCGGACAACACGCATGGAGGCAGCCGCTAAAGCCGCATTTTCCTCAGACTGATAAGATGATGTGAAAAAGATGTGCAACCGGAAGGATAAAGTCCGGTATTTTCAGTAAATGTCACGGCCTGGTGGACGCTGGAAATCTTTCCCGACTTCAGGAACGACGAGCGGTCAGCACCGGAATGCCCGCCAGTAGTACGGACCTTGGCTCCGGGTGTCGAGATACGTCCGGCAGAAAAAAGGACCTGCGAAGAAGAAATCTCCGGAAGGTTCCAGTCATTGTAGCCGCCTTCAGAGCAATCCTTCTGCGCCAGAAACCCGCATTCGGGAGTCTCAATAACAGGCACATCCTCCTCGTCGAAATTCCAGCAGAAAATCGACAAGATAATGACAACAAGTATGCCCAGACATTTACGCATATCCACAAAAGTACGAAAAACCCTACAAACTCGCAATACCCTATTCCGTGTATCTGCTCAATGTTTTTTTAAGATTGAGGACCACCTGCTCGCGCAATGACTGCGGTTCCAGGACTTCTACGGCATTGCCCTGGGAAAGAATCGCCTCGATGAAATCGGCGGCCGGGCAGAGCTCGTATTGGAAAAGGGACCAATCAGGGTGAATTTCGATTTCCCGCTGCGAATGGTGCATCGGGCGCACACGAAGATATTCCTGGTGCCCGTCCCGCGCTTTCAATATAACTTTCTGTAATTTAGGGACATCCGTAACCATTGCACCATAATAATTCTCGAAGAATTTCTCGCCGTTGAAATTCACGGGCAAGTGGAAAACGGGACCGGTTATCTCCAGATTCGAGATGCGGTCCATGCTGAATATCTGAAGACGCCCGACCGGTGAGACTTTTCCGAGAAGGTACCAGTCAAACCTGAAAACTTTCAGACAATATGGGGCAACTTTGAAGATATGGATTTCGTTGTCCCGATAACTATGGTATTCAAACCGCACCATAAGGCTGGTTTTCATACTTTCCAGCAGAGGGACCATGCACTTTCCGGTTTCAGGAGTCCTGTCGAAAACCACGCGGTCACGTAAAAACGGGTATTCGTTCATCATGTTGTTCACTGAAATGGAACCGAACAGCCAACGGCGGAAGTCTCCCCTCTTGAGATCCTTCATATTGTCCAGATAATAACTGTAATCCGCCTTCCTGTCACACAATATGTCGATGCCGAAGAGTTCCTTGATCTTCGCGCAATGATTCTGGAACGTCTTTTTCGGCAAGGGTTCCTTCATGGGGTTCAACGGTGATTCCAACCATATCTTATTTATCGCATCGAAGGTAATCTTCCTGTTTCTGCCTATCACCTCCACCAGCCACACATAACGGCCAAGAAGACCGGAATTCTTGTTATTGTCTTTAACCATCGTGATTTATCTGCTTGTCTTTGGCAAAAATATTGATTTTCTACTACTTTTTCATCAACAGGGTAGGTATTTTGTACAAAAATTTAGTTAATTTTGCGATATATGAAAAAAGGACTCATCGCAGATGCTTGAAGATATAAGGAAAAATATCGAAAGACTCATTGCCCTTTATGAGGGCGAGAGACAGCAGAAAGAGAGGCTTGTCCTCGAACTGCGGCAGCGGGATGAGAAGATTGATTCATATAAGAAGCAGATTGCGGATTTGGAAAGACAAGTAGATAATCTCAAGCTGACCGAGGCTTTTACAGCGCCTGCAGGAAGCGGAGATGCCGCGAAGGAGAAGATTGACAGGTTGATCACGGAGATAGACAGATGCATCTCCTTATTGGAAAAATAGCTATGGGGCAGAAGATTACGATAAGCATCAGCGGAAAGAAGTACGAGCTGTCTGCGAATTCCCCGGAAGACGAGGAGATATACAGACTGGCCGCCGCGTCCGTGAACAAGATGCTCTCAATCTATACGGACAAGTATCCGGGAAAGGAGCTTGCTGAACTGCTGTCATTCGTGGCATTGACCGAAAGCAGGGGAAGGCTGTCATTGATGAGAAAGATCGAGGCGATGGGCAAGGAAGTGGAAATGCTTGAGAAACAGACAGATACTTATCTTGAAAATATTGATAATCAGCCGCCAGCCACCACTCGCTGAAAACAACACGTTCTACGGAACCGGGTTATCTCGAGCCGGGGATGCGCAGGCCTAAGTACCTAAGTGGGATTCCGTCTCGGCGGAACGTAGGATTACTGAACCGGCACGGAGCTCAAATCTTATCATTTAAGATTTTTCTGACAGACCGGCTGACGGCTTTTTATTATAGGACACTATCCGGACATGACGCTTCTTGACATTGGAACGACATGTCCGGTTATTTGTGTCCGGGCGGCATTGAAAGAACAAAAACAACATATATATTATGAACATTGTCATTTTGATTACAACAGCATTGGTGGCAGCCGCTTTCGGCATCGCCGTCTACATAATGGTTCACAGAATAGTGATGAAGGGCAGGAAGGACAGCATCCTGGAGAAAGCCGAGCTCGAAGCTGAGAACCTGAAAAAGGAGAAAATCCTGCAGGCAAAGGAAAAGTTCCTCCAGCTGAAGAGCGAGCACGAGAAGTTCGTGAACGACAAGAACGCCCAGATCAAGGACACGGAGAACAGGCTGAAACAGAAGGAGAACAACCTCAACCAGCAGAACAATGAGCTCCAGAAGAAGATGAAGGATCTGGACAACACCAAGGCGAGCCTCATGTCACAGAAAGACGCATTGGAGAGAAAAGCTGCTGAGTATGAGGCGCTTAGCCAGGAGGCGAACAAACAGATCGAGAGCATCGCGGGCATGACTGCCACGGAGGCGAAGAACCTGCTGATGGAGAACATGAAGGCAGAGGCGCGCAGCGAGGCGCAGGCTTATATCAATGATACCATGGATGATGCCAGACTCAATGCTGCCAAGGAGGCCAAACGCATAGTAATCACCACTATACAGAGAACGGCTACTGAAACTGCCATCGAGAATGCAGTTACCACATTCCCTATTGAGAACGACGAAATCAAGGGCCGTATCATCGGACGTGAGGGTCGTAACATCAGGGCTCTGGAGGCTGCCACAGGCGTGGAAATCGTTGTGGACGATACACCGGACGCTATTCTTCTCTCTGCTTTCGATCCGGTAAGACGCGAAGTCGCAAGACTTGCATTGCACCAGCTGGTTGTGGACGGACGAATCCATCCGGCACGTATCGAAGAGGTCGTGGCGAAGGTCCAGAAGCAGCTTGAAGACGAGATTCTGGAGACTGGTAAGAGAACCTGCATTGACCTCGGCATTCATGGAATGAACATTGAACTGGTGAAACTTATCGGCCGAATGAAGTATCGTTCTTCTTACGGACAGAACCTTCTCCAGCACTCCCGCGAGGTTGCAAACATCTGTGCATTAATGGCTTCCGAGCTCGGATTGAATCCTAAGGTCGCGAAGAGAGCCGGATTGCTCCACGATATCGGAAAGGTTTCCGAGGATGATCCGGAACTTCCACACGCACTTCTCGGCATGAAGCTGGCAGAGCAGTACAAGGAGAGGCCTGAGATTTGCAATGCAATCGGTGCCCACCACGAGGAGACCGAGATGACTTCGCTCATTTCTCCTATTGTCATGGTAGGTGACGCGATTTCCGGTGCACGTCCGGGAGCACGTCGTGAGGTCATCGAGTCGTATATCAAGCGTCTGAAGGGCATGGAGGACTTGGCTGCCGCATATCCTGGAGTAACCAAGAGCTACGCCATCCAGGCAGGCCGTGAACTCCGCGTGATAGTAGGAGCCGAGGAGGTAAGCGACGAGCAGGCAAACAAGCTTTCCGCTGATATCGCTCTGAAGATCCAGAACGAGATGACCTACCCTGGACAGGTGAAGATTACCGTCATAAGGGAAATCAGGTCAGTGGCTTACGCCAAGTAATCATTCGGGGCAATGCCCCCAAGACATACAGAATTATGATCAGCAAATCATTGATGAAATTCATTGCAGGCATCGTTTCTCTCTTTATGGGAGCGATGCCTGTTTTGGCTCAGAACTTCGAGCCGACCGTCACATGGAAGGTCCGTCAGGGCGACACTGCTGATGGTCTGACAGAGATTATTTTCGAGGGCTCCATCAAGCATGGATGGCATACCTACGGCGTGTCCCATAAGGCGTCACCGACCGAGGTAAAGTACACCGCCACTGACGGATGCACCATGGAAGGTCCTATGTATGAGCTGCTTCCGACGAGCGATTATCATGGTGACAATGTATTTTTCGACACCATCAAGCTCGGTCAGAAGGTCCGTCTCACCGAATCAGCTGGCAAGTTGGAAGGCGTGATCACGTCATCCAGCTGCGAGGAGGAGAATTGCGGAATGCCAGAGGACTGGGAGTTCTCGCTGAAACTGCGCGCTCCGGCGACAGCTGCTGCCACGGAGGATGCCGGCCACAGTTCCACGATCGGCGACCATGTTACGGAAGAATCGCAGAAAGCAGGCGGTTCCATCTGGGGACTCATCCTGGAGGCCATTCTCTGGGGCTTCGCAATGCTCCTGACCCCATGCGTCTTCCCTATGGTGCCGATGACCATCTCCTTCTTCATGAAAGGTTCATCCACCCCGGCAGCCGGACGTTTCAAGGCATTCATGTACGGCCTGTTCATCGTCCTGCTCTACACCGTGCCCATTTCCGCCATCATCGGCATCACCTACCTCTTCGGCGGTGCTACCGTTACGGCAGACATATTCAACTGGCTGGCAACGCATTGGCTTCCTAACATCATCTTCTTCATAGTATTCATGGTGTTCGCGGCATCGTTCTTCGGCGCGTTCGAAATCACCCTGCCGTCATCATTGGTGAACAAGAGTGACAAGAATTCGGACAAGGGCGGCCTTGCAGGCATCTTCTTCATGGCATTGACCCTCGTGCTGGTATCATTCTCCTGCACCGGTCCGATTGTCGGTTCCGTCCTCATCAAGTCCACCCAGGGCGAGTTCTGGACTCCGATGGTGACAATGCTGGCGTTCTCGGTAGCCTTCGCATTGCCTTTCACCATCTTCGCGATGTTCCCGTCCCTCCTGAAGAAACTCAAGAGCGGCAGTTGGCTGAATTCCGTAAAGGTTGTGCTCGGCTTCATCGAGGTGGCGCTCGGCTTCAAGTTCCTGAGCGTGGCTGACCAGACGTACCACTGGGGACTTCTCGACAGGGAAATCTACCTCGCCATCTGGATTGTAGTGTTCACATTGCTAGGACTTTACCTTCTCGGCAAGATCCGTTTCGAGGCCGACAGCGAGGTAAAACACATCGGCGTCTTCCGTTTGGCGCTGGTAATCATTGACTTCACCTTCGTCGCCTACCTCATCCCGGGAATGTTCGGCGCTCCTCTCAAGGCGCTCGCCGGCTACCTCCCTCCGATCGAGAGCCAGGACTTCGTCGTATGGAACACACGCAGCGGTTCAATGCCTTCGGCCGGCCCTGTGTCTCAGGTCAATGAGAATAAATATGGTCTGGAAATGCCTCTGGGTCTCTCCGGCTATTTCAATCTGGATGAGGGACTTGCAGCAGCCAAAGCGACCGGCAAGTCTGTTTTTGTAGACATTACCGGTCACGGGTGTGTGAATTGCCGCGAAATGGAGCAGCGTGTATGGAGCGATCCGCGTGTGCTGGAAATCCTCCGCAACGATTATATCCTCGTGGCCCTCTACACGGACGACAAGACAAAACTACCTGAGTCCGAATGGGTTACAGCTGAAAACGGCAAAGTCCTGAAAGATATGGGCCGTATCAATTCATACGTAGCCCGCAATCATTTCGGTGTCAATGCCCAGCCGAATTACGTCCTTCTTTCACCAGACGGCGTCCAGCTCATGCCGATTCGCGGCTATAATCTGGACGTCGACGGGTTCATAGAATTCTTGAAATCCGGATTGGAGAAGGTTGCCAAGTAAAAACTACTTGACAATCCCTTCACTATCAATAAGATATCCCTCAGAGGGGGCTTCTTTCAGGGTTTGGAAATTATGAGTTTCATCCCTAAGGATGCCCCCTTTTCCGTGTCCTGATGTTCCGCTGTTGGTCTTGATGTAATCTCCGCAGATCGCGAAGTCCCAGTCAGTTCTTTCGGCCCATGCCTTATCCTCTTCCTCAGACAGGAAAGTACTGGTACCGACTGTCTCGCCGTCCTTGATGGAGAAATAGACCCATTTGCCTTCCTCAAGGCCACGGATGGTCACCTCCGTCTCAATGGCAGGCACTTTGCTTTCGCTCTGCTGGCAGGCGCAGCACAGACATGCCGCGAGTATGGACAATATTATACTAGCTTTTTTCATTTCAATGCGATTTATTCAAGTTTAAGACTTCCGTCCGGTGCATAGACATATTTCAGTTTGATGGTTCCGTCCTGACGGTTATAGTCGGAGAATCTCATCTTCACATACTTGCCGTCCGCGGTCTTCAATACGAGTGGTGCCGCTGCCGGCTGACCGGACTGACCGAGCCACTGCACCTTCGAATATGATGTCGTCTTCGCAGCCACTGTTTCAATGCTGAAGATATTGTTGCCGCTCTTTATTTCTTTACCGGCAATGTCCTTGCACTCATAAACCTTTGGAGATGAAGGATTTTCACGATAATCACATACGGAGAATGCAAGCATTTTCCCGGTTCCCAATTCCCTGCCACGTTTATTGCGGCTGACTGTGAGGAAGAACTTAGGTTCCTCGGAGTCATGGATATTCTGGACATAAGAACTGAAATCGAAAGCGAACTCGATTTCCGAACTGCCGCTGCTCCCCTGCATCGGATAATCCCCTCCCTGATAATTGGCAATCGGCACGAGATAATCATGGACAGGAATATTGTCTGAAGCCTTGTTGGAAACGCCGATTCTGAATGAAAGGTCATTTCTGGACGTATAGTTCAGTTTCACGCGGAACACCACCTTAGGCTCACGGTATTCCACATCGGTTCCGCACATGTCGCGGCTCAGTTCGCTGTTCGTCCTGTCACTCTGCTCCCAGAAATAATACGGCAGATAGTAACGTCCTCGGTCATGAGCGAAATGGTCCTCTCCCCAGGTATTGCAGACGATGAACGCGCCCTTGGTAAGAGTTCCGTCAGGTGCCGTGAATTCCACGAGGTCGTCATAGCCCACGATAGTCATGGCATGTGCTCCGTCAGGTGCGAGCTGGGTAAGCAACGCCTTATAGCCTGTGGCAGACGGCCCGGTATAATTGGTATTTATCTTCCAACCGCTTGAACGTGAAGAGAATGTCACGATACCGCCAGGTTTTCCAGGTTCTCCGCGATTCCAGAGATAATTGCGCACTTTGTCGATGCCGGCACGGTCTATAACCTCGAACGTGCGGATCTTGCTCACCCTGTAATGAAGCGCTTTCAGATAACTTTCATATCCTGTAGTCCACTTGAACTGATAGCTCGAATATTGCGACGGGAAATCCGCTTCGGTGGCAATGCCGCCCTCAAATGCTATCTGGAGGCCTTCCGTTCCGAGAGAGCCCTCATCCTGGCCTCCATTTATAAAGTTCCAGGTGTACAGATAGCTGAACTGGTTGTCCTTGCTGGCCGACGCATCCCTGTCCAGAAGACGGTTCATCTCGTAGGTAAACATGTAACCGATATACGAAGCCTGCGCACAGGAGCCTCCGATCTGGTTGATGAGCGGCGGAAAATATTTCAATTTCGAGTTGTCAACCCCCGCGGGCATACTTTCCTGAGCCCGCACGCTCACGGCGCCGGCCCCCAAAACAAGGAAGGCCGCTACCGCAATGATTGTTTTACGAATAGATGCTATTGCCATGATAATCTCTTGATTGTCTTTTTGATTTCTGCCTGGATCTGCTGCGGGATGTCGGTGCCGTTTACAAGCATACCGGAAAGCGATTCGATTATTTCACCGCGGCGGACGGACTGCTCATACCAACCGAGCGTCTCACATGCCACCGCGCGGACATATAAGTCATCGGAAGCATCTCCGACAATGTGGAGAAGCGGGTCGACAGCGAATATGCTTCTTCCGTTACGGAATGTCCTGATGTCGTTCACTCTCTTCTTCACAGGTTTTTCCTTAGCAGCAGCACCATCGGTGCTCTTGCTGTAATGTCCTGTGCCTGAAAGCAATGCCACCGCATCGTCAGCGGCGTGTCCGGAAGCTCTCACCATCTCCGGATGAGCTTTCTTGAATGCCTTGACATCAGGGATAAGGGATGTGTCTCCAAGCGCCGCTGCCATTCTGACGGAATTTCTGGCAACCACCTCATAGATATCTTCCAATCCTATCCTGACATAGGTCGCGAAATCAGCATCCGGGTCTGTGGCCAATGTATTGAAGGCATGAATACGGACAGTCCATGACGGGTCACCGAACATTTCCGCTGCGCGTTTGTGTGCTGCCTTGGCATCAATATACCCCAGATGGGTGATTCCTGCACATCTGAGCAATGAATTGTCAGAATAAGTATATTTCTCCCAGACGGAAGGATTCAACTCATTGAAGACAAGATCATTGTGAAGTCGATCGCGGAGTTTTTCCTCTGCTTTGTCATGAGGTGTGAATCTGAAAGTCGGGTCACCTATAAGATGAGACTCCAGATATGCGACCTCTTTCTGCCACATGCCGACACGCTCCCCTATCGAGAGATAGCCCATCAGCTTGTCTTCCCATTTGTCCTGAAGGACATTGACCGTATTTCCTTGAGCGACAATGCACTCCCCGTCACCGAACACATGGCATCCGGCCACGTATCCCTCCCTGTTGTGGAACGAGCCGTTGTAGCAGGCATTGAAGACAATCATCTTCGCATTGCTATGGCCTTTCATTATGTCGTCCAGGAAAATGTTTGCCTGGGCATATTCCAATGAATCTGCTGCAGCATAGGCGGCCATTGCAGAGTTGGAGAAATCCTTACGGGATAATCTGTATTCCTGCTCCACGGCCTCTTTCATAAAGTCTTCCCCATGGCCTTTTCCAGCATAATATTTATAGGATTCAGCGAGTGAGCGTCTAAGATAATCCATGTCCTCGTCCAGGTTATCCGCCACCTTGCTTTCGTTAATATATTGGGTATCAGGGGCTCCATGTTCACTGAAGACGAACAGGTCCACGTCCTTGCGGGCCACTTCACTGAGGAGGTTCCATTTCATGTGCCTGTCCTCGCGGAAATTCAGGAAACGGTTATGCGAAGCCTGACTGAAAACGTAAGGGAAATACTCCCTGAACACGACCGGTTTCTGGCGCCACAGCGTAAGACAATCGGAATTATATCCGTGTCCGGCGAAGAAGGTGAGATTGTCGAGTGAATTGTTCTGCCTGTGCGCATCCACTACCTTACGGAGATACTTGCGCATTATCTCATATTTGTCACCTTTCATCACTGCTGGCACTTTCATTCTGGCAGAATAGATATCCGGACGGAGATGCTGCGCACCCTCTTCAGAAAGCCTGTAATAGAATACGTCAGTTTCCACAGTGTCACGGCAGATAAAATCGAAGCTAAGATCGAAATCATCATAGAACCTGTCCGACGGCACAGAAGATTCTTCCATTGGCCATGTCTCCTCATTCATCTTGAATGCTGTGGTAAGGTGCTGTCCCTGACGGACTTTGACGATAGGAATATCACCTGCGAACACCACGCCTTCAAGTCTGGGCTTCTTCCCGGCAAGAGCAAGTATCTCTGCCTTCACTTCTTCCGGTCCCTTCCAGTCCGCACTGATGATATATGTTCCAAGTCCTTCTTCCTCAAGAACTTGCTTATAAGCATGGAATTCTTCCGCACACTTGGAAAGAGTCTCGCTGTCGGTTATGATGGCAAATGCCGTAGGTGATTTCACACCGCATTTCTCGACTTTGACCTGCGCCGCCGCTATTGACGCAATGCCGCAGAATATAGCCGTCGCTATAAATTGTTTAATCAGAATATTTCTCATAATTCTATATCCCTCATTGAATTACAGTTGCCCGGCAACCTATCTCAAATAATCTCCAAGACGGTTCTTTGTCTTGACAAGTTCATTCCTCAATGCTTCCGGCATCTCTTCGCCTGATTTCAGGTACGCGTCGATTCCGTCCACGATGTCCTTCCTGTTCCACGCCCTGATGAACCAGCCGAGGACTTCTGCGCACTGGACACGGGCGTTCTCGACTTCTCCGGAATCACGTACGATTGCAAGCAAGCTTTCAGCATACTGAGGATAAGGCTGGTTACGCATACCGCTGATATAGAATTTACGGTATCCGTTATTCTTGTCTCCAATGATTTTACCTGTCGAAGATTCTATGGAGAATGCAGCTCTGAAGCAATTTTCAGCTTTCTTGTGGAAAAGTTCCCTGTCATAAATCCAGTCTGCCTCTGCAAATTTTTTCTCGAATTCTTTAAGGAATAGGCTATCCGGGAAATGGGCGCATACAAATCCCACGTTATGAGCCACGCGAAGGGAATTGTAATCACGCATATAGAGGTCAGCCAGCTCGGCAGCCATTTCCGGAGTGCCGACTTTGCCCATGAAGAATGCGGACTTCCTGCGAATGAACTCGTAAGGGTCGTCGGCACCGTCTTTCAGGACTTTCTCATAATTGCCGTCATTGTAATGTTCCAGAAGGTGAAGGCATTGCAGACGGAGCATATATTCGTCACTCTCTTTCCAAGTCTTCAGGAGAAGCGGCGACAAGTCATTGTAATTCAATGCATAGAGTTTGTGCAATGCAAGTCCTCTGATGTCGCAAGGATATTTAGGCGAGGTGAATTTCAGCCAATATTTGCAATTCGTATTATGCAAATCAGGGCGAAAGGCATCCTCAGAAGCCGTAAAGTGGAACGTAGGGTCGCCTAAAATATGCGATTCCAGAATATTGACCTGCTGCATCCATTCTCCCACACGATAGCCTTCGGTGAGCATTCCCATAAGATCGGATGAAGACTTGTCCTGCAGGACATTGACGGAGTTTCCGATGCCGACAAGAGCATTGCCCTCGGAGAGGATATAACGCGATGCAATGCTGTCATCCTCACGGAAATCACCATTGTAGCAGGCATCGAAAATCGTCATCCTGACATTCGGTTTCGCTGCCGCAATGTCATCCAGCATAATGCCGGTCGCCGCATCATAAAGCGAGTCCTCCGCCTCGGTTTTCGGATTATTCCAATCCTCGACCCAATCGCGGGTGATGCCATATTTCTTTACAATGTCTTCGATTACGCTTTCCGCATCCTTGCCACGGCTCACCGCGGTCCGGATTCTCTGGCGCATGCGATACTTGGCATCGTAATAGTAAGCGTCGGTTTCATTGGCACGTGGAGTTTCTGTAACGTATTGTCTTTCAGGGACTCCATGTTCATGGAAAAGAGCAAGATCCAGGTCATTCCGGGCAATTTCGCCGAGAAGTGTACTCTTCACGTCCGGATACATTGCATAGAACAGGAACTTCGCGCCGTCAGAGCCGTTGTCAAATGCCGCAGGCATCTGTTCCTTCAGAGTAATAGTTTCATCTTTCCACGCAGCGAGACTATTTGAGAATGAGCCGCTTCCGCAATATGACATCAGGTGGTCCAGCGGATTGTCCTGTGATTTGGCAGCCGTAGCTTTGAGCAGGTAGCGTGAAATCTCGCCATATTTGTCACCTCTCTTTTCCGATGATTTGATTCGTCCGGTATAGACGTCACAACTGATGTGTTGCGGCGACTCTGCGGCAAGATTGTAGTAAAAGAAATTCCTTTCCACACTGTCGCGCCCGAGGAAATCAAACTTCAGGTCGAAGTCATCATAGAATCTGTCGGATGGAACGGAAGAATCCCTCATCGGCAATGTCTCATCCATCTTGAATGCAGAAGTGAGGTGCTGGGCACCGCGGATCATTGCGATCGGGACATCGCCGATGAATACCGCGCCTTCCAGTGCTCTCATCTTATGATAGAGCATCAGGCTGTCTTTCAATTCATCCGGATTCGTCCAATTCCTGGACACCACGAACGCATCAAGTCCATCTGCACAGACGGCCGAGCGATAAGTTTCTATCGCCGCCTTGCAGTTGTTAAATGTCTGAGGGTCAGTGACAATCGCGAATGAATGTGTCTGGGCAGTCATTGTAGCTGCCGTAAAGACGGCTACTGCCGTCAATAAAGTTTTATATGACATCTAAACCCTTAAATATTAATAGTGTGATTCCTATTGTTTGGTTATCAGTTATTCAGGAATATCTGTTTCTAGAACAGGATTCCGAAAGTTGCAGAACAGAGAATTCTATCCTTGTCCAGGTCCAAAGCTCTTATGTATGAGGCTTTCGCGCCCAATACCCAGTTAACTCGCTTGCCTGAAGAAACAGTCCAGTCGACTCTGCCGCCTGCCTTTAAGTAACTTGCATTCAGCCAGTCACTTTGGTCATTCATCATAGCTACGGGAGCAGGATATACCTTTGCGCTGAGGCAAGTGTAGCCATCGCCCAATCCTACTGCGTATCCGGCATGGAGACCGACGAGAAGAGATGACTTCCTTATCTTGAAATGCTTGTCGGCAAGTACTCCGCCATAAATCCTCATAGCGTCAGATGTGGATGCCGGTGAAAGATAGCTCTGGTTGAACATCTCGAATCTGGCTTCTCCGCCGACCTTCCAGCTATAGCCCTTAGGATCTGAGGCACCGAAAAGATGGTCGTAACCGATGGTGGCATTGATTCCCGTAAAAGTGGTCATTTCATTTTCATTGAGAACCATCCATTCCTGCTGATAGGCTGTCGTATTCAGTTTCTGGACATATTCAATACCATCTGTAAGGCTGCACAATACATTGAGTGCCAGTTTATTGGACTTATTCTTACCGAAAAACCATGCAGCATCGAATGTAATGTCGTTTTCTTTGATGGAGCCAAGCCGCTTCGGCAGTTTAGGATTCTCTCTCCCCATGGTGGTACGATGTTCGAATCCGGCTTCGATGAACAGACTTTCGCCCAACGAGTACTGAAGCGCTCCGCCATATCTGTTCGTACGGTAAATATGAGTCTTCATACCATCGTTTCCACCGACCTTGTTCTGGGTACTTTCTCCAAGACCGCGATGCTGCCACACCTTAGGATCAGCCCAATTGTTGTTATTCGATACCGTAGCGCGTTCAAAACCATTGGTATAGGTTCCGCTAAGTCCAAGCAGGCTCTGTCCCAGACGCACTGCCACAGACGGAGTGACTTTAATGCCGTACTTGTATGTTTCGCCTCGCGGGTCAAGCTGCTTAGCTCCGACTTTTGTGGTGTAGTCCACTTTCACGCCGAAAGACACCATGTTCCACAGAACAGGAGATGACAATCCTGCATTGAGCAGATATTCCTGCTTGTTCCAACCGCTGGATTTGTCATCAACCGGATAGTACGGCATATTGTCCTCCAGTTCGTACATCAGCACGTTATAGAGGGCATCATGTTCGAAGATGTTTCTGAAAGAGAATCCGCCCGTTGTCAGGAATTTGCCTATATATGCGGCACCTGACGTACCCACAGAAATCTCCGAACCGCTTTTGCCTGTACCTATCTTACGATATTCACCAAAGCCTCCATCATAATTGATATTCAGCGTACTGAATATTCCGTATGGTTTGAATGCGAGACCTGCAGCAGAAGAGCTGCCGTACCAAAGAGAATTTCTGATGGCGGTCTCTTGCAGAACTGTATTTCTCGGGGTTCCCGAAGGCTCGGCAGCCTGGGCCGAAATAACGCCCAGACTGACAAGCATTGCGGAAATTGCTATAATTCTCTTCATTTCGAATTGTTGATTTTACTTATTTATCCAAGTGTTCCAAGAAGGGACTTTGGCGCCATATCTTCTGACCTGCGGGTCCTTCTTGACTTCGAAGTCATTGGAAGTATTGTTGGTGTCCTGATAAACGTTCGTGCCGTCAGAACGGGTCTCCTTGATTTTTCTTGCAATACTTTCACCAACGTAAGAACCTGAACACCAGATTGCTCCTGCATCAAGGGCTGTAGGCAGTCCCAATACACTCATTCCGGATTCATTGTTGACAGCCTGAACAGCATCAATCACGTCGCTGATTGCAATTTCTCTTGCAGTTCCCTGGTAGTCAGCATTTGTAGCAGTGATGAAATCTTCATTTTTAAGAGGCTTTGATGGCTTGAAGAGTACATACCTTGAGCCATCGGTAGATGTAAGCCACTGCGGCATTGCATATCCAGCCTGAACAACCTTCTTCATATTGATAGCTAGATTGTCAGTCAAAAGGATTCCGTTGAAAGTTGTCTCTTTTTCGATGGCCTCGAATTCCGCTCCTGTCAAATCTACAGGTGAAAGGCCTTTCGAAAGATTCTCGGCCTTATGGTTGGTGGCCCACTGTGCGATTACAAATGACTCTCCCGGCTGAACAGGGTAAGTCTTACCATCACCTGGAAGCTGCCATATTACCCTTGCGAACACATACTGATCAGCATTCGGAATCGGCCACTCGTAAATGACTGATTTGTCGATATTTGCAAAAACTGTCTCTGCAATGCAAAGGCCATCGGCATAAACGACTTCCGTACTATTATTGTAAATCTCATAGAATTGGTCACGGAAATAGAAATTAGCCGGATCAACTCCTGTGTAATAAATCTCTTTGAATACGAGAGCCGCCTCTTTTACAGCATCCACTTTTACTACCACTTCTGCTCCATCGGCAATCAAACTTACATTGCTTTCAGAGCCGGCGAGGGTATATGTAAAACCGCCTTGATTCTGAGAAGCGCTTACTGTCACTGTATATACTCCCGGAATAATGCCGACAGCAGTAGCAATGCCGTTTTCTGTCGTGGTCTCAATTACTGATCCTGTCGCGAAGTTTGAAATCTTCACGCCGTAACTCTCCGGAGACGGAATGCCTGCTGCTACGAGTTTAGTCTCATCAACCTTTACGTTTATGCTGATTGTCTTAGTGCCGGTCTTCTGACAACCCACCATCGCCAGAACCGCAAGTACCATTAAGGTGATTACTGAATGTTTCATAACTCAAATATTTTAAGATAAATAATTACTTGATTGATACCTTGAACTCAAATCCGAAAAAGATCGGTATTCCAAGTTCTCCATATTCGCCGGTCTGCTTCGACTTATAGAGCGGACGGCTGTTGAACATATTGTTCACATAGAATGACGCAGTGAATATATTGCCGATTTCCTTGCTCACATTGAGATTGAAGAGCATTGTCGGGAAATATCTTTCGGCTATGAACCTGTTGTCATTGCGAGTCTGGAACATGTAAGAGAATTCCGGGTCGTCCTTCTTGGACGGATCGAAATCATATACCTTTCCATCCTTGCGGGAAATGTACTTGATGAACATGGTGTCATTGCGGTATTCTGTCCAGTACTTGCTGTACCAGTTCATCTGTCCTGTGAGCGTCACGGCAAGTCCGACCTGCGGAATGTTGTGAGTGATTCGGAGAGTGGTATTCAACTGCTCGGCATAGCTCGTGGAGAGTTCCGGTTCATAAATACCGATGTTCTTTTCAGGTGTCCCAACATTTTCTCTCGTTCCGAAAGAATACCCCTCGTTCGTATTCGAGCTGCGCATCCATGCTCCATTGATATAGAAGGAAGTACGGATAGCATCAAATCTTCCGAGATCGATTTCATATTCAATTCCTCTGTTGGTGGACTTGATGTTGTTCAGCGGTTTATAGACTGTATAGAAGAGGTCGTATTCCGCACCTTTCTTCAATACAGGCCGCTGTCCTGGATCTTTGTGGTCCACGTCATAGGTCATCGCATGATACCATTTGAAAGAGCTGAGGTCCAATCCATAATTGTAGCCATTGTCCATTCTCTCGTCATAAGCGGTGACGCTGATGCGGTAATGACCACCGAAATTGAAGTCCATACCGACTTCAGCCTTGCGGTTCACAGCGATTTCCAGGTCCTTGTTCACAGCATCGTATATATCGGTCTTCGCTATGAGAAGTTGCTCATTTTCAGGCAAATCTGCGTGCATTCCGTTGTAAAGGATATAGTCGTGGTATGACTTGTTCGGATAGAGGTAGTACGAGGTCGGAGCCTTCGATGTCAGACCATATCCGCCGCGAAGCGTCATCCAAGGGAAGATGTCGATGGAAGCATTGATTCGAGGTGCTACTGAATTATGCCCATTGACATTGTCATAACGGACGCCGACCACGATATTCAATTCCCGCTTTGCGAATTTCCAGTTGAAGTAGTTCTCGGCATAGAGACCCAACTGGTTGATGAACGGAATATCAGAATAAGGCCTTGCACGATAACCGGATTCAGCATTGCCGATATTCCTGTAAGGAGGGTAATCGTCGTCATAGACTGAACCTTTGCCGAGGTTGCCGTCGGTCTTGAAGTCCGCTCCGATCAGCAGTCTCTCGTTCACGGCTCCCCATGTATGAGCGAAATCGGCATTCAATTTCACGAAAGCATTGACTTCCTTGCCATAGATATCATATTGATAGAAATAGCTGTACGGCAGGACCACGCCTTTTACCGAACTGTTAGCCGGTACGTTGGTAATGATATTTCCATCCGCATCTTTAATCTGCGCTCCGGCAATGTTGCTGTATATTTCGCCGTCTGTCATTGACTTGGCATAGAGATTCAGCGCATTGGTGGCCGTGCTTTCATAATGGGATTTCTTGTCGTTAAGGCTTCCCGAAGCCAGCCAGTTGATGCTGCGCAGCCAGTTTCCATTGATGGATGCTCGGCCGTTGGTATTGAACGCGACTCCTATGTCATTGGCATAGGACTGGGTCCTGGATGAAGCATCATCAGGATTTAGCTTACTGCGGTCGCGTCCATAATTCATTGACAATGACGTAGTTTCATTGACCAATTCCCCTATTCGCACGGTCCAGAGGGCCTTGGCACTCGCACGCTGGTAGAATGCGTGGTTCTTGGTCAGGGAGTTCTTGCTATACGCGTAGTCGCCAGAGATATTCAGGTCACCCGCCTTCTTTCCGAGCGAAAATCCTTTACCCGCCGAAGCCTGATAGATGTTCGGATTGGTCTTGAAACGGATCATGAGCGGAGATTTTCCGGCCCTGGATTTCACCAGCACCGCACCTGATGTGAGATCGCCATATTCTGCCGACGGGATACCTCTGATGACTTCGATGGATTCAATGTTATCCGTCGAAAGTGCCCTCACGTCCATGCCTCGCGCTGGTGTGCCGGAACGGCTGTCATCTCCCGAACTTCCGCCTACTACCGGGCTGAGTGTCTGGAGGTTGGCATTATTGGACATCGGTGCGCCATCGACAATGACGGCTGTTCCGAGGCTGTTCATCACTGATGCAGAATTGGCTGATTCGCCCGGAACGATAGGACGTGCAGTTCTGATGGTAATCGATTGAGAGCTGGACAAATCCGGATTCGACACGGATACTCCCGGAAGCAATGCCATGGCATCTGCCAAGGAACTGGTCTGCATGTGGTCCATCGCCTGCCTGGAGATATTGGACGCAGTACTGCTTCCTGCCTTGTTTCCAGTGGCCACGACCACGACGTCGCTCAATCTGAATGAGGTTTCCTTAAGCGCCAATTTCAATTTCACGTTCTCTCCTGCCTTGGCTGTAAACGTGGTGTCTTTCTGTTCCATGCCATAGAACTGCACACTGACGGTGACAGTACCGGCCGGCACGTCTTTAAGAGAGAATACACCTTTTTCGTCAGTCATTGTATAGAGCTGTGACGGTGTTACCAAAACCGACGCGAAGTCGACTGGAGAGCCGTTCGCAGCGGAAACGACCTCTCCTTGAATAGCGAAAGTTTTCTTGGGAGCGGCAGCCTCAACTGACAGGCTGAAACAGGCAGCAACAGCGAGAGTTGCAATCGAAATAAACCTACATTTATCCATGTCCGAAATTATACTAAATGCACTTTTCCATCAAATTAAAATATCCATCCGCCTCTTTTTCGATACCCTATTTCACAAATGTATCATTATAATTCAAAATAACAAATACCAAGAAATAACTATTGCAAAAATCGCTATCTTTGCAACTTGAAACAATAGAACCTGTAGAGAGTTATGGCAGAGAGCAATTTTATTGATTACGTCAAGATATATTGTGCTTCGGGACATGGTGGAGCCGGGTCGGTGCATCTGCATCGCGCCAAGTATGTGCCTAAGGGAGGACCGGACGGAGGAGACGGCGGAAGAGGCGGACATATCATATTGAGGGCGAATCCACAATTCTGGACATTGATCCATCTGAAATATAAGAAATTCATCAAGGCGGAAAACGGAGAACATGGCGGAGCGGCGCTTTGCAAGGGTAAACAGGGCAAAGACATTATCCTGGACGTGCCTGTGGGAACCGTCGTGAAGGACGGAGAAACCGGAGAGGTGCTGTTCGACATGATGGAACCAGGCGAGGAGAAGATTCTCTGCAAGGGAGGACGAGGCGGACTGGGAAACAACAATTTCAAGTCGGCAACGCAACAGACCCCGAGATACGCACAGCCTGGAGAAGACGGACAGGAAGGATGGTTTGTCCTTGAGCTGAAAGTACTTGCGGACGTGGGACTCGTCGGATTCCCTAATGCCGGAAAATCCACATTGCTGGCAGCGATTACTTCAGCCAAGCCTAAGATTGCAAACTACGCATTCACCACATTGGAGCCAAACCTCGGAATCGTGAGATACCATGACGACAAATCATTTGTCATGGCCGACATACCGGGAATCATCGAGGGCGCGCATGAAGGTAAAGGCATAGGACTCAGGTTCTTACGCCACATTGAGCGCAACTCCGTACTGCTTTTCATGGTATCGGCAGAAGAAAAAAACATTGAAAAGGGATATGAAGTTCTGCTGAACGAGCTGAAGATGTACAACCCTGAACTTCTCGACAAGGACAGAGTCCTGGCGGTGACCAAATGCGACCTCATCGACGAGAAGGCAGAGAAAAAGATACGGAAGACTCTTCCGGCGGACGTGCCGACAGTTTTCATTTCATCAGTTACAGGAGAAAATCTCCCGGAACTGAAAGACGAACTCTGGAAAGCATTGAACACTGACATTTAACGGATTATGCATTTCTGGGACATATTGCACAGATGGGATCAGATCCTGACATTGTTCATCAACAGTTTCCACATTCCGGCGACTGACCAGTTCATGATGTTCATGTCGGACAGGGACGTCTGGTTCCCGCTCTATGCCATCATCGCATTCTTCCTTTTCAAACGGCTCGGCTGGAAAAAAGGAGTAATCGCGATTCTATGCATGGTACTGACTTTGGTTCTATGCGACCAGACCTCCAACCTTCTGAAATACAGCGTGGCGCGATTACGTCCATGCTACAGCAGCCAGATGCTGTTCGGCGGACTGCATGTCCTGGAAAACAGAGGCAGTTTCTTCGGATTCTTCTCGGCACACGCCGCCAACGCGTTCGGACTGGCAATGTGCTCCTCAGTTTTGTTCCGCTACGACAAGAAGCACACCTACAAAGCATTCATTATCATGATATTCACCTGGGCGGCATTGCTGTCCTTCAGCAGGATTTTCGTCGGGAAGCATTACTTCGGAGACATCACGGTGGGCGCCATGATAGGATGCATCTACGGATTGATTGTCGCAATGTCAGCCAGATGGTTGTTCGCCAGATTCATCGACCGCAAAAAAATCCCGTCACCTGAAGAGGCGGCGGGAAACAAAATTTCTTGACGGTTCAGATTACAATTCCGGCACAGTCTTCTCCATCCTCATCGAATGTGAACCTTTGATCAGAATCGTATATCCGGCAAGTTTGATTTCGGAAAGATGAGCTGCCAGTTCATCTGACGATGCAAACCAGTAAATACGTCTTCCTATCACCTCTTCCGGGATAGCTTCCAATGACTTTCCGAACTCTTTTCCAACAAGGAATATCTTATCTACTTCGTTGTCTATCAAGAGTTTCAATATAACATCATGTTCTTCTGCGGAACTATCACCCAACTCTCCCATATCACCAATCATCACCGCTTTAGCAGGAGCTGACATGCTGAAGAAATTGGCCAATGACGCCCTCATGCTGGAAGGATTGGCATTGTACGCATCCACTATCAGGACATTGCGGTCAGTCTTGACCATCTGCGAACGGCTGTTGGAAGGAACATACTCGGCAATCTTGGCAATCGCATCTTCTTCAGGGACTTCGAAGAACTTTCCGATACATATTGCAGCCAGGGCATTGGCAGCATTATATGCGCCTACAAGCTTGGTTTCCAGCACTTTGCCATCATTCATCCTAATACGGAGATATGGGTTTTCAGGCGTAGTTTCCAACACTTGGCAGCCATCGGTCACAAGACCGTAAGGCACGATGGAAAGGCCGGCACGCTGCGAACACATTGACCTGAGAACCGGATCATCCTCATTGACGAAAACCGCCCGCCCGTGGGCATTGACATAATCATAAAGCTGGCCCTTGGCGCGCTGGACACCTTCGAAACTGCCGAAGCCGAGCAGGTGCGCCTTGCCGACGTTGGTGATGATGCCGTAGTCGGGCTCGCAGACTTGCACCAGCTTCGCAATGTCGTCGGGATGGTTCGCGCCCATCTCAATGACAGCCAGCTGGGTAGCAGGCGTTATCTTCAGCAGGGAAAGAGGCACCCCGATGTCATTGTTGAAATTACCTTCGGTGGCAATGACATTGTACTTGGCGGAAAGCACGGTACGGATAAGTTCCTTGGTCGTGGTCTTGCCGTTGGTCCCGGTAATACCGATTACCGTAAGATGCTCATCTCCAAGCACATGCTCCCTATGATAGCGGGCCAGGTCCTGCAATGTCCGAAGCGTGTCCGGAACAGGAATGATGCGGCTGCGGCCTTCTGCGCCGATGTATTCCGACACATGTGAAGCTATAGGCGCAGATTCATTGACAACGGCGTATGCAGCTCCAGCATCCAACGCTTTGGAAGCATACTCGTTGCCGTCGAAATTCTCGCCTTTAAGCGCGAAGAAAAGTTCACCGCCACGGATGGTGCGGCTG
>FR882185.1:6554-26904 GCA_000434935.1 Bacteroides sp. CAG:709 | reverse complement strand
CCGCCACGGATGGTGCGGCTGTCAGTGGTAACAGTTCCACACTTGCAGAATATTGAATATAATTCTTTGATTTCCATTATTTTACACCTGTACTTCCAAATCCGCCCTCTCCCCTTTCGGTTTCGTCAAGGACTTCAACTTCCGACCACTCCACATGCTCGTGTTTGGCTACCACAAGCTGGGCAATGCGTTCTCCGGGTTCTATAACAAACGGAGTATCAGATAGATTCACAAGCAGAATCTTGAGTTCGCCACGATAATCCGCGTCAATTGTGCCCGGCGAATTGAGGACCGTGATACCATGTTTCACGGCCAGGCCGCTTCTCGGACGTGCCTGACACTCATATCCTTCCGGCAATGCAATATAAAGTCCGGTAGGAATGAGCATGCGCTGTAACGGATTCAGTGTCAGCGGTTCCTTGAGATTCGCGCGGATATCCATCCCTGCAGAGAGCGGAGTCGCATACGCAGGGGACGGATTCGAAGATTTATTGACAATTTTTACTTGCATTATTTTTCGAGTATTTCTTTGTCGTCGTGCGGGAGGACAAGGTTCAAGATGACGCCTACGATGGATGCGAGGCCGATGCCGGCCAATGAGAACGAGCCGAAATCAATCACCGCGCCGCCGATTCCTATCGTAAGAATCAATGATGATATGATGAGGTTGCGGGTGGAACCCATGTTCAATCTGGATTCAATCATATTGCTGATGCCGACTGATGCGATGGAACCGAACAGAAGGAGCATGATGCCTCCGAGAACGGCCTGCGGAATTGTCTGGATCACAGCGCCTACCTTGCCGATAAGTGCCAGCACCACGGCAGAAACGCCTGCAATGCGGAGTACGGAAGGATCTGTTACTTTAGTAAGTGACACTGCACCGGTCACTTCTGAATACGTAGTAATAGGCGCGCCACCGAGGAATGCTGCCAGGCAGCAGGAAAGACCGTCACCGAGCAACGTGCGGTGAAGTCCCGGATCTTTCACGAAATCCTTGCCTGCAATCGAGCTTATGGCATACATATCTCCGACATGTTCAATGATTGGCGCTATGGCTACCGGGGCCATGAAAAGTATTGCCTGCCAGGAGAATGACATATGCGCGAGTTTAGGAATGGCGAACCACGAAGCCTCTGCCACAGGCGAAAAATCCATTGCTCCCCTGAAGAAAATGACAGACACGATATATCCGGCTACTGCACCGAAAACTACAGGGATGAGTTTCACGATTCCCTTGCCCCAGATGGAGGCTGCAACGGCTACGGCGAGCGATACCAGTGCCAGAATCCAGTTGGTTTTCGCCATGTTCACGCCGGAACTTGCAAGTGAAAGACCGATGAGGACAATCACTGGTCCAATGACGATCGGAGGGAAAAGTTTCTTGATGAATCCGATACCGAATGACTTGACCAGCAAGCTCATAAGGACGTAGACAAGGCCGACGGAAACAAGTCCGCAGAACATGCCGGCCATGCCGTAAAGCTCAGTGGCCTTGATGATTGGAGCGATGAACGCAAAGCTGCTGCCCAGATAGATAGGCACCTTTCCGCCAGTCACCAGATGAAAGAGAAGGGTTCCGAGACCGGCTGCAAGCAATGCGATTGCAGGGTCAAGGTGACAAAGAATCGGTACCAGGACAGTGGAGCCGAAAGCCACGAACATGAATTGCACACCCACAATGGTGCGCTTCACAGGGGATAATGTGTGTTCTGCCATATAAACTGATATTGGTTAAATTTATTTCGGTGCAATCTTATACAATACTCCCGTAATCACCGCAAAAATCATGTTTGGCAGCCAGATGGCAAGCCATGGCGGCATGACACCCGTATACACGAACATTTGGCTGAAGCGCATGAAAAGAATATATGAGAAACTCAGCGCGATTCCTGTCGCGAGGTTCCATCCGATTCCTCCGCGCTTCTTTCTGGAGGAGAGGGATACGCCCATGATTGTCAATATGAAAGCAGAAAATGGCAGGGAGAATCTGGTATGTTTCTCTATCAATGAATATTTCACATTGGGGTCTCCCCTGAGCTTCTGCGTCTCTATAAGTGCTTCCAATTCTTCATAAGGCAGGTCTTCCACGGTGTTCTTCTTGCGGAAGAAGTCCGTGACCGTGAGGCTGATGACGGTGTCAAGCTGGTCGCCGCACTTCACAATGTCCTCCATACCTCCTTCGTTGTAATCCCGGATGAAATATTTTCTCAATTTCCATCCGCCCAACGTGCTGTCCCACACGGCTCTTTCAGCGGAAAGCTTGGAAACCAACTGGTTGTCCTTTATGGTTTCAAGCGTGAACTTGTATGCCGTGTTGTTGTATTTGCTGAATTGTTCCACGTAAACGAACTCGCCGGGCGCTATCTGATAATGGATATTGCGTTCCGATGCCTGCGCTCTCTTTTTAGTGTATTTCGCCTCGAATACATGCCGTTCGGCATTGGCCCGCGGAATCACAATCAAATTGAGTCCCAGCGACAAAAGGGCAATGATGGTCGCAGAAAATATATAGGGCAACATCATCCTGTGGAAACTGATGCCGCATGACAGTATCGCAATAATCTCGGAATTCGCCGCCATTCGCGACGTGAAGAATATGACCGTAATGAACACGAACAGAGGGCTGAACATATTCATGAAATACGGTATAAAATTCACGTAGTAGCTGAAGACAATTTCATTCAACGGGGCTTGTTTCGACACGAAATCATCGATTTTTTCACTGATGTCGAAGATGATGACGATTCCGATTATCAGCAGGATCGCGATAAAGAATGTCATCATGAATTTCGTAATGATGTATCTGTCAAGTCTTTTCGGAAACATTGCCATCAACAGCTTTAAAGTCTTGTCATTATACGTTTAACCGTGGCATCTTTCCATGACTTGAAGTCGCCTGCAAGTATGTGTGCCCTGGCATGGCGGACCAGATCCAGATAAAACGCCAGGTTGTGCTCACTGGCAATCATCGCCGCGAACATCTCACCGGCAATGAAAAGATGACGCAGATATGCTTTCGTATATGTCCTGTCCACAAAGGATGCGCCCTCCGGGTCAATGAGAGAAAAGTCGTTCTCCCACTTCTTGTTGCGCATATTCATGATACCGTTCCAAGTGAACAGCATGCCGTTGCGTCCGTTTCTGGTCGGCATCACGCAGTCGAACATATCCACACCGCGTGCAATTCCTTCCAGAAGATTGGCAGGAGTGCCGACACCCATGAGGTAACGCGGCTTGTCATCCGGCAATATCGGACAGACGAGTTCAAGCATTTCGTACATCTTTTCCGTAGGCTCCCCTACCGCGAGTCCGCCGATGGCATATCCTTCCCTGTCGAACGAAACCGCATGTTCCACAGCCATCTTCCTCAGATCAGGGTAAACGCAGCCCTGTATAATCGGGAAAACGGTCTGGCTGTATCCGTAAAGCGGTTCAGTCTCATCGAATCGCTTCAAATATCTCTCCAGCCAAGACTGCGTCATTTTCAATGATTTCTTGGCATAGTTGTAGTCGGCGTCTCCCGGGCAGCATTCGTCCAGGGCCATCATGATATCCGCTCCGATAATACGCTGTGTATCAACATTGTTCTCGGGCGTGAAAGTATGTCTGGAACCATCAATGTGGGAGGAGAACGTGCATCCGTCAGGAGTCAGCTTACGGATTCCCGTCAATGAAAATACCTGGAAACCGCCGCTGTCGGTAAGGATAGGCCTGTCCCAGGAGATGAACTTATGCAGTCCGCCGGCAGCCTTGAGCGTATCAAGTCCCGGACGGAGATAAAGATGATAAGTATTGCCCAGAATTATCTGTGCCTGAATATCTTCCTTGAGATCTCTATGGTATACGCCTTTCACTGAGCCGACCGTGCCGACCGGCATGAAAATAGGTGTTTCTATCTGACCGTGGTCAGTCGTTATCACGCCGCATCTGGCTGACGACTGGGGGTCGGTTGCTGTCTTGACAAATTTCATTAAGAAACCGGTATTTTTAAGTTTCAATCTCCAAAGATAGCAAAATTACGCCAAAAACTTGTACATTTGCATAATTTCGCTTTTGAAACGGTTTGATATTTTAAACAAAAACAATACTAGAATGAATAACAACGGCATCAGCACCAGGCTGATAATCATGAACTTCCTCCAGTATGCCATCTGGGGTGCCTACCTCACGTCGATGGGCAGCTACCTCTACAGCATCGGACTAGGACCGAAAATCGGTATCTTCTATGCCATGCAGGGCATCGTTTCCATTTTCATGCCTGCAATCATAGGTATCATCGCAGACAAGTTCATCCAGGCGCAGAAGGTTCTCAGCATCTGCCACGGTATCGCGGGCATTGCGATGATTGCCGCCGGATACTATGGCTTTACCGCCGGCAACAATGTAGATTTCGCCACATTGTTCTCCATCTACTCGATAAGCGTCGCCTTCTACATGCCGACGATTGCATTGTCCAATTCCGTAGCTTATTCCGGACTGGAAAAATATGGAATGGACACGGTGAAAGCCTTTCCGCCTATCAGGGTGTTCGGAACAGTCGGATTCATCTGCAGCATGTTGTTCGTAAACTTCATGACCATAGATGGCGTACAGTTCCAGCAGTCTTATAACCAGTTCATTACATCCGGTATTCTCGGCATTCTCCTTTGCATATACGCACTCACTCTGCCAGGTTGTCCGGTAGACCACAGCGGCACCAAATCCACCTCACTCGTGGATGTTTTCGGACTTCGCGCGTTCTCGCTCTTCAAGAAAAAGGACATGGCGATTTTCTTCATCTTCTCAATGCTGCTCGGCGTTTCGCTCCAGATTACAAACGGATTCGCGAACCCGTTCATCACTCATTTCAAGGAGATTCCGGAATATGCCGATACCTGGGGAGCACAGAATGCCAATGCCCTTATTTCCCTGTCACAGATTTCCGAAACGCTCTGCATTCTCCTGATTCCTTTCGCAATGAAATTCTTCGGAATCAAGAAGGTGATGCTCATCGCCATGTTCGCATGGGTATTCCGTTTCGGTCTGTTCGGTGCCGGCAATCCTGGCGCAGGCGTATGGATGTTCGTTCTTTCATGCCTCGTCTACGGTGTGGCATTCGACTTCTTCAACATCTCCGGTTCGCTCTATGTGAACATGAAGACCGATGAGAAGATCCGTTCCAGCGCACAGGGACTTTTCATGTTGATGACCAATGGTATAGGTGCGACGATCGGAACTCTCGGAGCTCAGGAAATCGTGAACAAGTTCGTCAACAATGCAGCCGAGCCGTCATGGAGCACAGCATGGTACATCTTCGCTGCCTATGCCCTCGTGGTCGGCGTCCTGTTCGCCATCCTGTTCAAGGATCCTAAGAAGCAAGGCATTGAGGCTTAAAGCCTTCAGACATATTTCATTTGGAAAACTTGGGTTCTATACGAGCCCAAGTTTTTTCATCAATGCCTGTGAATCCGGTTCATGTCCGCGGAAGTTCCGGTAAAGCACAGCAGGGTCCACCGAATCACCTTTGGAAAGAATCTCACGCCTGAACGATTCTGCGGTCTCCCTGTCAAAGATTCCTTTTTCCTGGAACAACGCAAATGCATCAGCTTCAAGAACTTCAGCCCATTTATATGAATAATATCCGGCAGAATATCCACCTGAAAAAATATGTCCGAAGGATGTCGATACGGCAGTTCCCGGATAATGCGGAAGCACGCGATAACCCTCCAATGCGGAATTTTCGAAATCAAGTGTATCTTCTTTCGGCTCCGCCTTCAATGTATGCCAGGCCATGTCGAGTTCTCCGAAGTCCAGCTGTCTGACCTGATAATATCCCGCCAGATAATTCTTCGCATTGACAATTCTGGTTATCAGCGACTTGGGGATAACCTCTCCAGTCCTGTAGTCCTTGGCGAATGATTCCAGGTATTCCGGTTCGAACGCCCAGTTCTCCATGATTTGCGAAGGCAGTTCCACGAAATCCCTGGCGACATTGGTCCCGCACAATGACGGATACCTGCCCTCCGCGAACATGCCGTGAAGCGAGTGTCCGAATTCGTGAAGAAACGTGATCAGTTCATCATGCGTAAGAAGTGACGGAGCATTTTCCGTAGGCTTGCTGAAATTCATGACAATGCTGACCAACGGGCGTTCTTCCACGCCGTTTTCAATTCTCTGTCCACGGAATTCCGTCATCCAGGCACCGCCGCGTTTCGTCGCACGTGGAAAGAAGTCCGCATAGAACAAAGCCAGATGCCGGCCGTCATTGTCACGTACATCATAGACCTTTACATCTCTATGATATACAGGGATATCCGTACGCTCCTCGAAAGATATTCCATATAGTCTCCCAGCGAGTCCAAGCACAGCATCAATGCAATTTTCCAGCCGGAAATATGGCTTGAGCTGTTCATCATTGAGTGAATATTTTTCCTCTTTATACCTTTCTGCCCAATAGCTGAAATCCCAAGGCATGAGTGTATGGAAAGGAAGCCCGGACTTTTCTGCGATTTCCCTGAAGCCATGCGCAACTGCGTATTCATACACCGTTTGGACCTCCCGTTTTGCGAACGGCAATGACGGAGTCATCAGCTTTTCAAGAAAACTCATGACGGTTTCCGTGTTCTTGGCCATATTTTCTTCAAGAACATAATCCGCCCAGCAATCATAGCCGAGCAGCCGGGCGATTTCATGCCTCAACGCCGCGATCTTACGGACAATCTCCGTGTTGTCATTCTCCCCGCCTACACCCCTCGAATTATACGCGAGATACATCTGCTTGCGCAGCTGCGGGTCTTCACAATTCTGCATGAACGGGCCATAGCTCGGGCGGTCCAATGTAAACGCCCAGCCGTCAAGACCTTTCTCCTTAGCCGTCATCTTCCCAAGGTCTTTCAAATAATCCGGCAGCCCTGCAAGTTGCTGTTCATCAGTTATATGGAGAACAAACGTATTCGTAGCCGCAAGCACATTCTTGCCGAATTTCAATGAAAGCAGCGACAGTTCTTCCATATAGCCGCTGTATTTCTTCTTATCCTCATCCGACAGGTTTGCACCCTGTCTGGAGAAAGACTTGTAGGTTTCTTCCAGCAGGCGCTGCCGGTCCGTCGACAATTCCAAGTTTTCACGCTGATCATATACAGCCTTCACCTTGCTGAACAATACAGGATTCAGGGAAACGTACATTGAATATTCCGTCATCATCGGCGACACTTCTTCCGCGATCTGCTGAAGTTCGTCATCCGCATCGGCTTCCAGAATGTTGAAAAAGATATCAGAGACATGTCCGAGCGTCTTGCCGCTGTATTCGAGCGCCTCTATCGTATTGGCGAACGTAGGCAGCTCCGGAGAAGATACTATCGCATCTATTTCTGACTTGGCCTTTTTGATCGCCTCCCTGAATGCCGGAAGATAATGTTCATTACGTATCTTGTCGAACTGAGGAGCGCCATACGGCAGCCCCGATTCTGTCAAAAGTGGATTATCTGTCATAAATATATCGGTATTTCGGCTTCAAATTTACGATTTGTTTTTCACTTCTTCTACAAGCACACCTGTTCCATCGGTTCCTACCTATGGATATTATATATGCGTTCCGCAGAAATCATGAACATTATATCATAACACGAGCACTGCGTCCGGCCGGCCGTCTTGTGGAACGTAGTGACGAACTCAGGATTGTACCCGAGCAGGGACAGTTCCGCAAAGTCCACGGAAAGCCGGTTCTCATGAAGCAGCCCTGAAAGAATCTTATAGTTCTTTTCCAGCACGGACTTGACCCGCAGTTTCCTGTTTCTTATATCCTGGAAATGTCTGTTATGATACTTGTTCTTGCACGCATCACAGCAGAACTTCCTGTTGGAACGGCCATAGAATATCGCCCCGCATTCAAGGCAGGTTTCGACACCTGCAAAGTTTTTTATCAATCTGTATTCAGCCATAGCATTTCTGTTTTGCGGCCAATATGTAGAATATTTTTCACATAACATTGAAAAGGTGACTCCATTAACGAATTAAATATAAGAATTTTATGTCGATGTTACATTTTTGAAACCGGGAAGACAAATTTGCCCTACATAAAAAATAATTTTTATGTCCACATCATTTTCAGAAAAAGATAAAAATCATAAAAACAACTCGTATGATTTTTAACTTTCCTTTCAAATGCTGTTTTTTCATAATTACTTTGCCGTCGGACAATGCGGGAACGCGCGGCCTGATTGTCCGCTAAAAACCAATATAGAATATGGAACAAATCAACAAAATCGAACTGCGAGGAAACGTTGGAAACGTCAAACTCCAGACTGTCGGCAACAATGAGAACATCAGATTCTCCGTTGCTACCAATTACGCCTACAAAGACAAGGAAGGAAGGCCGGTCATCGAGACCACATGGCATAATGTTACCGCATGGAACGGTAAAGGAATGCCGGACTTTCATAAAATCGACAAGGGAGCTCTCGTCCATGTAATGGGAAGGCTCCGCACCCAGAAATTTGAAGGAAACGACGGTGTGGAGAAGCAGATATACGAGGTCCTTGCGAACAGGATAGAAATCGAGAATTGTCCCGAGGGGACCCAACCGGCCTTCGGAATATAATAATCGCTTGAAGAACAAAATCCATAAAGTTAAAGTCCTATGAAGAAACTGATCTTGCTCTTGACCATTGCAGTTGTTGTGACGGAATGTGGCATGCATAACAGAATCAGCAGCCTCAGGGATAATCATGTCTCCGCCGGCCTGGCTCTTCCCCAAGAAACGTTCATCCCATCATTGAAGAACAGACAGGAGGAGAAGGATACCATTGAGGTAAGCGAACCGGAAAACGTGCTGATAATGAATGCTGTGAAAGATGAAAACGGAGAGATGACCGCCACCGATGTCATAAGGGCCGCAATGGTTACGGCAAGGTTCAGGAATGTAGCTGAACGTCATGGGAAAGTGGACCTGAAATTCCAGGTTGTAGTCCCGGGAGAACTGCAGGACAGCAGATGGCAGCTCAGGCTCTATCCCGACATGTTCGTGATGGAGGACAGCATCAGGCTGGAACCTGTGGTCGTCACGGGAGCACAATACAGAAGGCGGCAGATGAAAGGCTATGAACAGTACCGCAAATTCCTGGATTCCATCATTTCCGATCCGGACAGCTTCATCAATATCGGTCAGCTGGAAATATTCATAAAAAGGAACATTCCAGGATTGTATAAGTTCCGGACCGATTCCTCCGCCGTTTCGGACGAAGAGTTCGCTTCCGTCTATGGAGTCACTGAACAGGCTGCCGTAGAGCACTATACGAACAAGTTCCGTTACCAGAAGAATGAACGGCGCAAATCCAGGACGGACAAGATGTATAGGAAATACGTCAAGGCGCCAATCGTAACGGAAGGCATCCGGCTGGACACCGTGATGATGACTTCGGGAGGAGACTTCATATACGACTACGTTCAGACGCTCAGCACTTGTCCGGGTCTCAGGAAAGCGGAAATAGCATTGTCCGGAGACATCATGGAATCGGGCGAGCCTATTCTGAAAATCCCGGAAAGCCAACGGCTTACGTTCTATATCAGTTCCCTCAGTTCCTTCACGGATATGAGTGAGCGGTACCTTACCAGAATCATCTCCAGAAAAGCCGAAGCGAATACTGCGTGTTATGTGGAATTCACATCAGGCAGCACGGAAATAGATCCTCAACTGGGGAACAACAATACCGAGATAGGACGAATCAAGGGTAACCTGTCCGCACTCGCATCAGACAAAGACTACGATCTGGATTCCATCATCGTGACAGCATCCTGCTCGCCGGAAGGAAGCGCAAGATTCAATCAGGCATTGTCCGAAAAAAGAGCCGCATCCATTTCATCGTATTTTACGAAATTTCTGGAGGCAAGCATTGACTCCATCAAGAAAGAAAACGGTGTAATGATGAGTCTGGACGGAGGACCGGTCCGAAAACAGGACAACGCCGATAAAATAAAATTCATATCACGGAGTTCCGGCGAGAACTGGCCAATGCTGGATTCCATGGTTGACCGGGACACGCTCCTGACTTCTGCCGAGAAGGAAAACTACTGCAAGCTGAGATTGATCGGGGACCCGGACAAGAGAGAGAATGCGATGTCGGCCATGTCATGCTACAAGTACTTGAGATCCAGTCTCTATCCAAGACTGCGGACGGTCCGTTTCGATTTCTTCCTGCACAGGAAGGGCATGATACAGGACACTGTCAGAACGACCGTTCTCGACACCGCATATATGGCCGGCGTACAGGCGATTGCAGACAGAGACTACAATAAGGCCATAGCGAAGCTCAGGCCATACCACGACTATAACTTGGCAGTCGCATATTGTGCAATGGACTATAACGCCAGCGCAATGGAAATACTCCAGTCCCTTCGGGAAACGGACAGGGTCCATTATATGAAAGCACTGCTGTACAGCCGGATGGGAGAATACCGCACTGCTGCCGACCATTACCTGACGGCATGCAGCATGAATCCATCATTTGTCCACAGGGGCAATCTTGACCCGGAAATATCAGCATTGATAGAAATGTTCGGGTTGAACAGAGAAGAATAATAATAACGCTATTTTATAAAACAAATTTTAATCATGAAAAAATCATTTGTAATGGCCGCAGCAGCGGTCAGCATGGCAGCATTTGCCATTTCCTGCAACAAATCAGAAGTTGCATCAGAAAACATCGCGGAAGAAACAGCTGAGATTTCCGTAAGAGTAAGCAGCAGCGCTTTCATAGGAAAAGCGGCACTTTCCGAGAATAACGAACAGAAAGTCAACAATGTACAGGTTTTCGTCTTCCGCGGCAACGGAGAATTGGACGCTTATGCAAGTTCAGATACGAAGGCCGATATCAAACTGAGCTGCACCACCGGGAGCAAAATCGTGAAAGCTGTCGTGAATGCACCTGACCTTTCATCCATTTCGAAGATGAAAGACCTGAACAGTTCCATCACCAGCCTCACTGACAACTCATTGACCAACTTCGTCATGACAGGAAGCGACAACATCGATCTGGATACTGACCAGACCTTGACTGTCTACGTAAGCAGAATCGCGGCGAGACTCGCCATCGAGAAAGTATCAGTGAATTTCACGTCACAGGCATATAGGAACATGGATATGAAAATCCATAGGATCTATGCCGTCAACGTGGCAGGAAACACCAGCTATGATTTGAGCGCCGCACCTACGGTCTGGCATAATCAGAAAGCATTGCAGACCGGCGCTCCAGATGCAATGCTCATGGACGACGTGGCTGATGTAAAGGTCACGGAGGAGCAGCCGTATACCACCGGTTCATACTTCTACGTATATCCTAACAAGGTATCGGAAGAGCCGCAGGACGAAGCCGCATCTGCAAGACCTACAAGAATCGTAGTGGAGACCATTCTCGGCGAAACGACATATTACTACCCTATCACGATAGGCAATATCGCCGCGAACACCAAATATACGATTTCGAACCTTACCATCACCAGGCCGGGTTCATTGGATCCCGACATTCCGGTCACAAGCAAGGAATGCTCGTTCACCATTAGTGTAAACAACTGGAGTGAGGGTCCGACAGAAAATGTAACTATCTAGTTCCTAAAGCAATATGACATTACGTACATCTTTTCTCTTGATGGCTTCAATCATCACACTATTCATGTCCTGTTCGGTAAAGGAGCCGAGAGGAAATTGCCCGTGCAGACTTACAGTAGACCTTTCGGATGCATCGGAAGAATATACGGATGTACTTGTATCGGCTTTCGACAAAGATAAACAGGCAGTGTATTGTTGTGAAACAATCGATGTCTTTCAAGAAAAACTATTCATAGAAATGCAGAAAAGCCGCATAAAAGTCATCTGTCTGCAAGGCATTGCCGTCGGGAGGATGGATGGACGTAATGTCTTTATTGATGAAGGTCATGAAGCTGACAGGCTTATGGTCAGCACTGATGATGTTGATTGCACTGGAGAAACGGCATTCAGCAAGGCATCATTCCATAAGAATTGGGCGGAACTGACCATTTCCTATGCGAACCCTGACAATTCGGAATATCCTTTCACACTGGAAGTTACAGGACAGGTAAACGGGCTTGGACTAGATACGAAGACGCCGATTGCAGGACCATTCAGATGCACGGGACGGCAACAGCCCGGGGAAAACACGTTCAAGGTCAATCTTCCGAGGCAGAGCCCTGAAGGCAACGGTCTGGTTATGAGGTTGATACGAAAAACCGACAAATCGCCGGAAAAAGAATACGATCTGTCGGAGTTCATCAATTCGTCAGGTTATGACTGGACAGCCATGGACCTTGACGATATATGTATAGGTATCGACTATGCGGGGGCATTGACCTCGATCTCCGTAATCGACTGGAAAACCGGATTCGAAACCATGATCATCATCTAACCCCTGCTGTGAAGTCCGCATTCGCGGTGATCCGGGTCCTCCCACCACCAGCGTCCTGCGCGGATATCTTCGCCAGGTTTTACGGCTCTGGTACATGGTTGGCATCCGATGCTCGGAAAGCCCTGGTTATGAAGCTTGTTGTACGGTACGCCGTTGGCTTTCACATAGTCCTTCACCTGCTGTTCCGTCCAGAGAATCAGCGGATTAAGCTTGATGACATTGTCCACGGCATCGTATTCCACCATCTGCATGGAAGCTCTGGTTACAGACTGCTCCCTACGGAGGCCGCTGATCCACACTTCCACGCCTTCAAGAGCGCGCCCGAGAGGCTCGACCTTGCGGATATTGCAGCAGAGATGCCTAAGTTCCACACTGTCGTAAAACAGGTTGATGCCATGCTTGCGCACCATTTCCTGAACTTTGTGAAAGTCAGGGAAGAAGACCTCAATCTTGATACCGTACTGCATATTGGTCCGGTCTATCAGATCATACGTTTCGGGAAATTGTCTTCCGGTATCAAGGGTGAAGATCCTGGCATCCTTCCTTATCTTCACCATCATATCGGTAATTGCCTGGTCCTCATAGCTCAAGCTTGAAGACAGGGCAGAACTTGACGGAAAAGCATTCAGGAAATATTCCAGCGCCTTTTCAGGAGACTGTCCGATGAACTCGGCGTTCTTCGCTTCAGCGAATGCCCGGCGTTCATCGACAGTCATGGTTGATAATAACTGAGACATCCAGGCCTCCTATGCTTCATCAGGAACAATCATTCCTGCACCGACCGTGTCGTTAGTGCCTTCTTCGATGAAGATAAGACTGCCCATCGTACGGTTATCCTTATAGTAATCAAATATGAGCGGATCTGCAGTCTTGATGCGTACACGAGCTATATCATTCATTATGAGCTTGTCCACGCCATATTCCTTCTCGCGGGTATTGATATCGATCTTATATTCGATTTCCTTGATGATACCGAGTGTCTGCTGTGTGGCATGACGGATGACATACTTCTTGCCCTGCTGCATCGGAGAATTTCTGAACCAGCAGACATTGAGAAGAACGTCCTGCTCCATATGAGGCTGCTTGCCGTCTACTGCGACGATCACGTCTCCACGGCTGATATCTATATCATCTGAAAGCGTAATGTCCACCGACTCGGGAGAAACGGCGGNNNNCCGACTCGGGAGAAACGGCGGTCTCCAGTTCCTTTTCGCCAAGATAAACACCTGTAACAGAAGATGTCATCTCTGAAGGATAGACCTTTATCTTGTCACCCTTTTTGATGGAGCCTTCCGCGAGCCTTCCTGCATAGCCCCTGAAATCCGGGAACTTGTCGGAAATTGGTCTCACCACATACTGCACCGGAAGACGCATGCTGTCCTCTGATTCCACAGGCAGCTGGACAGTCTCAAGGAAATCAAGCAATGCCTTTCCAGTGTACCAAGGCATGTTCTCTGACTTGTTCACGACATTATCGCCAAGTTTCGCGGAAATAGGAATGAATGTCACATTGCCAAGCTCAATGGATGATGACATTTCCTTGTAGTCAGCCACTATCTTGTCGAACACTTCCTGCGAGAAGTCCACGAGGTCCATCTTGTTGACACATACGACAACCTCCTTGATGGCAAGCAAAGACGCTATGTATGAATGCCTTACGGTCTGCTCCATGATACCGTGGCGTGCATCCACGAGAATCACGGCGAGGTCGGCAGTAGACGCACCGGTAACCATGTTTCTGGTATACTGGATGTGGCCCGGAGTATCGGCGATGATGAATTTACGTTTCGGCGTAGCGAAATAGCGGTATGCGACATCGATAGTGATGCCCTGCTCCCTTTCCGCACGAAGGCCGTCGGTAAGAAGGGCCAGATTGACCTCCTCATTGCCACGGCTACGAGATGCCTCTTCGACAGCTTCGAGCTGATCCTCGAAAATCGACTTCGAATCATAGAGAAGCCTTCCGATCAATGTACTCTTGCCGTCATCCACGCTGCCCGCCGTCGTAAAACGGAGCAGCTGCATGTTCAGATATCCTTTAGTATTCTGAGTTTCCATTTGTTTACAAGTTTCTGATAAATAAATACTTACAGCCAACAGTACCAGTTCCCTGCATCGGGAGCCGCCTGCTCTCTACTAGAAATAACCGGCTTTCTTGCGGTCCTCCATTGCTGTCTCTGAACGTTTGTCATCAGCTCTGCCGCCACGCTCGGTCACACGTGAAGACGCGATCTCGTCGATGATATCTTCAATGCTGTGGGCATGTGACAATGTAAGTCCTGTACAGGTAATGTCACCGATTGTCCTGCAACGCACCTCTTTCTCTACGACCTCCTCTTCAGGACGGCGCATGATTACCGGCGGTTCCGCTGCAAGCCATTGGCCATCACGGAAGAACGCCTTTCTCTTATGAGTATAATACAGGCTTGGAAGTTCGATTCCCTCCTGATAGATATACTGCCATACATCCATTTCCGTCCAGTTGCTGATAGGGAACACGCGGAAATGCTCGCCAGGATTCTTCATGCCGTTGTAGATATCCCACAACTCAGGGCGCTGATTCTTCGGATTCCACTGGCCGAACTCATCACGATGAGAGAAAATACGCTCTTTCGCACGGGCCTTTTCCTCATCACGACGCGCTCCGCCACATGCGGCATCGAATTTATACTTGGCAAGAGTATCCAGAAGCGTTACCGTCTGGAGCTTGTTGCGGCTGGCATTGAAACCGGTCTCCTCTTTCACCTTTCCTTCATCGATGGAGTCCTGCACATAACCTACAATGAGGTCTGCGCCAAGCTTCTTGACCAAGTCATCCCTGTATGTCAAGGTTTCCGGGAAGTTGTGCCCTGTGTCGATGTGCACCAGCGGGAACGGAATTTTCGCCGGATAGAATGCCTTGTAAGCAAGATATGTCAATACAATCGAGTCCTTGCCGCCTGAAAACAAAATGCAAGGACGCTCGAACTGCGCTGCGACCTCCCTAAGGATGTAAATGGACTCAGCCTCAAGTTCTTTCAAATGCGTCAGATGTTCGCTCATTTTTATATTCTTTCTAATTATTATCAATCCATTACGCAATCCCTCAACTCCAAAGACTGCAAAGTTAACAAATATTTCCCTCTTCTAGCTAAATACTCCCGCCAAATACTTTTTGGTCAGCTCCTCACGCGGTTCGCCGAACACCTGTGCGGCATCACCGGTTTCAATGACTTCGCCCAGATAAAGGAACACGGCATAATCCGCGATTCTCAATGCCTGTCTCAATGTATGTGTCACCATGATGATGGAGTAATTTTCCTTTAATTTTACGAAAAGGTCCTCCACAGTCTTGCTGGAAACAGGGTCCAGGGCACTCGTAGCCTCGTCAGCCAGAATGAAATCCGGCTCCACGGCAAGACTCCTGGCGAGGCAGAGCCGCTGCTGCTGACCGATGGAAAGCCTCATGGCAGAGCTCTGCAACCTGTCTTTCACCTCTTCCCACAGGCCCACCTCGGTAAGGTATTTTTCCACGACATCATTCAACTCGGATTTCTTCGTATGCATGCCATGGATGCGGCAGCCGTAAGCCACATTGTCAAATATGGACATCGGAAGCGGACACGGACGCTGAGGCACCAGCCCCACACGACGCCTCAACTCGATGAGGTCGCTGTATTTCGCCCCGATAATATTCTGGCTTCCAATCATGATCTGCCCGTCGATTTCGACATCATCCACATTGTCAATCAATCGGTTAAGAGTCTTGAGCAATGTACTCTTGCCGCAGCCCGACGGACCTACTATACATGTTATCTTGTTCTCCGGAAATGTCAGATTTATATTCTTCAGAATAGGCCTTCCTTCGATGGAAAGATTAAGATTCCTGACTGTAAGCGGTTCTTTTTTCATATTCTGTTCCATATTCTACATGTTGTTCTTAGTGAAATGATTAGTAATCCACCGGCCTCCGAGACTGAGAATCAGCACAATGACAGTCAGCACCAGCGCCGCCGCATAAGCCCTTCCAGGGAATGGCTCCGGCATTGTTATCCAATTGAAAATAGCCAGAGGCAATGTCGCTGTAGGTGAGGACAATGAAGTCGCCACCGAGTCGGAAAAGCCGGCAGTGAACATGACCGCCGCCGCGTCGCCGATTGCTTTACCCACTGCGAGAAGCGTCGCCGTCGCCATTCCCGGCAGCACCTGTTTGACTACTACTTTCAATGTTTCCCATTTGGTCGCGCCCAGTGAAAATGCCGCATCAATCATGTCGTCAGGCACCGATTTGGAAATCTCGTCACCGCTCCTAATGAACATAGGTATAATCAGCAATGTACTGACAATGATACCGCCCAGAAGCGAAGCCCTCATGCCGACCATTACCATTATCATGAATGCAAATGCGCCATAAACGATTGAAGGAATGCCATATAGCACGTCGTACACCAGTCTCGCAACGTAAGAAAGCCAATTGGAGCGTCTGCGGTACAGGTTCATATAGAACACCACCGGGATGCTCACGACCATGGCAATCAATGTAGCCGGCGCCACCACCAGCAACGAGCCCACGATGGCATTGAGAAATCCTCCGTCATCAGCTGTATTCCAATTCTTTCCTGGAGCGCTGGAAACCATTTCCCAGGAAATCGCTCCGATACCCTTCACGAATATCGTCCAGATGATGGAAGCCACCACCAGCAGCACCACGGCCACAGCTATCCACATGAGGCCCATGAACACTTTTTCTTCGATGAATTTACTTTTAAGCTTCCCCATAATCAACTCTGTTTCTGTACTTTATATAAAATCACACGAGAAAGGACATTGAAAATTACGACAATGACCAGCAACAGCAGAGCGGCGAACATGATCGCCGATTCGTAGAGCGGCACCGATGCCATCTCGCCGTAATTGTTTCCGATCAATGCCGGCAACGTATAGAAGCCCTTGAACAATGATTGAGGAATGGCAGGAATACTGCCGCAGACCATCATCACCGCGATTGTCTCGCCCATCGCCTTGGACAATGCCAGTACGACGGCCGCAAATATTCCGGACAATGATTTTTTAAGCACTACCCGCCTGGTAGTCTGCCATTTGGTAGCTCCAAGCGACATGGATGCGTCTCTTAAATCCTGTGGCACAGCCGAGAATATTTCCACGAAAAGGCTCACCATAATAGGCAGGATCATGACGCAGAGGACCAGCGACGCCGTGAGGAGAGAATACCCGGTAACCGGAATCAGCAGCAGGATTCCCCACACGCCATAGATGACCGAAGGGAGTGCCGCAAGGATGTCCAATGCAGGATAAATGAATTTGCGCACAAATTTCTTCGAGTATTCTGTCAATGAAATCGCAGTGAGCAGCGACAACGGCAATGAAATGAGTATCGCCAGAAAGGTTACTGTCAATGTTCCTGTAATGAACGGAAGGAATCCGAATTTTTTCTGGGATGGCTTCCATTCAGAAGATGATACCAGATCCCAGAATGAGTTTTCCTGGAGAATCGGCATTGATTTTATCGTAAGTCCCGCTATCATCGCGATGAGCAGCAGCACCGAAGATATCGTCAGTATGAACATGAAAACCGAGGAAAGATTCTGTTTGTAAATCCTCCTCTTGTTCAATGATTTCTGGAAAATCGAGCCGCTGAACAATGCCAACAGACCGATTATCAGGCCGATAAACACATATACTATCGTCTGTGTATTGTTCTGCTTCAGGTTCGAAGCCTTGCTGGCATTGCGCAGAAGAGATTTGTTTTCGCTCTGCATCTTGCCGGAAATCTGCACATAGCCGGCGGGTTCATTGAAACGCTGTCCTTCTTTCAGGATGTATTTCAGGAACGCCAGGGATGCGGAGTCCTTGGGCGCGCCTTTGGAGACGAAGTAAAGATCTCTGGCAGGCGGCGTCGGAAACATGTCGGTCTCGATGGCATGGACAAGTTTTTCCTTGGTCTCGTAAAAATCCTCTTCTGGACTTATCACGCCGTCCATGTCAGAGTCGATAGGTATGACCGCGAGGCCGTCCTGCAGTCTATGTGTCTGAGGGTCATACGCATACGCCAGGTTATTGAAGCCCACACCCCATTTGTCGTTCTGCACGGCCTTGGCAATTCCGGGATCACCGAACACTGCGGTTCCGCGAAGGTCTTCTTGCTTGGCACCGAACCAGGATGCGAATGTCTGTGCCGCCCCGCATGCATCGGAACGGGTATATACACGAATCTTGTGGCGTTCGCCGTTACCCAGCAACTGTCCCCAGGTGCTGATTTCTCCTGTCACCCAGATTTTTCTGGCTTCTTCTGAAGTGAGTCCACGTTTCAACAAGATGTCCGCATAAGGATTCCTGCTGCAGAAATCCGGTATCACGGCATCGCGCCCCACGATGAATGCAACTGCGCCGGCATCTGCTTCTTCCTTATGCAGTTCACGGGAGAGCATGGCATAGTCCACCATCCCGTTCAGAACGTCAGTCATTCCTTTGCCGGCACCTCCGGCAGATATATCTATCTTTACTCCAGGGTATTTCACCTGAAAATCATTTGACCACTGCACTGCCAGAGGGTACAGGGCAAATGCCCCTGATACCGAGACCTGTCCTCCCAGATTCTCATCTCTCCCGCCGGATTTCCCCATGCCGCACGAAGCAAGGACACTCACAGCCAGAACAGCCGCAGCAGCCAATAGCGGTTTGTTCATATCGTACACGTTTTATCCGTTCCGCACATCAAATACGAAACTCAATCTACAAATATAACAATAATCTCGCCAAATCTTTTACCACTGCTTGCGCCAATCTCTATTTTCAATGTCAAAAAAAAATCAACATGACCGGAGACGAAATTTGAAATTCTGGTAAAAATTTTGTAGCAGCAGCCGTTTTATGAAAATTTGAATTTCAGATGAAGACATTTACAAAATTGCTCGCTTTGGCGGGTCTGACATTTATCACTATGGTATCTTGTAACAATATTTCAGAGTCTCAGAAGGCTGATATAGTCCTGGAGAACATCTTTTCCCGCAAATCCGTGCGCAAGTTCACTTCGGAACCTGTTTCTGACAAACAAGTGGAGACATTGCTTAAAGCAGCTATGGCCGCACCTAGCGCAATGAATTCACAGCCATGGAGATTTGTGGTGGTCAACGACAAGGAGAAATTGGCATCAATGGCGGAATTGCTTCCTTATGCAAGGCTGGACACTGCTCCGGTGGCGATTGTCGTATGCGCCGACCTTTCAGGTTATAGCAAGTTCTGGACCGATGATTGTTCCGCTGCGACAGAGAATTTATTGCTGGCAGCCGAGGCCATGGGGCTTGGTGCAGTCTGGACGGCAGCCTCTGACGAGGAGCGTTCCGCAATAGTGAAAACCGCATTGGAACTTCCTGAGACAATTCATCCCCTCTGCATCGTTCCGGTAGGTCACCCGGACGGAGAGTTCCAGCCGAAAGACAAATGGGATCCTTCCAAGATTCATTACAACAAATGGTAATTCCATAGCGACGGACATGCATTTTGAGCGAAAACCAAGCACGACGTCAACTTGCCGGACGCGAGTTGTTGAAAAATACGAACAGAATTCATATCTTTGGGAAATTACAAAATAATAGGTTAGATATGACTAAAACTAGTTCAGAAGCAGGGAAATGCTTGCTTTGTAAAATCCCGAGATGTAAGGCGGCCTGCGCCGTGGAAACAGACGTTCCGGCAATCATAAAGCTTTATCGCGAAGGACAATATGAGGAAGCAGCCTCCATATTGTATAAAAACAATCCTTTCTCTGCAATAACCAGCCTCGTATGTGATTGGAGCAAAAGCTGTTACGGGCATTGCGTATTGAACGCCAAGAAAAATCCCGTAGCGTGGCATGAAATCGAAGCCGAGCTTTCATGTGACTACATTTTCAAGGCGCATGCGGCAGTCGGTACGGAAAAAGGAAAGAAAGTCGCCATCATCGGCGGCGGCCC
>FR882185.1:0-6533 GCA_000434935.1 Bacteroides sp. CAG:709 | reverse complement strand
CGGCGGCCCTGCCGGTATAACAGCCGCATTGATGCTGAGAGAAGAAGGCATTGACGTGACCATTTTCGACAAAAACGAGAAATTGGGCGGCGTGCTGCGATATGGCATTCCTGAATTCAGGCTCGACCGCAGCTACGTCGACCAATACGACAGACTTATCGAAGAAGCCGGCGTCACGTTCAAGGGCAATGTCAATGTCGGCGGAAACAGCGAGGGCGACATCAGCCTGCAGGAACTGGCCGCGGCCTACGATGCGGTCCTCATTGCCGGAGGCGCTGCAATTCCGAGACGACTTGACATTCCGGGCGAAGACGTTCCTGATATAATCTACGCATTGGATTACCTCAAATCCCCTGATTCCTATACACTTGGACACAAAGTCCTGGTAATCGGAGGAGGAAATGTCACCATGGACGCATGCCGCACGGCAAACCGGAAGGGACACGACACCTATGTATATTACAGAAAGTCATTCGAGAACATGCCGGCCAACTCGGCGGAAGTCAAGGAAGCTATCGAGGAAGGCGTGAAATTCCACATCTTCGAGGTTCCGGTGGCAATCCGTGACCACAAGGCTGTCATGAGAAAATGCGAAAACGTCACCGGCGCGGACGGAAGAGTCTCCACCAAGATGATCGACGGCACCGACCATGAAGTCGAGTTCGATTCAATGCTGGTGGCCATCAGCGCAAACGTGGACCTCGGCATATTCGGAGGACAGGAAAACATCAAGATTGAAAGAGGATGGCCTGTTACGGATGAACTGCAGCAGACGAGCATGCCTGGAGTATTCCTGGCAGGAGACTTCATTCTGGGCCCTGCAACAGTCGTGGAAGCAGTGGCATCAGCGAAAAAAGCCGTAAAAGGAATCCTGAAACACCTCGGATTCTAAGATTTTTTCGTAACTTGGTAAGCGTAAAAAAGAGGACAATGGACGAGAACATAAAAACCGTCGAACCCGTCATATCATTTAGAGACGCGGAAATAGTGAATGGAGAAACGCCTGTAATATACGGACTTGACATGGATGTATATCAGGGTGATTTCGTGTATATCGTCGGAAAAGTCGGAACCGGAAAAACATCCATAATCAGGACAATCATAGCAGAAAATCCGCTCCTGAAAGGGAGCGGAAAAGTCTGCGGCTACGAATTGAACGGCATAAGGAATAAGGACATTCCGTTTCTCAGGCGCAAGATCGGAGTCGTCTTCCAGGATTTCCAGCTGCTGATGGACAGAAGTGTGGAGGACAACCTGGAATTCGTACTGCGCGCTACCGGATGGAAAGACCCCGCAGCCATCGGCAAGAGAATCGAAGAAGTTCTCTGCAATGTGGGCATGGAAAGCAAGGCGCACAAGATGCCGCACCAGCTGTCAGGCGGTGAGCAGCAGCGCATTGCGATAGCAAGATCATTGCTGAACGAGCCTGGAGTCATCATTGCGGACGAGCCGACGGGGAACCTGGACAATGAAACCGCCGACGGTATCATGAAACTCCTGACGAGCATCAACAGGAGCAAGGGAACGGCGGTGGTGATGGTTACCCATAACAAGTCCATATTCGAGAACTACCCGGGCAGAGTCTTGGTCTGCAAGGACGAAGCCTGCCACGAACTCAAATAGAGATAAATGACCAAGAAGGAAAGATATAAAGGTATAATTGCATGGTTTGAGGAAAACATGCCGATAGCGGAAACCGAGTTGCACTATGACTCCCCTTTCCATCTGCTTATCGCAGTTATCCTGTCTGCGCAATGTACTGACAAGAGGGTCAACATGACTACGCCGGCCATATTCGAGGCATATCCGGATGCCGGGACATTGGCAAATGCGTCATACGAGGACCTCTTTCAGCTGGTCCGGAGCATATCCTACCCGAACAACAAGACACGTCACCTCATCGGAATGGCGCAGAAGCTGGTGACTGATTTCGGAGGTATCGTCCCATCGGACATTGATGAGCTGATGAGCCTGCCTGGAGTAGGAAGAAAGACCGCAAATGTCATAGCTTCAATAGTTTACGATAAACCGGTAATAGCGGTGGACACCCACGTCTTCCGCGTGGCCCATAGACTTGGATTATCGGACGGCAAGACACCGGAAACTGTGGGCAAGGAACTGGAATCCAACATTCCGGTTTCCAAGAGGGCAATCGCCCATCACTGGCTGATTCTCCAGGGACGATATATCTGCACCGCCAAGAAACCGCAATGCGGAGAATGCGGGCTTACAAGATGGTGCCGCGAACTCGAAAGGGCAGGACGCGGCGAATAACATAAAACAGATTGACAATGAACGAGATACTGCACTTTACATCAGAGAACATTTTTCTCATAGGTTCCATATTGGTCTTCACTGCCATACTGGTCTCAAAGACAGGTAACAAATATGGCGTACCGTCCCTCCTCATTTTCCTGCTGGTGGGAATGCTGTTCGGAAGCGATGGACTTGGATTGGTCTTCGACAATTATAACATTGCGCAGTTCCTGAGTATCATAGCATTGTGCGTAATCCTGTTCACTGGCGGTCTGGAAACCAAATTGAAAGACATCCGCCCGGTGATGGGGCCGGGTCTGGTACTGTCCACCGCCGGAGTGCTGCTCACGGTGGTGTTTACCGGCGCATTCATCTACTTCCTGTCCAGAATTGAGCAAATCGGGCTGTCGCTGTCCATCGTCATGTGCTTCCTGCTGGCGGCCGTGATGTCATCTACAGATTCCGCGTCGGTGTTCAGCATCCTGAAGAACTGCAACATGCGCCTCAAACAGAACCTGAGGCCGATGCTGGAGCTGGAATCCGGTAGTAACGACCCTATGGCATACGTACTTACGATTGTCCTGATCCAGGTGGCGCAACTTCTTTTCGACCCGGTTTCAAGCATTGAAGGAATCAACTACACCCAGCTCGTAGTGGGCTCATTGGTAACGCTCGTATTGCAAATGTCACTCGGCGCCCTCGCCGGAGTCGCCATCGGATTCGCCACGGTATGGATTCTCCAGAGAATAAAACTGAACAGCACGCCATTGTACTCGATATTGCTTCTGGCAGTCAGCATGTTTGCATTTTCAATGACGCAGATGATACAGGGCAACGGTTACCTGGCCGTATATATCGCCGGTTTCATCATCGGCAACAAGCCGATGAACAACAGGAAGGAAATCCTGTCCTTCATGGACGGCATGACCTGGATAATGCAGATAGGAATGTTCCTCAGCCTCGGACTGCTGGTCAATCCGCACGAGATGCTGCATGTCGCACCTATCGCCTTGCTCATCGGATTGTTCCTGCTTTTCGTCGGACGTCCGCTCACGGTTTTCATCTGCCTGCTGCCGTTCCGCAAGATTTCATTCCGTGCCAAGCTGTTCACCTCCTGGGTGGGCCTGAAGGGTGCCGTGCCGATTATCTTCGCGACATATCCGATAGTGGCAGGAATCCCGGGGTCGGAACAGATATTCAACATAGTGTTCTTCATTACCTTGCTTTCACTGATTTTCCAGGGAATGTCGATTCCGCGCGTCGCCAAGCTGCTGCATCTGAACCTGCCGGAAGAAAAGGCTCCTGACACATTCGGAATCGAGATACCGGAAGAGGCAGGAAAGTTACAGGACTACACATTGACGGATGATGACCTGACAAGCGGCAATACATTGAAAGAAATCAACTTGCCTGAAGGCGCGAGGGTGGTGATCATCAGGCGCGACAGCAAATTCATCATTCCTGACGGAAGCGTGGAACTGCGCAGCGGCGACCAATTGCTGATAATTTACGGGGAAGTCGAAGAAGAATTGCCGGGAATCAAGGACATCGTCGAAAAGGTAAAGGCCGAAAAATCCGCACATTAACGATATGGAGACACGCAAAAGGATTCTCATTGTAGATGATGAAGAGGATATATGCAACATCCTCAGTTTCAATCTTGAAAAAGCAGGGTACGACACACGGGAAGTCCACTCTGCCGAAGAGGCATTGACAAGCGGTGTAAACGGATACGACCTGATTCTGCTGGATATAATGATGGAGGGAATCTCCGGTTTCAAGATGGCAGAAATGATGAAGAAGAATCCCGACACGGCGAAAATCCCCATCATATTCATATCAGCCAAGGATACGGAAGATGATACGGTAAACGGGCTGAACATAGGAGCGGACGACTACATCGCCAAACCGTTCTCCATCAGGGAAGTATTGTCCCGCGTGGCAGCTGTATTGAGGCGCACGTCATCCACCGCAGATGCCAAGCACAACACATTGAGCTACAAGTCATTGGTCATGGACCTGGACCGCAAGAGCGTATCGGTGGACGGAGAGGAAATCGACCTGACGAAGACCGAATTCGAGATTCTGCACCTGCTGCTTGCCAATAGTCCTCATGTCTATTCACGTGAGGAAATATTGTCCAAGATATGGTCGGACGATGTCATTGTACTGGGCCGCACGGTTGACGTAAACATCACGAGACTGAGAAAGAAAATCGGCGAATACGGCAAATGCGTCGTAACCCGCCACGGATACGGATATTGCTTCGAAGAAAAATGAAACGGGAAACAGGACGACATAACATATCATTGAGTTCGGGACTGTTCCTGATAGTGGCGACGTTGTTCTTGTCGTTCGCGCTCCTGTTCATATTTTTCCAATACCAGAGGGAGAAACAATACCGCATTGAAATCCTGAACACCAGACTGCAGGGGTATAACCGCTACATCTGCGACCTGTGGACTACCGACACCGCATCGTTTTCCCGGTATACTAGACGACTGGATGACGAGGGCATGCGCGTCACGCTCATGAATATGGACGGCGAAGTTTTCTTTGACAGCCAGGCGTCGGATTCCAAGCATCTGAACAACCATCTGGACAGAAAGGAAATTCAGCAGGCCATAAAAAACGGCGATGGATACGACATCAAGCGTTCGTCCAGCACCATGGGCGGCAAATGGTTCTATTCGGCGACTTCTTTTCCTGAAAAGCATCTGATAGTCAGGACTTCGCACATTTACGACGTTTCGCTGGCCACAATGCTAGCATCCGACAACGGCTACCTCCTGATGGCATTGGCAATGTCTATCCTGCTGCTCTTCATATACTATCTCTACATGAGGCGTCTCAAGCTGAATATCAGGCAGTTGAGCATTTTTGCAGACATGGCTGAAAAAAATCAGGACGTAGGAAACGCAGACATCCATTTTACCGACGATGAACTGGGAGACATTTCCCGGAACATCGTAGGTCTTTATGCCCGTCTGCAGAACAGCGAAGACGACAAGACAAGACTGAAACGCCAGCTTACGCAGAACATTGCCCATGAGCTGAAGACTCCTGTCAGCAGCATCCGGGGATATCTTGAGACCATAATTGACAATCCGGACATGGACGAGCAGACCAAGGCTGATTTCATGGGACGTTGCTATGACCAGAGCGGAAGGCTGAGCAACCTGATTTCGGACATAACGATGCTTTCCAAGATTGACGAGGCTTCCGGCAGTTTCACGACGGAGTCCATCGACATTTCCGCTCTTCTGGAAGGCATCAGAAATGACGTGGAACTACAGCTGGAGAACAAGAAGATGAAATTCCTCATTCTCGTGGCGCCGAAGACTATTGTAAACGGCAATCAGATGTTGCTGTATTCAATATTCAGAAACCTGACTGACAATGCAATAGCATACGCCGGCGAGGGCACTACCATAACCATCCAATGCCCTAAGGAAGACAGCAACAATTATTGGTTCGTATTCTCCGACAATGGAACAGGCGTTCCGGAGGAGCATTTGCCGCATCTGTTCGAGAGATTCTACCGCGTCGACAAGGGAAGATCACGAAAATTGGGCGGAACAGGATTAGGGCTAGCCATCGTCAAGAATGCCGTCCTGATCCACGGAGGGACAATTTCCGTGAAAATCGGACGGGCAGGCGGACTGGAATTCCGCTTCTCATTGCCGAAATAAGAGATGAAAAGGCCACGCCGAAGCGTGGCAGTCATTTCGGTTATTCTATGTATTTGACAGGATTGGAACGTCCTGCGAACATGCTTGAGACATCCATCCCCACGAGATCTCCTTCTCGAACTTTCTCGCCTTCAAACTCAAGTCTGCCTGGCATAACCTTGGATTCCATCCACCTGACAGGTCTGTAGACAGCTACGATAACCCCATCCGAAACGGCTAAAACATAATTCATAGATTCAGCTCTTTTCTTGGAAGCCCGCCAATACTTTCGAGCGCACTCGTAAGTCGATCCTCTCCCATCCGGATCATGTCGATTAGGATATAGCTTAGATATATTCACTGCCATGATCTTCTTTCCCGCCAGGAAAGTGTCGGCAAACATTGTTTGAACAGCTGGCATAATCTGCTGAAGTTTTAATGTTACTGTAGCCGTGCTTGAAGGTGAACGGCATAAAACCTGACCAAGGTCACTTGGACATTGACAAGATAGAACATTTTATCGATTTAAGAAATACTCCGGCAGACTTTTTTCATAAAATTATCCAAACGGACAAAAAAACCGGCCGACTACTATATCTTAGTTTT
>FR882184.1:37571-74974 GCA_000434935.1 Bacteroides sp. CAG:709 | reverse complement strand
GCTGCGTTTCCACGCCCTTGTTAAATTGGTGTCTGATTATCAGCGAGTTACGGATTCGCCCGTGGCCGCATCCCGACGTGGGGACTAACCGACCGGACTAACCGCCTCAACCGCCCAAAAACAGCGCCTAGCGTCTTCTCAAACGCGAGGCCAGAGAGCCGTCCATGGCGCCCTTCATCAGCTTGCGGGTACCCTCGAACTGCTTGAGGAGCTTGTTCACCTCCTGGATCGAGGTACCGCTTCCGTCGGCGATACGCTTGCGGCGGCTGCCGTTTATCTGCTCGGCATGTTCACGCTCGTAAGGAGTCATTGACATGATGATGGCCTCGACACTCTTGAAAGCACTGTTGTCGATATCGACATCCTTGATGGCCTTGCCTACGCCAGGAATCATGGATGCCAGATCCTTGATGTTGCCCATCTTCTTGATCTGCTGGATCTGGTTATAGAAATCCATCAGGGAGAACTGGTTCTTCACAAGTTTCTTCTTCAGCTCACGGGCCTGCTTCTCATCGAACTGCTCCTGAGCCTTTTCCACGAGGGAAACCACATCACCCATGCCGAGAATACGGTCGGCGATACGGGCAGGATGGAACACATCCAGAGCGTCGATCTTCTCGCCGGAAGAAATGAACTTGATAGGTTTTCCTACTACTGCCTTGATGGAAAGGGCGGCACCGCCACGGGTATCACCATCCATCTTCGTCAGAACCACGCCATCGAAATCAAGAGTCTCATTGAACGCCTTGGCAGTCTCGACGGCATCCTGACCGGTCATAGCATCCACCACGAAGAGAATTTCGGTAGGATTCACCGCCTTCTTGATGGCAGCGATCTCATCCATCATCTCCTGATCCACGGCCAGACGGCCGGCGGTATCAATGATTACGACAGGAAAACCCTCAGCCTTGGCCTTTGCTACAGCATTCTTCGCAATCTGTACAGGATCCTTGACACCCTCCTCAGTATAAACAGGGACACCGGCCTGCTCGCCCATGACCTTCAACTGGTCGATGGCTGCCGGACGATAAACGTCGCATGCGGCCAGAAGCACCTGCATGCCCTTCTTCGACTTGCAGAGGTTCGCAAGTTTCGCGGTAAAAGTCGTCTTACCGGAACCCTGGAGACCGGAAATCAGGACAATGCCGGGATTACCCTTCACATTAATGTCCTGGGCACCGCTGCCCATGAACTCGGCGAGCTCATCATGGACAATCTTGACCATCATCTGCTGCGGTTTCACGGCCGTCAGCACATTCTGGCCCATCGCCTTGTCCTTCACGCGGTCGCAAAATTCCTTCGCCACCTTGTAGCTCACGTCGGCGTCAAGCAACGCCTTGCGAATGTCCTTTACAGTCTCGGCGACATTGATTTCCGTAATTTTTCCCTCTCCCTTGAGAATCTTGAACGACCTTTCCAGTCTTTCTGACAGATTTTCAAACATATCGTAATTCCAAATAAAAGTCAAACAGATTGCAAATTTACGCAAAAAAACATAACTTCGCACAAAATTTCAGAGGGCGGCATCCAAATTCGCCGTCTCCGATGTAAATAACTGTAAATTAAAAGTTGGAAATGGAAAAAGGACCAATTTCAAATTTCATCACCCACAATTACCGTCACTTCAACTCGGCTAGCCTTGTTGACGCTGCGAAAGCTTATGAAGAACTTCTCGCAAAAGGCGGAAAGATGATGTTGGCAATGGCCGGCGCCATGAGTACAGCCGAGCTCGGACTTTCTCTTGCAGAAATGATCCGTCAGGACAAGTTCTCTATCGTTTGCTGTTCAGCAAACAACCTTGAAGAGGACATCATGAACCTTGTAGCTCACTCTCACTATTACAGAGTGCCTGGCTACAGAAACCTCACCGCAGAGCAGGAGCAGGAACTTCTGAACAACCACTACAACCGTGTTACCGACACCTGCATCCCTGAAGAAGAGGCATTCCGCCGTCTTGAGGGCGCACTCGTAGATGTCTGGAACAAGGCAAAGGCAGAAGGCAAGAGATATCTTCCTTACGAATATATTTACCAGATTCTCAGAAGCGGCGTTCTCGAAAAATACTACGAGATCGACCCTAAGGACAGCTGGGTACTCGCAGCTTGCGAGAAGAACATTCCTATCATCTGCCCTGCATGGGAAGACTGCACCACAGGAAATATCTTCGCAGCACACTGCATCAAGGGCGAATTCACACCGGATCTCGTAAAGAACGGTATCGAGACAATGCTCTTCCTCGTCGACTGGTACAAGAAGAATGCTGTCGGCGCAGGTGTAGGATTCTTCCAGATCGGTGGAGGTACCGCAGGTGACTTCCCTATCTGCGTAGTTCCGATGATGGAGCAGGACCTCCAGTGGCACGGCACTCCGCTCTGGTCATATTTCTGCCAGATTTCAGACAGTACCACATCATACGGTTCTTACTCCGGAGCAGTTCCAAACGAGAAAATCACTTGGGGCAAGCTCGCACCTGAGACTCCTAAGTTTATCGTTGAGTCAGACGCTACCATCGTAGCACCGCTTATCTTCGCTTACGTCCTCGGCTGGTAATCCCGACCGCAGACTACGATATGAGGAATGCCCTCGCATTAGAAAGTAGAGGGCATTCCTGTTTTTTAATCCACATTACCAATATAGTATCACATAATTAATTGTAATTGCACCTATGACGAAACCAACTGTCATGAAGCGTGCTCTCGCCTCGGCGCATCTCCCGAGCAACCTCAAACTGTTCTTGTTCGGATTTTACAGAAAAGTTTCCAAGCGGATGACCGGAATAAAATCCGATGACAATGAGAAGACATTCATACCACGCATACACAAAACAATCACTACCAAGATGCTGATCGAGCGCAAGCTCACAGAATGGACGGACAATCCGGAAAATGACGCCAAAAACCCAAGACTGGAAGAACTGGCAGACGCCCTCAATATAGACAAACACGCATTGAACATCTATTTCATCAAACATGCCAAGAAGGACTTCCGCATCTGGCGAAGCGAAATGAAAATAAAAAAAGCCAGAGCAATGCTTATCAGAAAAGACAATGCTCTGGACGTAAATCAAGCGGCTGCCGCCCTGGGATTTCACGACAAGTCGAATTTCCACAGACTCTTCAAGCAGTATACAGGCTGCACTCCGGGACAATGGAAAAGCACCGGAGGACACCCCTGCGTGAAGAAACAGAACTGAACTATGCCTGCTGGTGTGCCGGACGCAGAAGGTCAAGCACCACCTTCACAGGATTGAAAGTCTCCAGCGGAACCTCCACGAAACAAGTATTCCAGTCGCTCATGGAGCCGTTCCACAGACCAGGAAGCTCAAGCGCCTTCAATTCCCGGCCCTGGTAACTCTTGGAACTGATGAATCCCGCATCGGCATCCACGTAGTCAAGCAAATTGAACTTTTCACCCTTGTAATTACGGATAGCACAGACAAGGTCCACAGGATTGAAATGTGTCGCACACGCGAGAATATCACGCGAGCGTCCGTCATTCATGTCAATCTGGACGCTCTCCAGAATCTGAAGATTGGAAGAGCCATCCTTGCCTGCAATAATGAAAGGACCACCGCCAGGCTCACCTTGGTTACGGACCATGCCGCACACCCTTATCGGACGGTCAAGTTTCGCACGCAGCAGGGCGACACGCTCCTCCACGCTACGGGTCAGCGGAAGCTGGATGCACAACTCGCCATCCAGGAAAGACTCCACCTCATCGCAAAGACGTCCGCACGCATCAGACTTCAAATCCCCGACAGCATCGAACGCCCGCAGATAGCCGAATATCTTGTCCCTGAGTTCCAGGCACTTGCCCATCAATACTTTCTTGAACAATGCCGTAGTTCCGAGGAATCTGTCATTGGAAACATTGTCGATATTCTTGATGGAAACGATTTCATCTTCGATGGCATTGAGATTATAAATCAATGCACCATGGCCGGCAGGCCTGAACAGAAGCTCGCCGTTTTCCGTACGGAAAGGCTTGTTCTCCATATCCACGGCAACAGTATCAGTTGCCTTGTCCTGGAACGTGAAAGAAATATTGTACTTAACGCCATATTTCTTCTCGTAATCAGCCTTCACCTCTTCCAATGCAGCCTCGAAAAGCGGCTTGAACTCCGGAGAAATAGTGAAAATCACATTGGCGGAGCCATCGGCATTGCGCATGTAATCCTGAGCCTCCACCAGATGCTCGGCAAATGCAGTCCTGCATTCCCCGTCCGGGTATCTATGGAAACGGATCACGCCCTTAGGCTTGGAACCATAACCCAATCCCCTGTCAGTCAGCACTTTCTCAGCCACATCTTTTCTATAAGCAGCCGAGTCGGCAGGTTCTCCGAACATCGCCTCCGTATAGAAAGCGAAATCACGGATCTTCGCAGCCAGTTTACCTACAGAAGAATCAGCACCGGGATCATTGCCCTCCTCCAGCGACGCCAGACCGGCAAAAATATCCTTGAACATTCTGGAAGCCGCACCGGAAGCAGGCACAAACTTGCATTTTCCGGCTACGGAAGCATTGTCGCAATAAGCCACCGCCTCGCGTATTCCATTCTCGTCCAGAACCTTGATACCACGTTCCGGAGTCGCCGGCGCCACGATATCCATCCATGGAAAGCCCTTCTTGAAGCGTTCCACCTGAGACTCGACCTTCTCCACGGAAGTGCCGCGCCCCTCAATGCTTTTTACATCTTCCTTGCTAAACATAAGAATGATATTTTAATCAATATAAACTTCCCTACGGTACTTGTACTCGGCACGCAGCTTGTCGAAATCTTCCGGTGCCACACGGAGCATGAAATCATCCGTAAATATAGGATAATTGTATTGCAGGACCGCCGCTATCTCCCCCTGGTTCAGGCCCTTGAGATCCAGCTTGACCGCCTCGTTCTCAGGCAGGTCCGTCTTCGGGAAGAACTCATAAAGCGACTGGATGCCGAAATAATGAGCCACCGCCCGCACAGCCGCAGCCGTACCGTTCTGCTTGCCCTGATACGAATAACCCGCAATGTGCGGCGTCGCAATCGCAGCCTTGTCCATCAGTTCCAGGTCAATGTCGGGCTCATGATTCCAAGTGTCAATGATTACCGGTCCGAGCTTCGGTATGGCTTCCTTGAGGGCCTCATCACAAACAACCTCTCCTCTGGAAGCATTGATGAAGAACGCCCCGGGGCGCATCATTGAAAAGAAATGACGGTCAGCCATTCCCCTAGTAGTCTCATTCAGAGGCGTATGCATCGTCACAATCTGCGAATTCTGGAGCAGGTAATCCAGGTCACTGAATCCGAAAGGCCCTTCAGCATCGGCACGCGGCGGATCACATTTCAGAATCTTGAAGCCGAGCGACAAACCCATCCTTTCGATAAGACTGCCCACATGGCCGACACCGATGATGCCGATAGTGTCGCCTTCCAGACTGATGGCCTTCCTGGACGCCAGGCCGTAGAGCGCCGAAAAGACATACTCCATGACTCCGCCTGCATTGCACCCCGGAGCATTTCTGACAGTAATGCCATGCGCATCGCAATACGGAAAATCTATATGGTCCGTCCCGATGGTCGCCGTAGCGATGAACTTCACCCGCGAACCATCCAACAACGCTGCATCGCATTTCGTTCTGGTCCTGATTATCAACGCATCAGCGTCACGGACATCATCCGGACCGATGTCGCTGCCACCCATATATTTCACCTCCGCATAAGGTTCGAAAACTCCTTCCAGAAATGGAACCGCGCTATCCGCGACAATCTTGATTTTCTTCTCCATTTTCCCAACCGAACTATTTAAGAATCAATGTTTTGACAGGCTTCTTTCCAGGCGTGGCAAGATACAGCGAATCTGCCAGGGCCTCCCTGTTTATGGCATCCACGATGGCGTCCTTGTTGAAAAACAACTGGTTACGTACCACCGAAGACGATATCGTGCAATACAGCACGCCGTTTTTCACATATTTGGACAATGTATATGGCGCCGCCCCGGTAACCTTGTCCCAAGCCGACATTATTATATTGTCATTCATCCCGGAAGACAGCCTCATCACCCTGAGCAGCTGAGGCATGAGCTCTTCCATAGAAGACGGCTCCTTGCGCTCCATCGACACGCTCTTCCCCTTGTACCTCATCTGATTTCCTCCTTTGTGAAATTGCCGGACGAAGTCTCGAAATACGCCCTGTCCTGGGTAATCCTGTCCACGATACCCGAAAGCCTCACCTTGTTGCTGTCCGTAATGAATATCTGTCCGAAATCATTGCCCGCCACCATCGCAAGCAGATTTCCCGTCCTGTCCATGTCCAATTTGTCGAACACATCGTCCAGCAGCAACATCGGCGGCACCCCGAAACTCTCCTTCATCAGCTCATACTGCGCGAATTTCAGCGAAACCAGAAAAGACTTCTGCTGCCCCTGCGACCCGCAACGCCGGATCGGATGCCCGTCCATGCTGAACACCAGATCATCCCGCTGCGGCCCGACCGACGTATAGCCAAGGGCAATGTCCTTGTTCCTGGCCGTCGCCAGGATTTCTGCCAATGTCCCCTTGTCAATGTCCGACTTATAGGCAATGTCCACGGCTTCCTTTCCTCCGGACAATGACTGATAATACTTCCCGACCACAGGGAAAAGGTCCTCGGTGAAGCGCTTGCGCCTTTCGTAAATGCGCATTGCGAACGAAGACATCCTCTCGTCCAATATCTCCAGCAATGAAATGTCAGGCCTGTCGGTTTTCAGCACTGTGTTACGCTGGCTGAGCAGCCTGTTATATTGCTGGACATCAGACAGATACTCCTTATCCATCTGAGAAAGCACCATGTTCATGAAACGCCTTCTGTCCTCCCCTGAATCACTCACGAGGGACACGTCGTCCGGCGAGACCATCACCACTGGCAGTTCCCCGATATGTTCGGAGATGCGCTGGTACGGCTTCTCGTCACGACGCAGTTTCTTCTCCCCATTCGAAGTGACCTTGATGGAGAACCTGGACCTGAGGGCGTTCTGCATAAGATACGTTCCGGACAGGGAAAACCCGTCCGCGCCATAGCGGAAATTATCCCGGTCAGAAGCACGGAACGCGCTCTTGGTCATGGACATATACCAGATGGCATCCAGGAGATTGGTCTTCCCCTCCCCGTTACCGCCGGATATGCAATTAATATTGGCAGAAAATTCAAGTTCCGCCAATGCAATGTTTCTATAGTCTTGAACTACAAGTTTTTCCAGAATCGCCATCCAGATGCCTTTTATTATCCAAGCAAAGATAACTCATTTCCCGGACTTTTCCGAACCCTGAAGCCTCTTTCACCACACGGAAAAACAGCTGGCGGCCTTTTAGGGACCGCCAGACAGAAAAATATATGTTTCCAGATTTATCTTGGAATCTGAGCACCGCATCCCGGAACTGCACCGAACACGTCGAGCGCCTTCTGCCATGGATAACGGTTGAAGTACATGGACACTGAAGAAGACATTGTACCGGTCATGTTCATACCCATTGCCGAACGGAAAGTATTGGCAGCGGAATTAGGGTTGTACGACGTGGTCTCCTTGTAGGAAACGCTGAGGAAGCCGTTCAGATAAGGCTCGTCAATCTTGCCCTTGAAGAGGGCCGGATCGGTGAGCGACTTGTTGCCGCTGGACTCTGCAATAGCCTCAACATCATCGAAATCCTCCACCTTGACTCTGGTGAGCATGCCGCCTCCAGGGATGGTCAGGTCGGTGATACGGTTCAGGAAGAAGATGTTGTTCTTCACCGCATCGTGACGTTTGGCCTCGCGGTTCGCGTCGCTGTCAATGTGAGTCCTGTCAAGACCTGCGAAAATTGTCAGGCCGATGATGTTGTTCTCAAGCGTACAGCTGGTACCAGGCTGGAACCTGAAACCGAAGCCCTGGGACTGGAGGTCCTTGGTGTAAGACCATACGAAAAGAACGGTATTGTTCAGGAAATTCACTTTGGTGATGGCATTCGGGTCAGGTCCGCGGACATCCATGGTGGTGACACGGTTGTTGATGAACGCGCAGTTGTCCACTGTCAATGAGCCTTTGAGAAGACCGCAGATGGTGGTATTAGGACCGTTCACGAACGTGCAGTTGCGGATGAAGACATTGAGATTGTTCACCTTGCCTGCCACGCCGTCGAAATAGATGAAGTAGGTCTCCTGGGTATACACCTCCTTGTTTTCAAGGTTCGGACCGCCCTGGCCCTTGGAGCCTTCACGCATCATGAAAGGAGTTTCCACTCCCTCCGGCCAGCCCTCGCCACGAAGATTGTAACCGATAGCATTGCCCTTGTTGAAAATCAGGCCGTCGATGACGAGAGATGAAGAAGGCTTCTCAATGCTGCGGATCTGGATGGTTCCACGTCCCTGTGAAGAGCCGTTGGAATTGTCATCCGGAGCAATGGTGGTGAGATATTTGAGCACATCACGCTCGGTGAAATCAGCATTGTAGCCGCCCATAATCACGAGAGGCTTGTCAATGATGATGTTGCCCTTGTTCAGGAGTCCGAAGTAATTACCTTCGGCAACCCGGATTTCCGAACCGTCAGAAGCCAGGTCAATGGCCTTCTGGATGTTCTTGACTGCTGTTGAAGGACTGAGTCCGTCGTTTTTGTTGGATCCGCTGCGAGACACATAGTAAGTCGGCCCGGATGCCGTCGGCACAGCCACATTTGCAGAAGCGTTGCCGGTTTTTTCGACTGCGGTATTCATTTTGTCAGAGGCATTATTCGCCGCATCCTTCAGTTTCTTCAAGAAATTCTGACCATTAACTGGTGTCGTCAGAGCCAGAAGAGAGACCAACAGGGCGACAGGTTTCATTAATTTCAAATTTCTCATAATCAAGAAATGTTAGTTAAAAATAGTAGTTCAGGGAAACATTGAAGCCAATGTTTTCAGTTCCGTAGAGGACGGCAAAGCTACCCGGACTGATCCGGTCATTGTACTGCTCGACATTTCCTGTCTTGGTAGAGAAGCCTTCGAACTTGGTCCAAGTCTGAGGCTGGAACAGGAACATTACAGGAGTGAATGTCATGGCACCTGCAAGAGAAATGCGGCCGGTCATGAACCACTCCACACCCATATCGGCATTGATACCGATACCGTGGATGTAACCTACATTGTAACGTCTTGTCGGACGGGCGTATGCGATGCCGAGCTGGGACTTGAAGTCATTGAGGGTAGGGTTCTTGGAGCCGGCAGGAGCAGGGCGGGTCATAGGCATTGACGATGGCACGCGGTTCTCCGGCGTCATGGTGTTGCCGTACTTGAAATTCAGGCTACCGCCTGCAATGGCGTAGGTGAGACCGAATCCGGCTGTGAAGCGGAGAGGCCCTTTCCCGGCCAGATACTGCATGCCGATCGCGAGGCTACCGCTGTTGAGATTGGACAGCACCGCATCCGCAACCTGGTTCTTGGAATCAGGATTGACAGCCTTGGCGAGGTCGTCGTCCACATATTCACGATAATTGATATGGCTGCCGTTCAAACCGAGAGTAGCACGCAATGCCCAATTGTCGCTCAGGTAATATCTTACGCGGAATGATGCCAGAGGATCCTGCGAAAGGATGAACATCTGCTTGCTGGACGTGGCCATCCCCTCGATGAAATCACCGGCGAAATCACCATTGTCCGGCTGCATTTTCAGACGATACGAAAGGGTCGCAGGGTTGAAAGTGACACCGATGGACCAATCGCCGCGTTTCGGTGAGAAATGAGGCGCCTTGTCAGAATACACATGGTAGCACGTGATACGCTTACCTTCAGGGACATTGCTCTCCCCCTGCGCCATAGCGCCCACGGATGCCAGGGTCAATGCTGCAAGACTCAATATCAGGAATTTTTTCATTATAAAGTCTTTTAATTGTTAGTTGATAATTCTTCACTTCCTAGCCTTTCAGGCAGGGTGATGCGGCTCATTTCGGCTGCACGAGGCCTGCACCTCCGTGGTTGGCATCCGGCTTCATATCCATCTTGAAGTAGGCAGCCGTACCGCAAGTAAGAGTCTTGGCCACCTCGGCATGGAAGTATGCCTGCACGCTGGACGTCGAGCCCTTGTCATCTTTAGCATTGTTCTTGGACTGTCCGCAGCACTCGACCTTGACCTCCAAGGTCTGACCTACCGGGCAACCGAGCGTAGTCTCGAAATATCCGCCCTGACGCGTCTTGACGGTCTTGAGAGCGTAATCCACATTTCCATTGTCGTCTTTCTGGCCATAGAAGATGTTCACGTCCAGCCCCACTTCCGCAAGTGTCACCGCAGATCCTTCAGGCGCATATCTCACATGACCGCAAACGATGCTCTTCACCGGCAGGTTCTCTTCCGTAAGGTCTGTCGGGTCCACGTGCTCACATGATACGCATGCGGTTCCTGCCAATGACACCAGAAGGACAAGTCCTGCAAGACCTTTCATCTTGGCGATGGATATTTTCCTGAATTCCTTGAGCATCGGTTCCAATGCGAGGGAAGCTTTGCGGGCGCGCAATCCTGCCGCCTTGTTTCCCTTCTTCTCCTGTGCTGTAGCGTCGCGAAGCATCGACTCCGCCGCCTTCTTGATTTGTTTCAAAAGTTCTTCCATAATATTATTGATTAAATGTTATTTCTTTTTAATATAAAAAGCTTTCTTGTTTCCGTAATCATCATAGAAAGTAATGCGCGCATACTCTTCACTCTTAATGGTAACCTCCTCCCTGAATGCAGGTTTTTTAGTTCGCGTACCAACCGAACCATTCTTGAAATCAATGATTTCCGCGCGGTTGACATATACAGTATTTCCATTCTCGTAAGGGCTACACTCCAAAACTACGAGATTAGTTGCTTTAGCAGGCAAGGTCTTATATACATCTTTTCCGGAGTCGAATGTATATGTCAATGTCTCAGTCTTCCGTGTCCCGTTATCGTAATATTTTAATCTGACCCAAACGGCATTGTTGAAATTCATAAACTTCTTCAGCATAAATGGCGACCTGACCTCGGTCCCGTAAGCATCTTTGGCTATCACAATATATTCATCTGCTTCATAATCATCCGCATAGGCCACTGGAGACAAAACATACTGGGAAGCATCTTCACCAGGCAACACCCTCAATTTACTACCATAATTTGAATTAGGATAACGTTTAACACACGACCACTCAACGGGCAAACCAGATTTCACAAAATCAGTTGCAGATGTTCCGACTCTGAAGTAAGTGCTTCCGTTATTGAAAAAGCGGAAATTATTTGAAGTATCCCACGTGCTCTTGTTATAAGAGAAATAAATCTTCGCGCCTTCCGGGAACTGGAACGCGGCCGAACTGATATATATCTTCTTGACCTGTCCGATTTCGTCTTCAACAGAAATCGGCATAGCTTCCATTTTGCGGTTAGGAGTGAATTCGATGGACATCAACGAACCGGAGCTGTTGTTATTCTGTTTCGTCGTACCGTACACACTACCCAGGACACCGACATTTTCCCACTTCAGGCCGTCATAGGAACTATCAACTGTAAGCTTCGCAATATCAATCGTAGCGGTCTTGCCGATATCCACCTTGGCGTTGCCGGTATATGACTTGCCGTCCACAGTCACCCTCAGATTATGAACTCCACTGAAGGCATTAGGACTATCAATGAAGATCTTATGTGTGAGCCTGTTGCCGGCATCGTCGGTGCAGACAAGGGTTGCCGTCTTGCTGCCGCTGAAAGTAGTAGTAGAAATCGGAGTGACGACAACACCGCTGGCACCGACTGTGGCAAGCCTGCATTCACACGAAGGAGATTCGATTGTCCACTTGAAATTAGTGAATGTGGAGAGGTAATTTCCGGAAGCATCCATAAGGCCGAACCCTGCATCGTTTCTGCCGTCATATGATGCACGGATTGTCGTGCTTTCACCTACAGGCTCAATCTTGCCACCCACCCGGATACAGATCTTCGTTCCCGCCGGGAATGAAGCCTTGGATACCTTGACAGTGAATTTACGTGTATGCTCACCGCTTTCGTCGGTCGCTGTGATTTCAGCGGAACCATACTCGCCAAATGTCTTTATCGTCGCCCATGTAGAAAATCCGACGCCGTCACTTGATGCCGACTCGACCTTGGCTACGGATTTATTGCTGCTGGTCCAGACGGCATTGACCGCAGGAAACATCTGCACTTGCATAGTGGCATTTCTGGCCATTTCTTCCACGTCGTTAACAGGAGTTTCCGAATACATCCGGCAAATCTTCGTATCGGATGTAAAATCATGCTTCTGCCTGTTGATGGTAAAGGTTTTCGTATAGACATTGTCATCCTCTTTCAGAGAGACGGATATCTTGGCAGCTCCGGCCTCGGACTGTTCCTCGACCATAAGAAGAATCTTACTTTCGCTGCGTTGACGTTTGGTTATGGAAACAATTCCAGAATTTTCATTATAAACCTCCACCGAAGATTCCAGAAGCTTGCCTCCATCTACTCTGATCATTTCAATTGAACGTTTCCCATCTTCTGAAGGCATACCTATATCAGTGATGTCGAAAGAATCTTCGTTCGGAATCTCCACATAACCGCTTTCATCTGATATTGATTTTCTCATAAGTTTGAAGGCTGCAGGATAGACCGTAACTGCGATTTCCTTCGACTCGTCCGAACGGCCATAAGGATACACCGAGATCTTGCATCCGCCTTCTTTCTTGGCATTGACAAAAGCCTTCCCGTCTTCAATGACGACTTCGGACATCTGGCTGGAGATGGGGCACAGCGACAGGGCCCTGGTCTGCGTGGAAGAGGCGTACAAGCTTGACAGTGAGGACCATCGCGAGGGCAAGAAGGCGATCAGGCTTTCGCAGAAAGCAGCCGTGCTGATCGCCCTGGGCGAAGACATTGCCGCGGAAAAGTGTCTGCTGCAGGCGATTCCGATCCTGCAGGAGAAGAACAATATCACATCGATGGCCATCTGCCAGAACCAGCTCGGACAGCTCTATTATAAAAGTGAGTTGTACCAGCATGCCGAGAAAGCTTACATGACGGCTTGCGAACAAGCCACCAAGGCGGGAAGCTACTATGTGAAGAAGAAGGCATTGAGCGGATTGTGGCTCTGCCAGAAGCATCTGGGAAAGCTGCAGGATGCTCTGCATACATTGGAAGAATACACCCAGCTTTCGGAAAAGATCGCTGACGACAGGGCGGATTCGGCCGTGGAGGATTTCCGCGTGAGATATGAGACCAAGGAGAAGGAGGAACGGCTGATCCATGAGCAGGAAATGTCGAAGACAAGGCTTACGGTATTGATTTGCCTGTCGCTTTTTTCGGCACTTCTGATTATCCTGCTTGTGCTGACTTACAGGATGTTACGCATCAAGCGCAGACAGGCCAAGATCCTCAGCAAGAACCAGGAAGTGAAGAACAAGCTGCTTTCTCTCGTGCCGGCGATTTCGGATAGCGAGGAGTCGGACCGGATAAAGGAAATCGTAAGCAATATCGAGACTATGGATGATGTTCCGAAGATGACGGGCAGGGAGATGGAGGTAGTGAAACTCTGCTGCGACGGACTCACGTCGAAGGAGATTGCTGGCAAGCTCAATGTTTCCGTACGTACTGTCGACGCGCATAAAGGAAACATCTTCAAGAAACTGAAAATCTCCAGTACGGTCGAGCTCATCAGATATGCCGTAAAGGCCGGATTATACACTGCTGACAGTCAATAATATCCCGTTCTGTTGCAAGTCGGGTGAAAATTCTTTGCTGGATTGGCTTATTTTTTATAATTTTGTAGGCTTGTTATGCTGTCAAGCATTGAACGAAAATAAAAACATAAGAAAATATGGCACAAGAAACTCTTAAAAATCAGGAGAGACTGCAGGAAGAGCAGGTTGCAGAAAAGGTATCTTCTGTAGAAAAATTCTTCAACGAGAACAAGAAAATCATCTGGGGATGCCTCGGAGCCATCATCGTGATCGGCGTGGCTGTTCTCTGCTATCACAAGTTCTACGCACAGCCGCAGAAGGAAGAGGCTGCAGAGCAGATGTTCCCGGCAGAGGCCAATTTCCGCGCAGAGAACTATGAGCTCGCTCTCAATGGAGACGGAAATGTACTCGGATTCAGCCAGATCATTGATGAGTATGGTTCTTACGCAGGTACTGCCGTTTATTTCTACGCAGGCGTATGCGAACTTCAGCTCGGAAAATATGAGGAGGCTATTTCTTACCTTGACAAATACAACGGAAAGGATGAGATTCTCAAGGCAAGGGCAATCGCATGCAAGGGAGACGCTTATGTAGGACTTGAGAAGTACAAGGAGGCCGTTTCATGCTTCGAGAAGGCTGCAGGCGTATCGGACAACATGTTCGCAGCTGCTTATCTTCTGAAGGCAGGTATCGCTTGCGAGGAACTCGGTGACAGCGCCAAGGCTCTTTCTTTCTACAAGAAGATCAAGGACCAGTATCCTCAGTCAATGGAAGGCTACGATATCGACAAGTATATCAGCAGAATCGAAAACAAATAAGATTATGGGAAGAGCTTTTGAGTTCAGAAAAGAGAGAAAGATGAAACGTTGGGGCCACATGGCCAAAACGTTCACCAAAATCGGAAAGGAAATTACAATCGCAGTCAAGCAGGGCGGTCCTGATGTTATCGGCAACCCTCGTCTCCGCGCCCTCATCGCAGAGGCAAGAAACGAGAACATGCCTAAGGACAATATCGAAAGAGCCATCAAGAAGGCTACCGACAAGTCACTCGGTGATTTCAAGGAGGTTACCTTCGAAGGATACGGTCCGTTCGGTGTCGCATTCCTTGTAGAGACTGCTACAGACAACAATACCAGAACAGTTGCCAATGTCCGCAGCTATTTCACAAAGTGCGGCGGTACGCTCGGAACCAGCGGCAGCGTCAGCTTCATGTTCGACCACAAGTGCGTGTTCAGAATCAAGGACCAGGATGGTATCGATGTGGATGAGCTCCAGCTCGCTCTCTGTGACTATGACGATGACCCTGAGGTATTCGTAGAGGAGCAGGAGGATGAGGATGAGAACATTACGAAGAACATCGTAATCTACGGCGCTTACGAGTCTTACGGCGGAATCCAGAAATTCATCGAGGACAACGGCTACGAGCTCGTTTCCGGAGGCTTCGAGAGAATCCCTAACACCGACCTTAAAGACGTGACCCCTGAGCAGCGTGAGACATTGAACAAACTCACCGATCTGCTTGAAAACGATGACGACGTTACCAACGTTTACAGTTTGATGAAACCGGCAGAAGAATAGTTCTTCTGAAAGATATTGAAAAGGCTGACCGTCAATCCGGTCAGCTTCTTTTGTCCGACTTGGTGGAATAATCATCCTGATTGCACCTATCATAATAGACACATAACCCATACATAAAAAACGTTACTAAATGTTCTAAAAGATTACATTCATATCCTATTATCCCCCCCTGTTCATTTATAAGAAATAATGTGCGATATTGCGCACGCATAAAAAATAGGTACATAGGGATTTCATGAGCAGAGTGCAGGCCTCGGAAATTTGAATAGATCTATCGTTTCGAACCAATTAGTGTAATAAATATGAAAATTTTATCTAGCATGTCTAAGGGCCGCGCCATCTTGGCAGCCGCCTTCGCAGCAGTTTTATGTCTGGCTGCCTGCAACAAGGAGAACACTCCGGCAGATCCGGAGCCATCAGCAGAAATCAAGAATCAGATCGAGTACAGCGAAGAGCCGCTTATCAGCATAAAGTCCGTAATCTACGAGGCCGGTGCAGACGGATACACTTTCTATCTTTCTCCAACAGAAGGCATTACCAATGTAGCTGGAATGCAGAAAGCCAGTGATTATGCACTCGTGAAGACAGCGTCTGTCAAAGGCAAGGTCAACACAGAGACCGAGAATTTCGAAGTTTCATACAAGGATATAACAGCAAAGAAGGGCGCAATGGACGGCATCAGGAAAGCCGCATTGTCCGTAAACCTTCTTTCCAAGACTTCTGTTGAAATCTCGGCAGATGTCATCACAGCTGAGCGCAAGCCTCTGTTTGTCCGCTACAACGGGGCATGTGAAAAGGCATTGGCAGACCTCAGCAACCAGGTGGAGCTGAATCAGGAGACTACCACAACTATCGCAAGCTCTACAGCGTGGAGATACAACCTTGATGGCAAATCAGTATATAGCCTGTATGAGCAGAGCAATGTCAGCAAACCTGCGGACGCCACACCTGTACTGACAATCAGCATCTCGGATGATGCAGACATTGATAACATCACAAACCTCGACCTTTCAGCTGTTTCAGCAGATGATATTGCCATTTCCTATGGGGACATCGTTCTCGGCGCAGGACGCAAAGGAACATTGACGATGAGCACCAACGAGGAGGAGACAGAGCTTTCTGTTCTCATGGATGCGACAATCGGCGACAACAGGATACGTGTAACTTACACTGGAATTCCTGCCAAAGGCTACTACTCTTCAGACAAGCTGACTATCAAGAGCGCTGCAGGCAATGTGGAGAAGTCCCTTCCGGTACTCTTCCGTCAGAAGGACGGCGCAAATTACGTGTTCGCTTTCGGTACCAATGACAAGGCTGCAGCAGCTGCGGACCTTGCAAGTGGCGACTATGCTGTAAAGATGACTATTCCGGCTTCCGCATTTGATGAGGATGGTGAAGCTGATGCCGATTTTACTACAGCGAAGGCTGAGCTTTACTATTATCCTGCATACGCCACACTTACAAGCGAGAAGGCTGAAGGAGAGATATCTATCGAAACTGTCCCAGATGCAAAAGACGGCAAGATCTACTTCTATGTAACTGCTGCGCTTGCTTCCGGCGAGACTCTTACAGCCGAATATTATGGAGTTCCTGTCGATGGCGAGATTCCTGACCTTACTCCGGTCAAGCCTGTAGAGCCGAAGATTGTAATCACCGATGAAAGCGGCAAGGAGCTTCAGAACATTACAGTTACTGCGATGGAGGTAATGCGTAACTCTAAATTCTATGACGCATCAGCAGCTGAGCCTATGGATGCCTATGTCTTCTATTTCCGCAATGAAAAGACAGGTGAAATAGTAACAAAGTTCGATTCCAATACTCCTTACTTTGTCCTGGCTGCAGACAAGCTCGGAAGCGAGGAGCTTGATTTGAATGCAAGTGGAACAAAATGGGCATTCTATTTCACAAACAACACGAACCTTTATCTGCAGCAGTCCTATATGTATAATGGATATGGCTCTGCCTACACACAATTTAGAATAGATTTTCAGCGTTGCCCTGATGATGTCAAAGTTACTGTCAAGAAAGATGGCAAAGAATGGTACTTCAAGTTTGTGATGAAAGATTGGGGAAACTATACCAGCATCATGACATACATGCCTGAATATGCAGGAACGAAGAATACAATCACAATCGAGTGGAAAGGTGCAGCAACCAAATACTCCGGCACCCAAGACACCAACGAGATGAAGGACGAGGATTACTAGAATTGAACAAAAACAAGTACATTTTTATACACATTTAAGTGATGCAGCTGCCCTATGACCGAAAAAGCCATTTGGCGGCTGTATAGATGCTGATTATCTATGTTTAAAAAAATCGCAACAACCATTCTGGCTGTTCTCGGACTATGCTCTGCAATCTACGCGCAGGATGTAGAAGTCAAGGGTACCGTGACAGACCAGGCCGGAGAACCGGTGGTCGGTGCCTCCATCATGGTGGAGGGAACTACCAACGGCACATCATCCGATGTGGATGGTGTCTATTCGCTCAAAGTGCCGTCGAATGCGACATTGACGGTCTCTTCTATCGGATTCCAGGACCAGAAGATTCAGGTCAATGGAAGAACTCAGATTGACATTGTCATGAGGGAGGACTCGCAGTCACTCGACGGAGTCATCGTGGTGGCATTCGGTACGGCGAAGAAAGACGCCTATACCGGTTCGGCAACAGTCATCAAGTCTGACGACATCGCCAAGAGCCAGCAGTCCAACGTGGCTCAGACATTGGCAGGAAAGGTGGCCGGTGTCCAGATTGCCAACACTTCCGGCCAGCCCGGTTCCAGCCCGTCCATCCGAATCAGGGGATTCAGCTCGCTTAATGCTGGCAATGACCCTCTCTGGATTGTCGATGGAATGCCTTATTCAGGCGACCTCAACAACTTGAACCCTAACGACATCGAGTCAATGACCGTCCTGAAGGACGCCGCATCCAACTCGCTCTACGGAGCGCGAGGCGCAAACGGAGTCGTGATGGTGACCACGAAGAAAGCGAAGTCAAAGGACGCCATCATCAATGTGGATGCCAAGTGGGGCGTGAACTCCAGGGCAGTAAGGGACTACGACTACATAAAGAACCCTGCGCTCTACTACGAGACTCAGTACAACGCATTGAGAAACTACTACCTCAGCTCCGGAATGAGCGAGACAGACGCTCACGCGAAAGCGAACAGCGTAGTGGTAGGCTCCGCAGACAACGGCGGACTCGGATATCAGATATTCAATATCCCTGACGGACAGGAGTTCATCGGTATCAACGGCAAGGTGAACCCGGCTGCCACCGTCGGACGCAGAATCGTCTATAACGGCGAGGAATTCTACATCCAGCCTGATGACTGGACAAAGGCCGCATACAGGACATCTCTCCGCCAGGAGTACAATGCCAGCGTAGCCGGGACTTCCGACAGGATTTCCACATACGCATCTTTCGGCTATCTGAAGAATGAAGGTATCGTATATAACTCTGACATGGAGCGCTATACAGCTCACGCACGTATGGACTACCAGGCCAAGTCTTGGCTGAAGCTCGGCACCAACGTGAACTATTCGCACTTCACATATAATCAGATCAGCGACAGCGGAGAGAGTAACTCCTCAGGTAACGTGTTCGCGTTCACCACTGCCGTCGGCCCTATATATCCGCTCTACATCCGTGACGGCGAGGGCAATATCCGTTATTCAAAAGACGGCATCAAGCTCTACGACTACGGTAACGGTGACAATGCCGGCATGGTCCGTTCCCTGTTCCCTAACAGCAACGCCCTTTCCGAGACCAGGCTGAACAAGTCATTGTCCGAAGGCAATGCATTCAACGGCACAGGCTTCATTGACGTAACCTTCCTGAAGGACTTCAAGTTCACATTCAACGGAGGTGTCGCCCTCGACGAGACGAGGATGACCTCCACCAGGAACCCATGGTTCGGCCAGTTTGCCAGCGAAAAAGGTATGGTGTCCAAGGCCCACCAGAGGCAGTTTGACGTGAACCTGCAGCAGATCCTGAACTATACCCATCAGTTCGACAGGCATAATGTCAATGTGATGATAGGACATGAGTCCTATTCCGAGAAGACATACTACCTCGCGGCTGGCAAGAGCCACATGCTCACCCAGGACAATGACGAGCTTGCCGGTGCCATCATTGACACGCAGAATGCAAACTCCTATCGTTCAGAGTATTTCAATGAAGGCTACTTCTCCCGTGTCATGTACGACTTCGACAACAAGTACTTCTTCTCAGGTTCATTCAGGCGTGACGCTTCCTCACGCTTCCATCCGAAGCATAGATGGGGGAACTTCTGGTCACTCGGCGGCGCGTGGATTCTCAATAGGGAAAACTTTCTCAGCAGCACATACGACTGGCTGGACAACCTCAAGCTGAAGGCATCCATCGGCTCGCAGGGTAACGACAATATCGGAAACTTCAGATATACAGACACATACACCATCGAGAACGCCAACGGAATGGTTTCCACGGTGTTCAATTCGAAGGGCTCCGAGAAGATTACATGGGAGACCAACACGAACATCAACACAGGTCTTGAGTTCAGTTTCCTGCACGGAATGATCTCCGGAAGCGGCGAATATTTCTACAGAAAGACTACTGACATGCTTCTGGCATTCCCGGTAGCTCCGTCAATGGGATATTCATCATACTACGCCAATGTCGGCGACATGCGAAACAGCGGTGTGGAGATGGAGTTCAACTTCAACCCTGTCCGCCGCGAGAAAGTCCAGTGGAACATCAACCTCAACCTTACCCACCTCCGCAACAAGATCACGATGCTCCCGGAGGAGCGCCGCACCAAGACCGTGGACGGATACTCAGGATTTGTGAGCGGTTCCACGTTCTACGGAGAGGGACTCCCGATGTACACCTTCTACATGAAGAAATACGCCGGCGTATCCACTGAAGGAAAGTCGATGTGGTATATGGATGTCACTGATGCAGACGGGAACGTGACGAAAGAGACCACCACCGAATATACAAGTGCATCCGACTACCTGTGCGGAAACCCTATCCCTGACCTCTACGGAGGATTCGGCACAGACCTCAACTTCTTCGGATTCGACTTCAGCATCGCATTCACATACCAGATAGGCGGCCTCGCATACGATTCCGGCTATGCTGCGGCGATGTACTCCCCTGCCAACAAGTCCACAGGACAGAACTGGCACAAGGATATCCTGAAGGCATGGAGCAAGGACAACACGTCCTCAAATATCCCGCGTCTCCAGTATGAAGACCAGGATCAGAACGCATCTTCCGACAGGTTTCTTACCGATGCAAGCTATCTGAATCTCCAGACCATCAACTTCGGATACACTCTTCCGGAAAAGATTACCAGGAACTTCAGCGTGGACCGCATCCGCGTATATCTGTCCTGCGAGAATGTATGGTACTGGTCCAGGAGGCAGGGCTTCGACCCGCGCTACTCCTACAGCGGCTCCACATCACAGGCGACATATTCTCCTGTCAGGACTATTTCAGGTGGTATCAACCTTCAGTTTTAATGTACAGAATGAACAATATACTTAAATTGACAGCTGCTGCGGCATTTTCATCAATGCTGTTGAACAGCTGCATAAAGGAAGCGACACCTACCTCTGTCGCCATCCAGAAGCAGGTGACGCTGGAGACATCCATCGAAGGTATCCCTGCCGCGCTTGTGCAGGCCGGTACCACAGGCTACGACCTGCCTTGGGACTTCGGCCTTCCGGCAATCCATATTGCCACAGAATCCATGACAGGGGATCTGGTGGTTTCCGGCAACACCGGCTATGACTGGTTCTCCCAGTGGGGCAGCAACATTGCCCTCGGTTCCGAATATGCCGTAGGCGCATTGACCTGGAACAACTACTACAAGTGGATCATGGCAGCGAACAATGTCATCAAGCTTATCGACACTTCAGATTTCTCGACTCTTGATGATACGCAGAAGAAATATCTCGGGTTCGCATATGCATACAGGGCTATGTTCTACTTCGACCTCGTGCGTCTGTACGAGTTCAAGAAGAACAACTACACACAGGATGACAGCGTGCTCGGGCTCGGGGTGCCGGTAGTTCTCCCAGAGACGACAGAGGCGCAGGCCAAGAACAATCCCCGAGCGAAGGTATCGGACATCTATGACAAGATTATCTTCCCTGACCTGGACAACGCCGAGACTCTTCTGGCAAACTACAAGGCTTCAGACAAGTACACCATCAGCCTCGCAGTAGTCTATGGCATGAAGGCAAGGGCTTATCTGGAGAGAGGGACAGCCTTCGAAGATGCATCCGACAATGCCAATTCCACCAAGGCATACACTTCAGCAGCCGAGTTCGCCCGCAAGGCCATCACTGCCTGCGGATGCACACCTCTGACACAGAGCCAGTGGGAGGATCCGGTGAACGGCTTCAACAATGCATCCTCGAACAGTTCCTGGATGTGGGGTCTCGCCCTTCCAAGCGAAAGCGTAGCGAACCTCATGTGCTTCACAGCCCACATGTGTTCAGAAAATGCATGGAGTGCATACGGATATGACACCGGGCGTGCCATAAACAAGAACTTGTTCAACAGTATCAGCAACTACGACTTCCGCAAGCATTCATGGCTGGCTCCAGACCGCGAATACGCATACCAGAGCTGCCGTGAGGACGGCAAGAGCTACTTCAAGGATGAGCTGAAGGACTACACGAACATCAAGTTCCGTCCTGCACAGGGCAACTACAAGGAATACAAGGTAGGCGGCGCGGCAGACCACTGCATGATGCGTGTCGAAGAGATGTACTTCATCGAGGCAGAGGCCAGAGGCCACCTCGACCTCGCGGAAGGCAGGAAGCTGCTCAACACATTCATGAACAGCTACCGCATGACAGATGATGTGGAATACGACTGCACCCCGAAAGCATCCAGCATGAAAGGCTTCATCAACGAGCTTATTCTCCAAAAGCGTGTGGAGTTCTGGGGAGAGGGCATCATCATGTTCGACATGAAGCGTCTGGACATGTCCTCGAAGAGAGGCTATGTCGGCACCAATGCCCCGGCATCATACAGACTCAACTGCGAGGGCCGCGCACCATACTGGAACTTCGTGATTTCCAGAGGCGAGACGCAGAACAACCCCGCAGTAGCATCCCAGAACAATCCGGACCCATCCAACAAGGTGGAGCTCTGGAAAGGTTAATCTATAGCACATCAGAAAATGAAAATACTTAAGCATATATTATGGATGACCATGGCAGCCGCCGCATTGTGCAGCTGCTCTGAAGAGGAAGAATATACTCCCGGAACTCCTGAAGACGAGAGCTCCTACGGAGTGTACTTCCCATCCCAGACGACTTCCACCACGGTGGAGCTCGCCCCGCAGGAGAAGACCACAGTCTCTTTCCGTCTCCGCAGGAAGAAGACAGACGACGAGATCACAGTTCCTGTCAATGTGACTGCAAGTGAGAAAGGCATCTTCGTTATCGACCCTGTAGTCTTCAAGACAGGAGAGAAGGAGACAAACATCACCATCAATTTCCCGGCTGCGAAGGTCGGCGTAAAATACGAATGTGTCATCAGCATTGACGACCCTGAATATGTCACCGTCTATGGGCCTCTGGCGACAAGCCTTACATTCACCGTCACCAGGGCGGGATGGAATCTGGTCAAGAGCCCTGACGGGAAGTACACGACCGGAAAGTGGCGCGACGACATCATCTGCAGCCTCTATTCCCTCAGCGGAAGCGGCTTCAATCCTAACCCAGAGCTGGATGTGGAAATCTACGAGAGGGAGGACATGAAGGGCTACTACAGGATGAAGGTCTATGGCGGGAACACATTCCTCAAGGCGTTCTCCGGCATGACCAACGTCAAGATTGCAGAGAACAAGGATGCATACACCTATGTGGATGCACGCGACGCTGACAAGGTATATCTCCCGAACCAGACCACCGGCATGACATTCAACAGCGACAACGGAGAAATCTCATTCGGCTCATACACCCCGGAGAACTTCTCGCTGGATGAATCTGCCGCACAGTATGGTACCCTGCGCGATGGTGTCATAACCTTCCCTGCAAAGGGCATCATGGTGACACTTTCAAGCCTTAATGGTGGCTGGTACAACGGCAACCTCAACGGGGCCACCCGTATCACTCTCCCGGGCTACAAGGCTGCCGAATATGCAGTAACATTGACCAAGGGCACAATGGGCACCAACGGAGTCCTTCCTGTAACCGCCAAGCTTTCCGATGATATAAAGACCCTCAAATATGCGTTCTTTGACGGTTCGCTGGATGATGGTGAGGCTAGCCTCAAGGCCCAGGACCTGAATGACGGCACCCTAAAGTTCGATGGGGAAATCAATGATGAAATCGACGGCAAGACGCAGAAGACTTTCACAATGAACATACAAGTCGGCAAGACAGGCAAATATACCATGGTCGGCTGCGGCTACGATGCAGAAGGGCACATGCAGACATACACTGCCCTGACATTCGGATACATAGCCAAGGGGGACACGAAGAAAGTGAACATCAATTTCGGTATCGAGGCCTCCCACGACCATGCCGGAGAGGGCATCACACCTGACAATTCCGGAAAACTCTATGCATACGGTGAAGAAATCGAGTCGCTGACCTTCGGCCTGTACAAGGCTTCCAGGGTCAAGGATGCCGATCTCGACAAGCTTCTGGACAATTCCGGACTCAAGTTCACCGCAGAGCAGCTGAAGGCTGTAAACGGCAGCGGATTCAGTTCCATGGTCACAGGACTTAACGGGGACAGCGAATATACTCTCGTCATGCGTGCCGACAACGGCTACACGACCTCGACATCAGCTGCGACATACAAGACCACAGGAACATTCAACCCAGGTCTCGAGACGTATATATACAATGAGTTCACAGAGGAGCAGCCAAGCGTGGAATACCTCACCTCCACCAAGTGGAACTACTATGCGATAAGCTATCTCGACGATGAGCCTGTCCGCAGACAGTTCGACCCTGTGACCATGAAGATAAATACGAAGGAGAGCGGCAACGGGGAATACTGGCTGGATATAGACGGTCTCCAGGGATTCAAGTTCGATGAGGCAGGATCCATCTTCGGCATCTATCTCCCGACCACCAGGAGCTCAAACCTGAAGTCATACAACGGTGCATTCATGCTTCTCGCCGACCAGCAGAACACTCTCGGTGTCAAGAATGACGAACTGGTGTTCACAGGATTCATGGCAGAGGAAGATCTCCAGAACATCTATGGCACTACAGCCATGCTGTTCGGACAGGTCGCAGACGGCTACCTGTACTGCGTACCTAACCCAGTTTACCAGATGCAGGGCTACACCTTCAGCTACGTGGCCGCTATCGGAATGACTACATACAACACGTATGCGCTCATGACAGACATGATGCTTGTGGATCCTGCCAAGGATAAGGGCGGCATCTCCAGCGCAGCTCTAGCAAACATGGCAAAGCTCCGCAGACAGGCGCTCGCAGGATTCTCAGGTAGGATGGCGAACTATGTCGAGCTTCCGGAGTTCAACCACGTGACAGCCGTGCCTGGCAATTTCGGTGAGGAGCCTGCCATAAACCTTGCGACAGACCTCATCCCGGCTTCCGCACCTGCTACAAGGCACGCGGAGGTAATGGTGACCAAAGTAAGCAGCGGTGAAAGCGGATACGTAGATAAGGATTTCAGGTTCGTCGGTGTACGCGCCTTTTAGAAACATAGAACAGATATGCAAAACAATAGAAAATTTCTGATATTGACAGCTCTCGTGATGGCATCCTGCAGCACAGAAGCTCTGCGGGAGCCATCTAAAGGCCCGTCACAAGTCAACGTCTCGCCGAAGATCTGCAATACTTCGGAGAATGCAGAAAGCGGGATGCTGATCGTAAAATTCAATGAGGACGCCGTTCCGGCCATAGAGAAGGCAGCTGCGGAGCGCATTGCCACGAAATCGGCAGGAGCCGCTTGCGGCATCGACAATCTTGATGAAGTACTAGACGAGATTCATGCGATAAGCCTGGAGCGTGTCTTCCCAGTCAACAAGTCAAGCGAGACCGAGACAAGGGCTGCTGGACTTCACAGATGGTATGTCATCCGCTTCGCAGACGGACAGGATCTGAATGAGGCAGCAGAGAGGCTTGCCTCCGTAGCTGAAATCAACAAACTTCAGTTCAGCGCAAAGCTCTGCAAGGCTTCAGACGACAAGGTATATGGGCTCTCCCCTTCCCAGGCAACAGCAGGCATAATCAAGTCAGATTTCAACGACCCGCAGCTTCCATCGCAGTGGAACTACATAAACAACGCTGACCTTGCCATCGCGACGACAGCCCGCAGAGGCGCGGATGTCGATGTGGTGGATGCATGGAAGCTCACCGGCGGAGACCCGAGAGTAATCGTCGCTGTGCTGGACGAAGGCGTTAAATACACCCATCCGGACCTTGCAGCGAACATGTGGGTCAATGAAGGAGAGGTGGACGGCGACGGCATTGACAACGACGGCGACGGATATGTTGACGATATTCACGGATATAACTTCGTGGATGACGGTCCTATCACATGGAACGTGACCAAAGTCATCAGCGGTGTGCCGCAGAGTGACTCCGGTCATGGCACACATGTCGCGGGAACCGTGGCAGCTGTAAACAATAACGGCATCGGCGTGGCAGGCATAGCCGGCGGCACAGGCAAAGGTGACGGCGTGAGGATCATGTCCTGCCAGATTTTCTCCGGCACGGAGTCCACGAATGACTACAGCACCGCGCAAGCCGTCAAGTATGCCACTGACCATGGCGCCTCCATCCTCCAGTGCTCATACGGCTACGCCCAGTCGAACTTCACATCCGATGCGGCCTTCGAGGAGGAATCGCCGCTTCTGTGCGAGGCCCTGAACTATTTCTTCAGCAAGAAGAACTGCGATGCAATTGACGGCGGAATTGCCGTCTATGCGGCAGGAAACAACGGAGCGAATTCCTCCAACTACCCTGGAGGATACAGGGAGTGCATCTCCGTAACAGCCATCTCGCCTGACTATCTTCCGACATACTACACCTGCTACGGAGCGGGCTGCAACATCGCCGCACCTGGCGGAGAGACCATCGGGTTTGTCGGAGGAGAACGTGCCGGCATCCTTTCCACAGTATGCTCCGAGACATCCAAAGGTGAAGACTACGGTTATATGCAGGGCACCTCGATGGCGTGCCCTCATGTTTCGGGCGTCGCCGCTCTCGGCCTCTCCTACGCACTTGCGAAAGGCAAGCATTTCACCAGGGAGGAGTTCATGTCAATGCTGCTCACATCTGTCAATGACATTGACTCCAGGCTCGAAGGCATCAAGAATACAGGAAAGAAAATCGACCTGGAGGATTATGCTGGGCAGATGGGTACAGGCCTTATCGACGCATATAAGCTGCTCATGCAGGTAGAAGGGACACCATGTGTGACAGTAACCGCCGGGAAGGAGGTGAGAATCATATTGACAAGCATATTCGGCGGCTCTGCAAAGAATCTCACCTATACCAAGGTGTCGATGTCCGCTGAAGATATGAAGAAGCTCGGAATCGGGAAGATGCCTGAGATGATAAACGGGCAGCTGGTGTTCACCTGCCTGAATCCGGGCACCGCCCGCATCTCCATCAAAGCTATAGCCGGCGGCACCTCTGCCGGTTCATCAGCCGCTACCGGAGGCAAGGAAATCACCAAGGAGTTCTCCATTGTTTCACGCGAGTCTGCGAACAGCAGGTGGCTATAAATCAATATAGAATATGAAATACATCAAATACATAATATCTGTTCTGGCCGTCATGGCAAGCTGCCTTCTCGGAGGTTGTTCATCGGGCAATGACAGCCCGGAGGTAAACAGCGCCGTAGTCGGCGAATGGCATCTTACGGAATGGTCCGGAGAGAAGCCGGACGGATTCGATGTCTATCTGGAGCTTATGGCTGACGGGAAGTTCAATATCTGGCAGCATCTTGACAGCAACACTTACGAGCTTCTGTCAGGGACATTTTCCGCAGGCACCGATTTCATGACTGGATGCTATAATGACGGCGAAGTCTGGAACTCCGGCTACGGGTTCTCAGTAAGCGCTGACGGAAACACTCTCACACTTACTTCAGATGCGGGAAGCAGACTCGTAAGCATCTATACCAGAAGCGAGATACCTTCCGAAGTAAGGAACTCACCATCATCAAAATCCTGCGCATCCGGCTTCATATCAAGAATCCTATAATGTAATTTAACATGAACCTTTTCAAGAAACTTCTATATATCGCCGCAGGAGTGACAGGCATATTCCTTGCCGGCTGCAGTGAAAACGGGCAGGAAGGAAAGACGGATGCCTACAGCATCGTGGTGAATTATGCCGACACATTGTGCACATATACAGCCCCTGACAAGGCAGAGCCTGGCGAGACAGTCACAGTGGATGTCAATGTCATAAAGGAGAACTACCACGTCGCATTCGTAACAGCCAACAGCATCGCCTGTGAGAAGATCGCTGGCAGCGGCACCGAATGCAGCTACAGGTTTACCATGCCCGAGAAGAATGTGGAAGTAAGCATAATCGTCATAGAGAACGAGCCTGACAACTACCGCATCTACTACACGGACAAGGGTGATACCTGCAAGGTCTCAGGACCGGAATGGGGAGCTGTCGATTCCGAAATCGAGGTCAAGTTCACAATGAACGAGGGCTACGAGGCGGTGAAGGTCGGTTCCGTCACGTTCAACGGCAATGCATGCGAGCTTTCTTCCGAGCGGGTGATCGACAACGAATACACCTTCAAGTTCAAGATGCCGGCTGAAGATGTGACCATCGACTGCAAGATAATCCTGGACAAGCATGTCATAACCGTGAACCAGGCCGAGAACACATATATAACCATGCTCAACAGCAGTGACAACTGGGATGCGGACCCTGTAGTATATGATGCATGGAAGGGCTATTCAGTCAAATTCCTCTACGGAGGCGAGCTCGGATACACCGCAGACCTCAAGGCTGTCACGGAAAGCGGCACTGATCTGGAAGTGACATGGCTGGAGAGCGACGAGACTGCTCCGAACGGATGCTGGAAAATAGAGATGCCTGACGAGCCGATAACGATATCGACCGTGGCGCATGAGAAGAGCGACTACATTGGCAAGTCATTCACAGGCACTTACAAGGGATACCAGATCATCGTGGGTGAAAACAACATGTTCAAGTCTTCCACCCCGACATTCTCTCTCGACATGAGGGGCAACACCTCCTTCTTCGCAAAATCCACAGATGAGAACAAGTTCGATTTCGACGGCTGCTACGAGTTCAACGAGGAGGACAACACGTTCTCATATCTGCGCGAGTACAGCGATAACGGATTCGGCGAGGTGGACTTCGGCGTAAGCGGAAAATGGTTTGACAACGGTGACGCATTCACCTATGTCACGAACCTCCAGATGCCGAAACCGGACTACCTGAAGTACTATTTCGTAAGCAAGGATGACTTCAGCTATTTCTGCGCAGCCACTGACCAGTATGGTGTGCGCTATCTTGCAGAGCTGGAAAAGAACGGTACAAGGAGCTGGTACTATATTGAGATCCAGAGCCTCAAGGTGACGAAGGTAAACCTCAAGTTTACGTCAGGCGCCTCTATCGCCGGAGCATGCACAGCCATCGCATACGATGGGGACAAGGCATTGTTCAAGTACAGCCATTCATCAGCAGACAGCAAGCCTGTATTCACGATAAGCGGCAATGAGGCCGGCACATACAAGCCGGCTGACGGAAATGGCGCAGACCTCGTACTGGACGGGTTCGGCAATGCTGGCGGAGCTTCAGACGGCACATATACCATAGACCGGAACATCGTGACTGCAAGCGACGGCTCGTCATATATCATAGACATGTCCTCCATGACCTACACGAAGGTCGCAGCAGCAGAATGGACGGGTCCACTTACGTTCATCGGCGAGCAGGACGATGCCGGAGTATGGAACGGTGTCAGATGCACAGGCAAGTTCGAGCTGTACCTGAACAGGACATCCGGCGGAACTGTCAAAGGCAAGGCTCGCATAATCGTCACCGCAGACACAGAAAGGCTGAACAGCGGGGATGTGTCCTATGTCTGGCTCCCGAAGACGCACCAGATAGTGCTGTCAGGTGTGCTGGTAGGAAGCGGGCACTCATCAAGTTCGAGACAGGATGTCGTCCTGACGGTCTCCGATGACCTCAAGTCAATGACATTCGCTGATATGGAGTACTTCCATTCAACCTCAAGCAACAACGACCGCTACTTAATTCTGAAAGACCTGGTTCTGAAGGCGCAGGAATAATATACCATACACACTGAAAGAGAGGCTGACAGGCAATCCAGTCAGCCTCTCTTTCAGTATTTGCAAGTATTACTTTATGGTTTTCAGATACTTGAGCGTCTGTTCCTTACGTTCTTTCATACGTATGCGCCAGATAAGTTCCTGGACGGAAACAGCCTTATAGGTATCTCCTGCAGAAGATATGCACTGGAGTGCGGCGGCAGCGCCTTTCTTTCCGGAGAAGTCACTCCACGCATGGACGCAGACCAGGTCATGGGACACGCCATCATTGACAGCTTTCATTCTTGCCGCGATCTCGGCAGGAGTACCCTGACCAGGCTCAGAGGAGCCGTTCCAGAGCGAATAAGCCGCAGATATCACAGGACTGTCATATCCTTCCTTATTGGCAAACCACATGATATTTCCGTGACCTCCATTGTATGGAGAATACTGGATGACCACGATTCCCTCCTGCTGGTCATTGGCATTGATAAAAGCCTGATACGCCTCTTTTGCGGCATCGGAATTGACGTCATGGGCCATAAGGTGAAGGACCTTGAGGCGGTGGGCCTTCATGCTCGCAGCCGTGCGCTCCGCAAGGAGTTCCAGACCGGCCTTCCTGTCCGACTTGGTGGCGTAATCATCCACATAGAAATATCCGCCGCCGAAACATTCCATCAATGTACTGTTGTCAGCCTGCTTGGAGAACAGATAATCCTCCTGAACCGGAGCCAACTGTTCCAGAGCCTGAGAGCAGATTCCGAAGCTCATTCTGGCCGGGATTACCGATGAAACCGAATAGAAATCCTTGTCGAATCCATTCATAATCCATTGATAGTTGTCACCATCACTCAGGAAGAATGACACATAATGGGCAGATGCAGAATAGTTTATCTTCCTCGGATTTATAACCTTGGCAAGAGCGGGAGCATGGGAAACGGCGCCGGCTGACGTAAGTCCATGGTTACTGCTCCAGTCAGCTGCAAGCATCAGCTTGCCGTTGGCAGAAACCGGTGAAACGAAAACATCTTCGCCGGAAGCGGACTCCCAGCCAAGGACAGAAGCTCCCGGAGCAAGCCAGGCAAGAATCTCGTTCATTATTCCCGTATTGACGCCACCTCCGGTTTCACCACCTATAACCGGACCGGAATCAGTCTCCCCTCCTGAACATGAACAGGAGAGGAACATTGTAGATGATACCAGGAGAGCAGCAAGAAAAACATGTCTATTTTTCATCATTTGCAGAATAAGAATATGGACGGTCTGAAGTTGCTGTACCACGCGAGGTTACAGGAGCATTGCACATGTCGAAACGGATGGTAGCGCCCTCTGACAACTCCTTATATGTGAGCCAGGTCCTGGTCTGCTCACGTCCGTTGACCTTCATTGACCTGATATAATAATTGGCATCAGAGTTTTCAGGAGCATTGATCCTGACCGTCTTGCCGTCAGGCAGGGAGATTTTCACGCTCTTGAACAGCGGTGTGCCGACAGCGAATTGGCCGGAGGCCGGACAAACTGGGTAGAAGCCCATTGCTGAGAAGACATACCATGCGGAAGTCTGTCCGTTGTCCTCGTCTCCGCAGTATCCGTCAGGGGCCGCGGTGTAGAACTTGTCCATGACTTCACGGATGCGTGCCTGTGCCTTCCACGGCTGGCCGCACCAGTCATAGAGGTAGATGAAATGCTGGATTGGCTGGTTTCCGTGCGCATAGTTACCCATGTTCATGACCTGCATCTCCCGGATTTCGTGGATAGGGAAGCCGTAGTAGCTGTCGTCGAAGTGAGGAGGTATATTGAACACGGAATCCATCATCGCGCTAAAAGGCTCGTCCCCGCCCATAAGGTCAATGAGTCCCTGAGGGTCATGGAAGACAGACCACGTATAATGGAGGCTGTTGCCTTCCGTGAAGTCGCCGCCCCATTTGAGAGGGCTGAAAGGACGGGAGAATGTGCCGTCAGCGTTTCTGCCGACCATGAGCTTATACTCTGGGTCATAAAGGTTCTTATAGTTCAATGCCGCCTTTGCATAAGGTGCGAGTTCCTCATCGGATTTGCCGAGCGCCTTGCCGAACCGCCAGATGCACCAGTCATTGTAGGCATACTCGAGAGTACGAGCCGCATTTTCCTTGATGCCGACATTGCAAGGCACGTATCCCAGACTGTCATAATATTCCCAGCCGAGACGGCCTGTCGAACTCACCTCAGAATGAACCTTGTGGGCATCGGAAATGACTGCCTTCCAAAGCTTTTCAGCGTCATAGCCGCGGATTCCGTTGACATAGGCATCTGCCACTACCGATGCGGAATTGTTTCCGACCATGCATCCGCGATGTCCCGGGCTCGCCCACTCAGGAAGGAAACCGCTCTCCAGATAGGCATTGACAAGACCCTCCTGGACCTTCACGCTCTGGTCAGGATAAACCAGGTTCATCAGCGGGAAAAGGCTTCTGAATGTGTCCCAGAATCCGGTGTCGGTCGTCATGTAGCCGGGCTTCACCTCGCCGTTGTACGGGCTGTAGTGGACGCGCTCGCCATTGGCATTGACCTCGGACAAATCGCGAGGGAAAAGGAGCGAGCGGTAGAGGCACGAGTAGAATGTGCGGATCCTGTCAATGTTAGTGTCGCTGACCTGGATGCGGCCGAGCGCGGCGTTCCAGCTGTCGCGGCAGGCATTCTTCACGGCGTCGAAAGATTTGCCCTCGACTTCGCGGAGATTGAGATGGGCCTGGTCAATGCTGATGAACGAGGACGCGACGCGAAGGTTCACCACCTGGCCCCTGACAGTCTTGAAGCCTACCATCGCAAGTGCGTGGTCAGCAGCGGTTTCCATCTTTCCGGTAACCTTGTCGCCGGCGATTGTCTCCACCTTCTCGAAAGGCGTGTCGGAAACCACGACGAACCAGTTCTTGAAATTCTCCGGCACTCCGCCGTGATTGTTTGTCACATAGCCGATTATCTTGTTCTCCTCAGGGATCACCTTCACGAATGAACCGCCGGCATAGCCGTCCACTACGAGGTAAGACATGTCTTTCTCAGGGTATGTCAGACGGATTGCCGCAGCCCTCTCTGTCGGAGCGATTTCCGCTACAACATCATGTTCAGCCAGATATACCTTATAATAGTAAGGTGCGGCTACCTCAGCCTTATGGGAGAACCAGCTCTCACGCTCATCCTCATCGAACACAGGACCTGTGGTCACAGGCATGATGGAGAATGCGCCGTAGTCGTTTATCCACGGACTCGGCTGGTGAGTCTGTTTCAGTCCGCGAATCTTGGTCGCATCATATTGATAGGTCCAGCCGTCACCGTTCTTGCCGGTCTGAGGCGTCCAGAAGTTCATTCCCCATGGCATGGCCACTGCAGGGTAGGTATTTCCGGTGGAAAGCTGGAATGTGGATTCCGAACCGACAAGTGTGCTTACATAGTCCACCGGATTCTCGATATAATCCGGCTCTGCATTGCCGCAGCACGATGCTGCTGTCACAGCGCAGGTAATAATGGTAAGAAATCTGAATTTTATCATTACATTATATGGTTTGTATTCTATTCATTCTGCAAAGATAGCAATATTCCATTTCTATCTTTTATTGTCCGAAATATCGGAGAGCCAGCGTCGTGCACGTGACAATCAAATCCGACATTCGCATTTGGACGAAATATTTGTTATATTTGCGAGTTAATTGAACAATAAGAGTATAACTATTTATATTATATACAGTACAAATGAGTATCCAGCAGGATAATATCAAGAAACTGGTTGAGCGCAGGGCCAATGCCGCTATGGGCGGAGGACAGAAACGCATTGACGCTCAGCACCAGAAAGGAAAGCTCACGGCACGTGAGAGAATCGCTCTGCTTCTCGACGAAGGAAGCTTCGAGGAATTCGACATGTTCGTCCAGCATCGCTGCACAAATTTCGGAATGGAAAAGCAGCACTTCGACGGTGACGGCGTAGTAACGGGACAAGGCACCATTGACGGAAGACTTGTATATGTCTTCGCACAGGACTTTACGGTATCCGGCGGTTCCCTCGGCGAAGCTATGGCACAGAAAATCTGCAAAGTAATGGATATGGCTACACGAAACGGTGTGCCATGCATCGGTCTTAACGATTCCGGAGGAGCCAGAATCCAGGAAGGAATCAATTCCCTGGCAGGTTTCGGTGAAATTTTCGAAAGAAACATCCTCTCATCAGGCGTCGTTCCACAGATTTCAGGAATTTTCGGACCTTGCGCCGGCGGAGCAGTCTACTCACCGGCATTGACCGACTTCACGATCATGGTGAAGAACACTTCCTACATGTTCCTTACGGGTCCGGCAGTCGTGAAGAGCGTCACAGGTGAGACCGTATCGGCAGAAGACCTCGGAGGAGCCAGCGTACATGCCACCAAGAGCGGCGTTGCACATTTCGCTGCGGAAAATGACGAGGACGGCATCAGAATCATAAAGGAACTGCTGAGCTACATTCCGCAGAACAATATGGAAGAAGCTCCTGAAGTCCCTACAAATGACCCTATCAGCAGAACTGACGATGCATTGAACGAGATCATCCCGGACAATCCGAACAAGGCTTACGACATGTACTATGTCATCAAGAGCATTGTGGATGACGGCAAGTTCTTCGAAATCCATCAGGCTTATGCGAAGAACATCATCGTAGGTTTCGCGCACATGAACGGACGCAGCGTAGGTATCGTGGCCAACCAGCCTAAATTCCTCGCAGGCGTATTGGATATCAATGCTTCCAGGAAGGCAGGACGTTTCGTACGCTTCTGCGACGCATTCAACATTCCTATCGTGACATTGGTGGACGTTCCCGGATTCCTCTGCGGAACACAGCAGGAGTATGGAGCAATCATTGCCAACGGCGCGAAACTTCTCTATGCTTACGGAGAAGCTACTGTGCCTAAGGTTACGGTAACATTGAGAAAATCCTACGGCGGCGCTCATATCGTAATGAGCTGCAAGCAGATACGCGGAGACATCAACTACGCATGGCCTTCGGCGAACATTGCAGTAATGGGTGCGGACGGTGCAGTCCAGATTCTTTACGGAAAGGAGCTCAAGGCCGTGGAGGATCCTGAGGAGCAGGCAAAACTCGCAGAAGAGAAGAAAAACGAGTACAATGACCTGTTCTGCAACCCTTACCAGGCTGCCAAAATGGGATACATTGACGATATCATTGAACCGAGGAACACCAGATTCCGTGTTATACGCGCACTCGAGCAGCTTGCAGGCAAGAAACAGACATTGCCGGCCAAGAAGCACGACAATCTTCCTCTCTAAAGCTTACGGGGAATGAAACGTATATTATTGACTATTAGTACTATCCTTGCGGGCGGACTTTTCATGGCGCATGCGCAGAACGTCAGCGACCTCATCATTTCCGAGGTTCTGGCGGAACCTGACAGCAGCTGCATCATGGACGACTATGGCCGCCGTGCGGGGTGGATTGAGATTTTCAATAAATCCCAAGGTACGGTCAATTATGGCGGATGTTTTCTGTCTGATGACCGTAACAATCTGAAAAAGAGCCCGATAACCAAATCTGACAACAGGACCAAAATCGGTCCGCGTCAGGTGGCATTGTTCCACGCAAGCGGCAACAATGGTGACGGCACTTTCTACGTGAACTTCGAAATCCGCAGAGGTTCGACCATCTATCTCGTGAGCAACGACGGACGCACAGTCGTGGACTCCATCATTGTCCCGACCACTCTTCCGGCCGGAAAATCAGTTGCGAAAACGGCCAATGACCTGCGTCAGATAGTGTTCGAGGTGGAGCCGGATCCTGCCGTACCTTCACCGGGAGCGGTGAACGGCGATGGCGTCACTGAGTCTGGAAGCCAGAAGATGGCTCATGAGGACAAGCATGGATTCATACTCACAATCGTCTCTGTATCAGTGGTTTTCTGCGCACTCATCATCCTTTGGTGGCTGTTCAGCCTGCTCGGGAAGGTTTCCGGCGAGAAGAATGAAAAATGCGAGTGCAAAAAGGCTGACAAGGCAAAGGTGAAAACCTCCGGCAAGATTACTCCTGAGATCGCTGCCGCCATAGGACTGGCGCTCGACCAGGAAATGAACGGCGAAGTCTACGCAGCCATATCACTGGCATTGCACCTGTATATGGAAGACGCTGTCCATGACAATGAAAGTTTCGTGCTCACAATCAACAGGAAGCAGAGCAGCTGGAACAGCAAGGGACAGAATTTCAGACAGCTTCCTAAATAAACATTAAAAATCAGAAATCATGAAAGAATATAAATTCAAGATCAACGGCAACGATTACAATATCGCCATCAATTCCACCACCGGCAATGTCGCTGACGTAACTGTAAACGGCGTAGACTACAAGGTAGAAATTGAAAATGAAATGCCTGCTGTCCAGGCGGTTCCACAGGCAGCTGCACCGGCTGCAAAGCCAGCTCCGACACCGGTAGCTGCAGCTCCTGCACCAGTAGTGGCAAAACCTGCCGGAGAAGGCAGACCGGTTACGTCACCACTCCCTGGAGTCATCATCGAAGTATCTGTAAAAGAGGGTGATACGGTAGCAGCAGGACAGAAGGTAGCCGTTCTCGAAGCTATGAAGATGGAAAACGAAATCCAGTCCGACAGGGCAGGTGTTGTCACCAAGATCAATGTCGCCAAGGGTGATTCTGTTCTTGAGGGCGCGGCAATCGTAACCATAGCATAAGCTATATGGATCAGATTATCAGTAGTTTACAGCAATTCTGGGAGTTTACCGGGTTCTGCAACATGACATGGCAGCATCTGGTGATGATAGGCATCGGCATTGTCTTCATTACTCTCGCGATTGTGAAGGAATGGGAGCCGCTGCTTCTCGTTCCTATCGGATTCGGAATGATCATCGGCAATATTCCGATGTTCCCGGGACTGAATATCGGAGTATATGAAGACGGTTCTGTCCTGAACATTCTGTATCAAGGCGTAAGACAGGGTTGGTATCCGCCGCTGATTTTCCTCGGCATCGGAGCAATGACTGATTTCTCCGCCCTGATTTCGCAGCCGAGACTTATCCTGATCGGTGCAGCCGCACAGATGGGTATCTTCGGAGCATATCTGCTGGCATTGTCCATGGGCTTCATGCCTAATGAGGCGGGTGCCATCGGTATTATCGGAGGCGCAGACGGTCCTACAGCCATCTTCCTGTCTTCGAAACTCGCACCGGACCTCATGGGAGCCATCGCCGTGTCGGCTTATTCATACATGGCGCTCGTTCCTGTAATCCAGAAGCCTATCATGCTGATGCTCACTTCGAAGAAAGAGCGTCTTATCCGCATGCCGGCTCCACGTGCCGTAAGCCAGAAAGAGAAGATCATCTTCCCTATCGTAGGTTTCCTCACGACAGCATTCATCGTGCCTTCAGGACTGCCGCTGCTCGGTATGCTCTTCTTCGGTAACCTCCTGAAAGAGAGCGGAGTAACCAGGCGTCTTGCAGAAACGGCAAGAGGACCGCTCATCGATGTAATCACCACTCTCATCGGACTTACAGTAGGTTGCTCGACACAGGCTGACAAATTCCTTTCCGCCACATCCATAAAGATTTTCGCACTTGGTCTGATTTCCTTCGTCATCGCGACGATTTGCGGAGTCTTGTTCGTAAAATTCATGAACTTGTTCTGCCGTGAAGGACACAAGATCAATCCGCTCATCGGCAATGCCGGCGTATCGGCTGTTCCGGACAGTGCCCGCGTATCGGAAATGGTCGGTAGGGAGTCGGATCCGAGCAACCACCTTCTCATGCATGCAATGGGACCTAACGTGGCCGGTGTCATCGGTTCTGCAGTAGCAGCCGGTATCCTGCTCGGATTCCTGGGATAGTAGATATGACTGTTAAATCAATAGATATGTTCAAAAAACTTATCACCTTAAGTATGGCGGCCGGCATCATGGCCG
>FR882184.1:27328-37551 GCA_000434935.1 Bacteroides sp. CAG:709 | reverse complement strand
ATCATGGCCGCCGTATCTGTAAATGCAGCAGACTACCCGAAAGCAGAGGGTATGAAAGAGTTTGCGGTCCATCCTGCCAACAACAACGGCAAAATGATGACCATGGGCCAGGCCGTCTATTCGGGCGATCTTATTCCGGAAAGGTTCTTCGCCACATGGTTCGGTCCTAACTCATTGGTATACAGGAAGGACGGCAAGACGCAGCTCTTCGATGCAGTAACAGGCAATGACATCGAGGAGGACGAGATTTACGGCAAGTTCTCCGGCCGCGCGGGCGATTACCTTAGGAAAGAGCTGCCGGAAGATGCCGACAACGTGACTCCCAACAATGCAGCGATGGAAAGGTCTGCGGCAATGCCGGGAAACAGGGCTGTCGGAACGGCTCCGGCTTTCGCATACACTTCTGGCAAGAGCCTCTGGTACATTGACCAGCGCAAGCACAAATACCTTATCGCGGAGAGCGAAAACGGAAACATCACATACGGACAAACCGTGAGCCGCAACGAATTCGGCATCAAAAACGGCATTTTCTGGGCTCCGGACGGACGCAGCATTGCTTTTTACAGGAAAGACGAGACTTTGGTGACGGATTTCCCGCTGCTGGACATCAACACCCGCACGGGTTCATTGGTGAACATCAAATATCCGATGAACGGCATGACTTCCGAAAACGTGAGGGTCGGCGTGTACAACCTGGCGGAGAACTCCACCATTTATCTCCAGGCTGACGACTTCGGATATGACCAGTACCTGACCAATGTCACATGGTCACCGGACTGCCGCCACATCTTCATCCAGGTTCTGGACCGCACCCAGAAGCACATGAGACTGAACATGTACAGGGCTTCCGACGGAAAATTCGAGAAAACCATCCTGACTGAGGACAATGAAAAGTGGGTGGAGCCGTCCGAGCCTCTGCATTGGTTCGGCTTTACCGGCAAATTCATCTACCGCACTGACAACCGCGACGGTTTCAAGAACCTCTACCTCTGCGACACGCTCGGCAACATTGACCGCATCACGAAGGTCGCCGCCGACGTCGAGTTCGTAGCTGAAAACGGCGAGAAAATATTCTACACCTCCTCCGAGGTCTCCCCTGCCGAAAAGCAGCTGTTCAGCATCAATGTCAATGTCTCCCGCAAAGGCGCCGTAAAATTCGGCACGCCGACAAGGCTGACGCCGGAAGAGGGTTGGCACAATGTTCAGTTCAATGCTGAAGGCACCTGGTTCATAGACACTTACAGCAGTTTCAATGTTCCACGCGTAGTTATGGTAGCTTCTGCCGACGGCAAGGTTTCCAGGACATTGTTCACCGCTGATGATCCGCTGAAGGACTATGCGACAGGCGAGGTAAGCATGGGAACGGTCAGAAGCGCCGACGGCAAGTTCGAAAACTGGTACAGGCTTTATCTCCCTGTGAATTTCGACCCGACAAAGAAATATCCGGTCGTGCTCTATGTATATGGTGGCCCTCATTCACAGATGGTCAACGACAGCTGGCTGGGCCAGATAAGACTCTGGGAAATGTATATGGCACAGCGCGGCTACATCGTCTACGTTCAGGACAACCGTGGTACGGAATGTCATGGAGCAGAGTACGAGAAAGCAATACATAACTATGCCGGACAGTGCGAGATGGCAGACCAGATGGCAGGTTTGAGCGAGCTCATGACCCTCCCTTACGTGGACAAGGAGCGTATCGGCGTACATGGCTGGAGCTACGGCGGATTCATGACGATTTCATTGATGACAAATTATCCTGAAGTATTCAAGGTCGGCGTCGCAGGAGGTCCTGTCATCGACTGGAAATGGTACGAGGTAATGTATGGCGAGCGCTATATGAGCACCATGGACGCCAACCCTGAAGGATTCGCGCAGACAAGTCTCATCAACAAGGCCAAAGACTTGAAAGGCAAGCTGTTGATCTGCCAGGGCGCCATCGACAATACCGTCGTTTGGGAGCACAGCCTCAGCTTCATCCGCGAGTGTATAAAGAACAATGTCCAGGTAGATTACTTCCCTTACCCTTGTGCAGAGCACAATGTACTGGGCAAGGACCGCATCCACCTCATGGACAAGGTTACAATGTATTTCGAAGATTATCTCTAATATGAATACAAAAGATTTATACAGCCAGATACAGGCCAAGAAATCAATGCTTTGCGTCGGTCTGGACACTGATTTCAGCAAGATGCCGGCACATATCCAGAAGCTGGCACACGAAGGTGAAATAGCAGTTAAGGGAGAGATGCTCCGCGGAACTGCCCGTTCCCTTTATGAGTTCAACAAGGCCATAGTGGATGCGACTGCCCCGCATTGCATCGCATATAAACCGAACCTCGCGTTCTACGAGTGCTACGGCAAGGACGGTATGCTGGCGCTGGAGAAAACCGTGGATTATATCCGCGCGAACTACCCTGAGCAGTTCCTTATAGCCGATGCCAAGCGCGGCGATATCGGAAACACCGCCAAGATGTACGCAAAGACGTTTTTCGAGACGATGGATTTCGATGCGGTGACCATTTCTCCTTACATGGGAAGCGAGACCGTCACCCCGTTCCTCGAATATCCGGGCAAGTTCGCCATAGTGGTGGCCCTGTCCTCCAACAAGTCTTCTGCAGATTTCCAGATGGCCGAGCAGGACGGAAAGCCTCTCTACCAGGTAGTTATGGAGAAAATGATGTCCATTTCCACACCTGACAACATGATGTTCGTGGTAGGTGCGACCAAGGCTGACAAACTGGCCGAAATCCGCAAGTTCTGCCCGGACAATTTCTTCCTTGTCCCTGGAGTAGGCGCACAGGGCGGTTCAGCCGAAGAGGTCATAGCCCATGGTGCCAATGCCCAGGGCGGCCTGCTGATAAATTCTTCACGCGGAATCATCTACGCTTCTTCAGGTGAGGATTTCGCCGAGGCAGCCGGAATTGCAGCAGCGCGGACCGCGAATCTGTAGCTCGGTCCCGAAAAGAATTTACTTTTTTAGTAAACTTTTTTTCAGGACGATACATATGGAGTGGAGCGTAGATTTTTTGGCGTGGTGCATAAAATGCTGGTTATCAGCGATATAAACAAAATCAGAGTTAGCGAAACGCCAACTCTGATTTTGCTTAATATAGTAATTTACAAGGACTTACGCTCCACGGCCTCATCTTTCAAATGTTCCTGAGCGTAGGCCAGGGTAACGGTGAAGGTCTTCCGGCGTGATGACGGAGCATCGAACATGGCATCGTCGAAAATCTTCTCACAGATGGAACGGAGACCGCGGGCGCCAAGCTTGTTCTTGATGGCGGTGTCCACGATGAGTTCCTTGACTCCATCCTCGATTATCAGCTTGATGCCGTCCATCTCGAACATCTTCTCGTACTGCTTCAGGATGGCATTCTTAGGCTCGGTAAGAATACGGAGAAGCGAATCCTTGTCCAGGCTGTCAAGATATGTCACGACAGGCAGACGTCCGATGATTTCCGGGATAAGGCCATAGGCTTTCAGGTCCTCGGCAGCCACATAGCGAAGGAGATTGTTCTTGTCCACTTTCTGCTTTTCCGATGCCGTGAAACCGATCACCTGGGTATTGAGACGCTGCGCGATACGACGCTCGATTCCCTCGAAGGCACCGCCGCAGATGAACAGGATATTCTGGGTATTGACATGAATGAACTCCTGCTCCGGATGCTTGCGGCCTCCCTGCGGAGGGACATTGACGACACTTCCTTCCAGAAGTTTCAGCAATGCCTGCTGCACACCCTCTCCTGAAACGTCGCGGGTAATCGACGGGTTGTCTCCCTTACGGGCGATCTTGTCGATTTCATCAATGAAGACAATACCTCTTTCCGCCTTCGCCAAATCATAATCCGCTTCCTGGAGAAGACGGGAAAGCAAGCTCTCCACATCCTCGCCCACATAACCAGCCTGGGTAAGCACGGTCGCGTCCACAATCGTGAACGGGACTTGCAGCAGCCTGGCTATTGACTTGGCCAGCAATGTCTTGCCTGTACCTGTAGGACCGACGAGAAGGATATTGGACTTCTCCAGTTCCACGCCGTCATCAGCCTTGTCCGCAAGGTTATGGTTAATGCGTTTGTAATGATTGTATACCGCTACCGAAAGCAGTTTCTTCGCCCTGTCCTGACCAATGACATACTGGTCCAGAAACGCTTTGATTTCCTTAGGTTTCTGGAGTTTCTCAATCCTTGCGGAAGACTCTTCTTCAGCTTTCTGGACCTCGATTTCCTTCAGATAGTCAGCAGCCATCTTCACGCAGTCGCTGCAGATGTACGAACCGTCCAGGCCTGAAAGCATGAACGGAACCTCATTCTCCGGACGACCGCAGAACATGCAATGCTTGATAGTTTTCTTCTTCTCTGCCACTTTTACTTCTTCTTTTTGGTAAGAATCTCATCCACCATACCGTAATCCTTCGCCTCCTGGGCAGTCATCCAGAAATCCCTGTCGGCATCCGCAAGAATACGCTCGAAAGACTGGCCGCTGTGCTCCGCAATGATGCTGCACAATTCAGTACGTGTCTTCTCTATTTCCTTGGCGGCAATGATGATGTCCGAAGCCTGTCCCTGCGCTCCGCCGAGCGGCTGGTGAATCAGCACGCGGCTATGAGGAAGGGCAGATCTCTTGCCGGCAGCACCTGCGCAGAGCAATACGGAACCCATAGATGCTGCCATACCTGTACAGATGGTAGCGACATCAGGTTCCACGAGCTGCATGGTATCATAGATGGCAAGACCGGAAGAAACCTGTCCGCCAGGGGTGTTCAGATACAACGAAATATCGGCAGCGCTGTCGTTCGAAGCGAGGAAAAGCAGCTGTGCCTGAATGATATTGGCCACATCATCATCAATAGGAACGCCCAAGAATATGATACGGTCCATCATCAGACGGCTGAACACATCCATGGAAGCGACATTGAGCTTGCGCTCCTCGATAATGGTAGGATTGATATATGAGTCCACGGCAGACTCATAACGATGAAGGGTCATGGAACTGATTCCACGACCCATACTTGCAAATTTATTGAATTCGTTGTTTCTGCCCATAAATTACAGAGTACGGAATTTTTCAACGGAAACCTTGGATTTCTTGAGAGTAACTGCACCTTTCACAGCCTCTACAGCCTTGGTTGTCTCAACATTCTCGATGATGCGGCGGCTGGTGTTCTCATCTTGAAGTACACGGCCTACGCTGTCCTTGATGATGGAATCAGGAACATTGCCCATGCCGTATGCAGCATACTGGTAAGCGACATAAGCCTCAGCAGCCTCCTGAACGTCCTTCTCCTCGATCTTCAGACCGAATTTGTCCATCAGATAGCCACGTACCATCTGCCAACGGAAATCCTCGAAGAATGCAGGTGCCTCTTTCTCGATATCCTCTTTGGTGAACTTGCCCTCATTGATATGGAACAGCCATCTCTTGAGGAACTCTTCCGGAAGCTTGATGTCAGCCTTCTTCACGAGGAACTCCCTGAGGTCCTTGGAAAGCTTGTAGTCTGACTCCTGCTTGTAGTTCTCCTCAAGTCTGGCTACGATAGCCTTGTCGAACTCCTCTGCATTGTGAACCTTGTCCTCACCGAATATCTTGTCGTAGGTCTCCTGGTTCTCCTCGGCAGGAGCAAATGTCTTCACTTCCTTCACGGTAACGTGGAATTCCGGATTCAGGCCTGCAAGTTCCTCTTTCTTCACCTTCAGCATGTAAGCTCGGTCAGATTCGTTTGTAAATGCCTCATTGACATTGACATCGAACTGGTCGCCGGCCTTTGCGCCGAGGAATGACTTCTTAGCCTCGCCCTCTACGTTCTTCACGCCTACATAAGAGCCTTCAACGGTCTTGCCTTCCTGTGAGAAGTCTACGATAACGAAGTCATCCTCTTTGGCCTCGGCAGCGTCGGTAAGTGAACCGAACTGACGGAGAAGGTTATCCTTCATTTCTTTCTTGGCCTCGTCAGAGACCTCGATTTCGTAATATGCGACCTTGTCATCCTTGCCAAGCTCGAAGTTTACCTCAGATGTTGTGGCGATGTCGAACTTGAATGTGAAATCATTGCCTGACTTCCACTCGATTTCCGGCTGGTCCTCGCTAGGAAGAGCCTCGCCTACCATCTTGATATTGTTCTCTTTGATGAAATTGTTGATAGCCTCTGAAAGCAAGTGGTTCACAGACTCGCCAAGTACACGCTCTCCGTAAACTCTCTGGATGAGAGACATAGGAACCATACCTTTTCTGAAGCCTTTGAACTCGGCTGTACGTTTGCATTTCTGCAGTTCCTTCTTCTCGATTTCAGCGTAATCGTCGTGTGCTACTGTGACAGTGAGCTGAAGATTAAGCTCATCAATCTGGTTTTTTACAATGTTCATTTCTATGATAAATTTTTTATATTTTTCCGATTTCCGGTTTAGCTTGCAAAAATAATGAAATAATTCAAGTTACGCAAGTGCGGAACACCTACTTGGGATAAACCACCCTGTCATGATATATCTGGCCCAGATAAGATTTGAGCACGGACTTGATACGGCTGATTTCCTTGAATGAAATTTCGGAATTGTCCAGCTGACCGGCATTGATCTTACCTGCGACGATATTTTCGACGAACTTGTCGAAAGTTTCCGGTGAATTGTCTTTCAATGTCCTGGAGGCCGCCTCTATCGTATCGCAGATCATCACTATCGCCTGCTCTCTTGTCCACGGACGTTTTCCATTGTAATAGAACGACTTGGCATCTTCCGGGTTTCCGCCTTCCTCGATAAATTTGTTATAGAAGAATGCCGTACAGGTCGTTCCGTGATGTGTCAGGATGAAGTCGCTCACCACCTGCGGAATCTTGTACTTGACAGCCAGCGCCATTCCGTCGGACACATGTCGTATGATCATCTCCGCACTTTCCTTGGGGGTAAGGCCGTCATGGAACTTGGCGCCTACACTTTCATTCTCGACAAAGCATTGAGGGTTTACTGTCTTTCCGATGTCGTGATACATTGCCCCGGCGCGTACCAGGAGAACATTGGCTTCGATGCTTCTGGCGGCGGCGTCAGCGAGGTTCATGACCTGGAGCGAATGCTGGAATGTTCCCGGCGCCTTCTGCGCCAATATCCTCAGCAGCTTGTTGTTAGGATCGCACAATTCCTGCAGGCGGGAATTGGAAACCAGGCCGAAAATCTTCTCCATCAGATAGATGAGCGGATATCCGGCAACGGAAAGCATTGAACCGAGGAACAGGTAAAGGACGAGCCACGGGTCGCTGAACGCATTGCCGTCATTGATAAGCCTGAATCCGACAAAGGTCAGGAAAAGGCTGCCGAACACGATAATCGCCGTCACGAACTGTTTCCAGCTTCGGTTGAAGAAATCGAAGACATACATTGTCACGACGCCCGATACGAGGTAGAGCAGGAAAAGTTCCACGCCGTTGTGCGCAAAGATAAGCAGCGGCATAAGCGACACCACATAAACCGGCAGCACCACCCTCTTTCTGAAGAATGCCAGCAGATAAAGTGCTGCCAATGAGAATGGTATCATGTACAGCAATGACGGGTTCACCTTGTCGGTGACGAATGCCGCGAATGCCGTGAACATGAAGATGAACAGCAGATATATGTACTTGTTCGTCTGGCGGAAGATGTCCGGGTTCGTGTAGAATATCGACAGGAACAGGATGAGTACCAGAGCCAATGAAATGAGGGCATTGCCGATCCAGAGGAATGCACGCGGGCCGTTGTAGCCCAGACTCTCCTCATATTCAGCCTTGTACGAATCCAGCAGCTGCGCAATCTCGGCGGTAACGATCTCGCCCTTCGTCACGATCAGCTGGCCGGCATTGACGAAGCCCTGTGTCGGGGATATGAAATCCACCGTTTCGGCATGGACCAGGTCGGTGGTTTCCTTGTCATAGAAAAGGTCCGGATGAATGACGTCGTCGACCCCGCACGCCGTCATTACAGAATCCGTCAGCACGTCTGGAAACGCGCGCGACATTTCTGACAAGAGTGCAGCTTTAGCCCCGCTCACGGTATAGACGTCCGAAGCCGGAAGCTTCGTCGCACGCTTGTCCTTCTGCACGAAAATGATTTCGTCCGAGGCAATGTTTTCCTCCTTTCCGGAGACCTCGTCGGCCATCACTCCCCTCTTGTAGATTTCCGACAATACGGCAATGACTTTCGGCCTCATGTACGAGTATTGTCCATAGTTAAGTACCTCAGCCTCACGCATTACGTCCTGCGCCGCGCTGGCTGAAAACTTATAGTAAGGGACAATGCTGTACCCTGCCGCGTCTTTCTCCGACTGGATTTGTTCCTGCGTTTTCAATACAGGAAAATCAATCTGCGAGACCAGAGTTTCATAGGCCCACGGCGAGCCTTTCTTGTAGTCATAATTGAATTTCCCCGTTCTCGGCATCATCAGAAGAAGCAGAACGAACAGGACGAACAGCGAAAAGTAAATTTTCGGGTCGCGAGGTATTCCGGTCTTTGCCATATCCAGAAATTATTTAAACGGACTGTCTTTTTCTCTTGCAATGAATTTATAGGTCATCTTATCCGTAAGACGCGGGAACAACCTGTGTGCCAGCACAGTAGCTTTTCCCAATCCGGTAAGGATAACCTCTGATTTGCGCTTGGCCAATGCCTTGGCAAGATGCTCTGCACATTCCTCTGCACTCATCAGCTTGCCCTCGTCGAGAGGTGTCTCGCCCTGGGCGGAGCCGTCAGCGGTCAATGCTGCATTGCGGACATTGGATGCCGTATATCCTGGTGCAAATACCAGGACATTCAGGCCATCTTTCAGATGCTCGATACGGATCGTGTCCAGGAAACCGCGGATAGCATATTTGGATGAGGAGTAACCTGTCCTTGCGGGCAGGGCTGAATAGCCGGCAATAGAAATGACGCCGACGACAGACCCTTTCGAATGGAGCAGATAAGGCAGCGCATATTTGGTGCAATACACTGTACCCCAAAAGTTTACGTCCATGAGGGATTTTATCACCGACAGATTCAGGTCCTTGAACATCGCACGCATGGAAATACCGGCATTGTTCACGAGGATGTCGATCCTGCCGAATTTCTCCACCGCTTTGTTGATCAACATCTTGCAATCTTCTTCCTTGCTGACGTCGGTCTTGACGCAGAGGACATTGTCAGGATCATCACTCACGGAATGCACTTCCGCCTGCAGTTTGTCCAAGTGTCTGGCAGCCATGACGACCTTCGCGCCACAGCTTCCGAATAATCTGGCAGAAGCCAACCCGATTCCCGAGCTGGCTCCTGTAATGATTATTACTTTATCTTTAAAGTAAGTCTTGTTCATAGTTGAACAATAATATGTTTCACTATTATTCCACAGTCATCGCAGCGATATCATCTCCATCGTATGCACCTGCATCAAGTTTGGCCTTGATTTCCTTGAATGCCTTGAGCGTGTATTCAACATCTTCCATGGTATGTGCAGCGGTGCTGACGATACGGAAGATTACCATACCCTTAGGAATGACCGGATAGACAACCATCGAGCAGAAAATCTTGTAGTTCTCACGGAGGTCCTTGGCCATCTTGGTAGCCTGGGCTACACCGCCCTTGATATGTACAGGGGTCACGCAAGCCTCAGCCTCACCGATATCGAAGCCCTCTTTCTTGAAGCCGTCCTGGATAGCATGGGTAATGGCCCAGCACTTCTTGCGGAGTTCATCGCCTTCAGGAGACATGATGATTTCCAGACGTTTGGTATTGCCGATAACGAGCGGCATAGGAAGAGATTTGGCATACATCTGCGAGCGCATGTTCGCACGGAGATAGTTGATGATCTTGTGAGGACCTGCAACGAATCCGCCGATGGAAGCCATTGACTTGGCGAATGCACCGATATAAAGGTCAACCTCGTCCATGCAGTGGAGAGCCTCGGAAGTTCCGCGTCCGTGCTCGCCGAGAAGTCCGAATCCGTGTGCATCGTCAATCATGAAACGGAAGTTGTATTTCTTCTTGAGGGCAGCGATCTTGTCGAGGATACCGAGCGCACCGGTCATACCGTAAACGCCCTCTGTAATAAGGAGAACGCCACCGCCGTTTGCATCAGCCTCTTCACACGCACGTGCGAGAACTTTCTCACAATCCTCGATATTGTTGTGACGATATTTATATTTGCTGCCGATATGCAGACGGATGCCGTCGAGCAGACAAGCATGGCACTCTGCATCATAGACGATTACGTCGTGACGTGCTGTAAGA
>FR882184.1:1285-27308 GCA_000434935.1 Bacteroides sp. CAG:709 | reverse complement strand
AAGAGCGTCGATTGTGGAAACGATTCCCTGATATCCGAAGTTGTAGAGGAAGGCATCTTCCTTCTTCTCGAACTCCGCGAACATCTTCTCAAGTTTCTCGTGGTATCTGGTATTGCCCGACAGCATTCTGGCGCCCATAGGGTATGCAAGGCCCCATTTAGCCGCAGCTTCAGCATCTGCCTTGCGCACCTCCGGATGATTTGCAAGTCCGAGGTAGTTGTTCAGGCTCCAGTTCAGGACCTCTGTCCCGTTGAAAATCATGTGAGGTCCGAGTTCTCCCTCCAGACGTGGATACATGTAATAACCGTAAGCCTGGCTGAAATACTGGCCGATAGGACCGCCTGAGTCTCTTTCAATTCTGTCAAAAATGTCTAACATATTGTCTAGATTTTAGAAAATTTCTATGCGTCAATGTTCGCGTAATGGGCATTTTCCTCAATGAACTGCCTGCGTGGCGGAACATCGTCGCCCATCAGCATTGAGAATGTCCTCTCCGCTTCAGCGGCATTGTCGATGGTGATACGGCGGAGCCTTCTCTTGGACGGATCCATTGTGGTGTCCCAAAGCTGGTGCTCGCTCATCTCACCAAGACCTTTATAACGCTGTACGGTGACACCCTTGTCGGAGCCCTTGCCCAGTTTCTGGGTAGCTTCCGCACGCTGCGCGTCTGTCCAGCAGTAGATTTCTTCCTTGCCCTTCTTCACGAGATAAAGCGGCGGGGTCGCAAGATATACATAGCCGTTCCTGATAAGGTCGAGCATATATCTGAAGAAGAATGTGAGGATCAATGTCGCGATATGGCTACCGTCGACATCGGCATCGGTCATGATGATGACCTTGTGGTAACGCAACTTGCTGAGGTCCATTCTCTTCTCGCCGTTCTCGTCTTCCTGTGCCACGGTCACGCCGAGCGCCGTGTAGATGTTACGGATTTCCTCGCTGTCGAATGCACGGTCTTCCGCAGCTTTCTCCACGTTAAGGATCTTACCTCTCAACGGAAGAATGGCCTGGATACGGCGGTCACGGCCCTGCTTGGCGGTACCGCCTGCGGAATCTCCCTCGACGAGGAACAATTCGCATTGCTCAGGATTACGCTCGGAGCAGTCTGCAAGCTTGCCCGGCATACCTGCACCGGACATGACGGTCTTGCGCTGCACCATTTCACGTGCCTTGCGGGCTGCGGTCCTGGCAGTAGCGGCGAGAATCACCTTCTCGATGATGATCTTGGCATATTTAGGATTCTCTTCCAGGTACTGGTCCATTGCGGCGGATGTAGCCTGCGATACGACAGATGTCACCTCGCTGTTTCCGAGCTTGGTCTTCGTCTGTCCTTCGAACTGAGGTTCAGCCACTTTCACTGAAACGACCGCCGTAAGACCTTCACGGAAGTCTTCCTGTGAGAGTTCCACCTTCACCTTCTCCAGAAGCTTGTTCTTGTCAGCATAGTTTCGGAGGGAGCGGGAAAGTCCCATCTTGAACCCCTGGAGGTGTGTACCGCCCTCGATAGTGTGGATATTGTTCACATAAGAGAGGATCGTCTCTTTATATCCGGTATTGTACTGGAGTGCGATGTCGATAGGGATAATCTTGTCAGATGTAACGCAAACCGGCTCAGGGATAAGTTCTTCCGAGCTTGCATCCAGATATTTGATGAATTCTTTCAGACCATCCTGAGAGTAGAAGATGTCACTCTTGTAGACCTGCTTTCCTGTAGGACTGTAATTTCCGTTCTCATCGGTCTTGTACTCGTCAATGAGCGTCCTCTTGTCGGTCAATGTTATCTTGATTCCCTTGTTCAGGAAGGCGAGTTCACGCATTCTCTTGGCAAGAGTGTCGTAATCATAGATAGTGGTGACAGTGAAGATTTCCGGGTCAGGATGGAAAGTGATGATGGTTCCGGTGTCATTGCATTCGCCGATGACCTCAACCGATGTAATCGGCTTGCCCTTGGAATATTTCTGCTCATAGATCTTGCCTTCTCTGTGGACTTCCGCTATAAGGCTGTCGGACAATGCGTTGACGCAGGATACACCGACGCCGTGGAGACCTCCGGAGACCTTGTAGCTGTCCTTGCTGAATTTACCGCCGGCATGGAGCACGGTGAGTACGACTTCAAGCGCAGACCTGTGTTCTTTCGGGTGCATTCCGGTAGGGATGCCTCGACCGTTATCCTGGACACGGATAGAATTATTTTCTGTTATGGTGACTTCGATATGGTCACAGTATCCGGCCATGGCCTCGTCAATACTGTTGTCAACGACCTCATATACAAGATGATGAAGACCTCGCACGCCGACGTCTCCAATATACATTGATGGCCTTTTCCTTACAGCCTCAAGTCCTTCAAGGACCTGGATACTGCCCGCCGAATACTGTTCTTCGGCTTCGCGCATCTTATCATTCTCTTCCATCCTAAAAAATTTAATTGTTATCTCTCAATTTTCGCAAGTCTGGCGACTTGCTGGGTTGCAACCTACATCAGGTGTCGGCTCCTGTCCGGAGGTGCGATGGCCCGCGCACGGGTTATCGATGGCCTTTTCCTTACAGCCTCAAGTCCTTCAAGGACCTGGATACTGCCCGCCGAATACTGTTCTTCGGCTTCGCGCATCTTATCATTCTCTTCCATCCTAAAAAATTTAATTGTTATCTCTCAATTTTCGCAAGTTTGGTAACTTGCCGGAGCTAAATATAAGCCTACAAATATAATAAAAATTATAGATTCAGGCAAATTCCGACGGTGGCGCCGATTCCGCCTTCGGTATATAGCGGAACGCGCTGGATATCTGCATTGAGCAAGTTGTCACCGCGAAGCCAGAACGACAATTTTCTGGTAAATGCGAACTCCGCATAAACGCCGAGATTCATCCAGCCAGGTATGCGCGCAGCAGAGAAAGTAATATCGGGCATACCGGCAGCATCTTTATATATCAGCGTCATTCTTCCGTCACGCTTTGAAGCGAACTCCGCCGAAATACCGGCGAAAATCCTCTTTTTCCAATTATATTTTCCGGAAACGAACCCACTGAATTTTGCCGGCTCGAAACACAGATAATCCACATTTTTACGATTCTTCAATCTGGTATCATTGACACTGAATCTGGAATCCAGGACGAAGTCCTTCGACTCCCACTGAAGTCGGATTTCCGAGTACACGGCAGTACCGTCATAATAATCCCACCAAGTCGAATACTGATGTGGGCTATAAGACGTATCTCCCACCACGACATCGAACGGCATAGCCTCGAAACTTCTGAAACCGGCACGGACATCATAACGGAAACGGCTGCAGATATTGCCGTTGAAACCGAGCGCGAAATCAGCTTGCATCACTGAATTATTGGACATCTTGGAATACGGAAGCATGAAATGAAACTTCTCCTTCATGTCCTTGTACGGATTCCTGTAATCGCCGCCCTCAGCCTTGAAATACAGGTTCATATAGTTCCGCACCGCCTCGAATCCGATATAGACATCCGGATAAATGAGAATACCTTTATTGGTATTGAGCGCATCCGCACCATCCCTGTCACTGATATTGAAACTGAATTTCGGTCCGGCATGGAGGCGCCAGCGGTTCTTGTTCAGCACATATTTCGGAGTAATGTAAGCGGTACCGACATCGGTCGCCAACGCCCCGCGGTAATATGACAGCCCCACGCCGAAATCCGCCACGATGCTATGATACTGATGCATCACAGGCCCCAAAGTCACATTGAAGTCTATGTCATTCATTCTCAACGAGCGGCCCCCCGCAGCAACGCCATCGCCAATACCCTGATTTGCACCATGATACCTAAAGTCCACATCGTAATAGAAATAGGTATCGGCATCATTCTCCGACTTTGCACGAAAGCCGGCTTCAGCAGCATTGTAACCGGTCGCATTGCCTCCGAATTTCGTATGAATCCCTACATAGCCAGCATCGAAAGACAACTTCGCCTTATTCAAGTCCGCCTGCCCGTTTATTCCGGCATTGGAATACATATCATAACCATTACCGGCATTGCCCATACTCACGAGCTTATTGTCAGAATTTAGCTCAATGTTCTTATAATCACCGATATACGAATGATGCGACGCATATACATCCATCTTGAATTTCGGCGTTTTCAGCTGCGGCTCCCACACGAAGTCCAGCATTGGCCTGAGCTGATACCCCGCACCGGCCTTCAGATACAATTTCCTGCCGGAATACGGTTCCGCATCCGGACGCATTTCCAGCACGTATGGCTTGAAATCGTATGCTCCATTGTACGGATTAGCGAAAACGGAATAATCGAAATCCAGATCGAATCTGTGCAGGGAATCCGGCACGAACATGGCCATGGACGGCTTGTGCACCTCCATAAGTTTCCCCTCGTAATCCCTGGTTACCGAAACTGTCGGATTAAGGTTCTGTGCCCCGGCCGACAACGCAATGAAAAATACTGCTGAAAGATATATCTTTTTCATATTGATTCAGAATAAATTACTCTCCCCTTTCCTCGATTTTGCGCAGACGCATGTTCACATTGTCAAGAACCTCGTCAGCCTTTCCTTCAGGCGTATAGCCGTCGCGGATGCTCTCGAATGTGGCCTTCGCCTGCTTCATCTCGCCCCTCTCGGCGAATGAGTCACCAAGCGCAATGAACGCCTTCGCAAGCCAATATGTCTGGTTCGTACCGGAATCCGAGAGTTTATATACCAATGTCTCCACTTCCTCGAACTTGCCCTGGTCATAGCTGTCCTGGATTATGAGGTATGCAGCCTCGGCGCCCTCCGGCGTAGCAGTTTCAGAGGAAAGTGACTTGAGTATCTTGAATGCCTTCCCACGCTGGCTCGTGGCAAGCAATGACTTGGCTTCCACATATTTGGCCCTGCGGACGTCATCCTTGTCGCTGCGATTGTCGGCTGCCACCTGCGCAGCACTGGAAATGGCTGACTGCCAGTCTTTTCCCGAATATGCGGAATTCATCATTCCGACGATGGCAGTATGCTTGTTTTTCTCGATCTTGGCATTGGCAAGCAGCGATTCATACCCTGCATACGCGTCCTTGTAACGCTCCAGGCTATATGACAGCTTCGCGAAATTCAGTGAAGAAGCCTCGACGAAAGATCCCTCGCCGCTTTCAATCACCTTCCTGTACCAGTCACATGCCTGCTCCTTCTTTCCGATGTTCTTATATGATTCAGCCATATAGAATTCCGCCAGGTTCACATCAGTACCCTGAGGATATTCGTCAATGTATGCCTGCAACGAGGTAATGGCTTTCTGATAGTTCTCCGCCAGGAAAATCTGCTCGGCGGCATTGAAGAAAATGCTTTCCCTATCCTCTTCAGACGCCTGTTTTCCGGACAATGTCTTGAGGTAAGCGAAATATTGTTCCGGTTCCTGACGTGTCTGGTAAATGGCCTCGATGGCACGCAGGGCATCCTCCGAATACTCCGAAGTCGGCATTTCCGAAACCACTTTCTTATAATAGCCCAATGCCTGGTCGTATTGGGATTCATTGGCCGAAATCATGCCCAGGCCGATAAGCGCGCGGGCGCGGTAAGTCGAGTCGCGGCCCTCATCTGCGATACGCGCGAAAACCTGCGAGGCCTGCGCATTGCTGCCGATATGCATGTAAGCGCGTCCGAGTTCATATTCCGTCTCGCACCAGAATGCGGCCGAAACCGGCGCCGACAATGTCGCCGCAAGCAGCTCCGCTTCTTCTTTCTGCTTGTCTGTCAATGCATAAGAGAGTCCGGCCTGGTAATATGGATAAAGGTCATCCAACTGAGGATATTCCGCGATGACGGTTTCGTAAGACTTGATCGCCGCAGGATAGTCCTTGCGGATAAAATAGGTATCTCCTTTTCTGGTCAATGCGTCCCTGCGTCCTTTCTTGTCTCCGGATTGGAGATAGATGTCGAACCATTTCTCCGCACTCGCATAATCTCCCGATTTATAGTAGCAATATGCCACGTCATAAGGGAGAAGTCCGCCTTCCTGACGGCCGTAAAGTGCTGATGCATTGTACAATACCTTATATCCTTCCGCCGCTCCGGCATAGTCGTCGGACCTGTATAAGCTTTCGGCGAGCCAGTAACGGGAGAGCTGGTTGAAGGCAGAACGCTTGTCGGAATAATACGCAGCCGCCTTCAGGCACGGCACCGCCTTCCGATATGAGCCTGCTTCAATGAGCTGGTCAGCACGCAGATAGTTGGCCTTGATGTAGTTGTTCTTCATGTCCTCATCCAGGACGTCTATCTTGTCGTAAGCTTCTACCGCACCGGCATAATCATGGTTATACAATGCTGCAAGGGCGATATAGCTGTAAATCTTGTCTCCTTTGGCCTTGCTCGGATATGTGCTGATGTAGCTGTCGAACACGGACGGGTCATTGTTCAGGTCAAATGCCAGTTTGGCGTAATTGAAATACGCATCTTCCTGAATTGCTTTGTCATAGCTGCCGGCTGAGGCGTCCTTGAAGGCCTGCATTGCCGCAACCTTGTTCTTGGTCCGGATATAGCTGTAACCCATCTGGTAGTTGGCGATTTGGCCGAGAGAGTCGGTGCGGTCGGTCATAAGGCTGTAATTGTCGACAGCGCCCTTGAAATCTTCCAATGCATACAACAAAGAACCTGCATAGAAATAGTCCTTCCTGGTCTTTCCCGCTACCACGTCGGTCCTGTCATAGTACTTCTTCGCGGATTCCGCATCTCCCTGTACCAGATAGGATTCCGAGATTATGCGGGCAAGGTGCGGGCGACGTTCTTCCGGCACGGAAGCATACATCTTGGCAGCATTGTCGGTTACATAACGGTAGTCCTTGTTCATGAAACGGCACTCCATTATATAATAGGAAGAGACGTCGGCAAAACGAGGGTCCTTTTCAGACTTTTCGAACCAATTCATGGCTTCGCTGAAATTCTCCCATTCGTACCATATATATGCAATGGAATAAGCGGCCGGTGCCTGGTAGTCGTTTTTCTTCATTCCGGACACTTTCATAAAGCCCTGCAATGCGGCTTCTTCATGGCCGATCTCGAAATCCGAGTATGCCTTCTTGAATGTGTATGCCGCAAGCTGGTTCCTGTAAAGTCCTGAAAGATTGACAGATGCAAATTCCGCCGAAGCTGCTTTGTAGTCGGCTTCATCGAAGAGGTTCAATGCATATTCATATCGGAGCTGCGGAACGAGTCCGGAATACGGAAACATTGAAATATATTTCGCGAGTTTGGTCTCATAGCCGTTGGATTTCATCTTGACATCGCACATGAGCGCATAACCGCCCGCGACAGGATCGGCAGGATACTCCGAGAAGATTTTCCGCGCTTCGGCATACATGCCGTGCTCAAGCAGTTCCCGGGCATATTTCAGCTGTGACTTTTTCGTCTGTGAAATCTCATACGCCTCAGAGACATTGCCTGAAACCGCATTCGTCCCGCCTGCTGCGCAGAGAGATGTCGCCGATAAAAGGGCAGCGGCAAATGATAACGCAATATTCTTTTTATTCATAATTATGTCCAATTACCAAAAACACGTAAAATTACGAATTTTTTTTCGCATGGCATAATGCAATGTTTTCGCCAGACTGCATTTATAGTATGGCAATTAAAAGTAAACGATATGAAAACAAGTAGAATTATCTTTGCTGCAGTATTGGGCGCAGCAGTATCAATGCAGTCATGCACGAAGGATGACGGATTTTCATACGAAGATTTGATACCGAACGCCGTAGTTACGGTCAAGCCGGACGGCGACAAGTTTTATCTTCAATTGGATGACAAAACTGTTATTTATCCTTCCAACATGACCAAATCACCGTATGGTGACAAGGAAGTACGTGCATTCACGAACTATAAGTTGGAAAGCGAGTCCAATGGAGTGCAGATCGGCAACGTTCTCTGGCTCAAGGCATTGCTTACCAAACAGACTGTAGCTTCAGAGGGCGCGGAGAAAGATGCCGAGAAATATGGCAGCGATCCGGTGGAAATCATTGACGCCTTCCCTACCGTATGCGAAGACGGCTATCTGACCTTGAGATTCAGGGCATTGTGGAGCAGGTTCAATTACATTCAGCACGAGGTGAATCTGGTCACAGGCGTGGACCCGTCCGATCCGTATGTGGTAGAGTTCAGGCACAACGACCATGGCGACATCAAGGAGGTTCCGACAGAGGCATACGTCGCTTTCAGATTGAACCAACTTCCTGATACTGAGGGCAAGACAGTGAAGCTGAAAGTCAGGTACAATGCTCCTTCAGGCAAGACCAAGACCATCGAGTTCAATTACAAGACCCGCCCCGGAGACGGCAAATAATTTCTGGCAGAAGAATTGCAGCGTGATGGGGCATGAAATTGTTTGGACTCGGCAAATATTCTGAAAAGCAGATTGCAGAGGATATCCGGAATGGCAGCAATGCAGCTGTGAAGAAGCTGTACGATGAGTCGTCCGGGTATCTTTTGGCGTTGTGTTCCAGATACATAGCCGACCATGCCGCCGCTGAGGATGTTCTCCAGGACAGTTTCCTCAAGATACTTTCTTCAATAGGTTCTTTCACCTGGAAGGGCAATGGTTCCCTGAAGGCATGGATGAGCAGAATCACGGTAAATGAGGCGTTGCAATATCTCCGGAAGCAGAAAAAGAGCAGTTTCATAGATTACGGGGACCGGCTTCCTGACATGACGGACGAAGACGATGATCCAGAAGTGGAGTCGGTTCCTCCGGAGGTGATACAGAAGATGATACAGGAGCTCCCGGACGGTTACCGCACAATATTCAACCTGGTGGTTTTCGAGGAAAAACCGCACAAGGAAATAGCGGACCTGCTGGGCATCACGGAAAGCACTTCAGCTTCCCAGTTCCACAGGGCCAGAAAGATTCTGGCGAAGAAAATCAATGATTATGTAAAGCAGCACCAATGATGGACTGGACAAATAAACTGAAAAACAAGATGGAGGGCTACTCGGAGCAGCCTTCGGACAGCGTGTGGGCGGGCATCAGTGCTGCGGCCGGTCTCAACGGAAACAAGCGCCGCGCAGTTCCATTGTGGCTTCTCGCCAGTTCCGCAGTCGCAGCGGCGGCATTGTTCGGTGCAATGCTTATTTTCAACGCGAAAGAGGATGTTCCGGCAACAATGACGGCAGAGGCGGTAAAGGTCGGGCAGGAGCCTGTCGTTTCGGCGCAAGTTGTTCAGGACAATGATATTACGAGTGTTCCCGAGGTCAGTCAGACGAGGCATTATGTGGAGACTGAGGTGAGGGATTTCCGTGGCATGGCGGTGTCTGGAGATTTTTCCGGTGAGTCGTCCGATGAGGTTGCCGAGGAGCCGTTTGGTGAGGTCGTCGGGGTGACAGCTGAGACCAGCGAGAAGAATGAAATTGAGGGCAACATTGAGCCTGACACGGAAGAGGACATTGAGCCGGAGGATGACGGCGGCAGATTCGCTGATGCGTGGAAGTGGGTTTTGGCGGAGCCTGAGTTGCAGAGGACAAAACGTGGCGGCAAGCTCGCGGCAGGATTGTCCGTAAACGGTTCCGGTTCAGCATCTTCATTGAGCAGCAGACCGACTGCGGCTGCGCTAGGGGCGAACCCGTTGGATTGCGGCGTGTCGAGTGCGGACTGGGTTGACAGAAGGGTTGAGAGCGCGGCCGGCGTCATCGTCTACAACCAGCCGGAGGTAACTACGGAATATTCACACAAGATGCCTGTAAAAATCGGAGCATCAATAAGATACGATTTCAATAAATTTCTCGGCATCGAGTCCGGCCTCACTTATTCGTTCTTGTCGTCTGATTTGAAAACAGGTAAGGAGGGTGCCGTGAGCGGCTGGAGCAAGGGTGTCCAAAGCATGCATTATCTTGGCATTCCGCTGAATCTTTCGTTCAACATCTTCTCTTCCAGGTATTTCAATGCATATATAACTGCCGGCGGTCTCATGGAAAAATGCGTAAGGGGTTCATTGAAGACGGATGAGTATCTTGACGGCAAGTATCATGGTTCTTCATCTATAACCCTGAAACAGAAAGGATTGCAGTGGTCAGTAAACGGTGCTGCCGGCATTCAGGTAAATATCTTGCCGCAGCTGGGTCTCTACATGGAGCCGGGTGTCAGCCACCATTTCAGCAATAATTCCAAGGTGCGCACCATCTATTCTGACAAGCCCACTGATTTCAGTTTGAGTTTCGGTCTGAGATATACTTTCCGGTAATCCGTACCCTGAGAGTCCTCGTGCCGATAAACCTTTCAGTCCCCAGCAGGTTCGGCGGGACGCGGCCACGCCTCGTTTTTGTGGACGTTGATTTTCAATGTGTTATAAAACTGGGCGTGGAAACGTGGCCAAAAAAAGCCTGCGTTTCCACGCTACTGTTAAAATGGTATTTAATTATCAATAAGTTACGTATCTTGCCGTGGCCGCGTCCCGACGTTGGGCTTTGATTTACGCGTTTTGGCAGTGGTTTTGACGCGCCCCGGCGGTCGCCCTTGGACGCGCCCCGGCGGGGGTGAGACCTCTGGAGGTTCGCTTCGCTCATCCCGTCAGGCTGTCGCCTGCCACCCATTCACAAGGCCATGGGCGGCCATGCCTCCAGAGGCATCACCCCCGCCGGGGCTTTTGCCTGTACATGGATTATCAGGTAAACGTTTTTCAGGACGATACATTTGACGTGGCGCGTAAATAGCTGAATGTTAGATATTTCGTCATTTTCAGAGTGCGCAAAAAGATAACTCTGAAAACGGCTAATCTGTTATGAAACAGAGACTTATGCGCCACGCATTCTGTGTCATGTCTTCGGCTGCGCCTTGTGCGATGTGTAATGGTTATGGTAGCGGAGCACTCACAATCCCGCGACTTCTTCTTCGACTTGGTGTTCGTGTCAGGAGTGTTTGGAAAATATGCGAGAAAGTCGAAACTGGTGGTGTGGCTGGTTTAGGGTATTATTCTTTAGATGTAGTTCCAGTGATACTAACGCCTCTTGTGCTATTTGACGGACAGATGGATATATCGGGGTGTTCTCAAAACAGACATCTGAACCATTTACTATCAGATGCAATGCTTGCGTATCACGGTACTCATTGTAAAACATTTCCTCAATTCTCTTGTCTTGAAGATTGTTTTCATAATGAGCTCCTCCATCTTTGTTTGCTAAGATGGTAAACAATTGGTATCGTGATAAATGCCAATTCTGTTCTTCTCCCCAATTCCTGCCTTTCAATACCTCGAATATGTTGGAGTCCAGCCAGTCCTTCGTGGAGAGAAATCTATTTTGACTGATGCACCTTTGTTCGTAATCTGAATATAAGGGGGATTTACTAAGAGGGGAGAATGTGTATCTGACGCCACCATTATCGGAATTGTTGATCTCCTTACAGAGCAGGTCGCAATAAATATGTGTGGCGACTTGTATGTTTTTGTTCGAGACGTTATCCCCTACAGCGAAGAAGGAGATGGTTCCTCTTTGGGCCGTCGTGTCCAGGAATTTAACTTTATCGCGCAATCCGCATTGGGTCAGGACTGAAAGACTTCTTCCGTTCGGACTATCGTGCAGCAATGTCCGCAATGCGACTGCGATATCCATTGCGACGCACATTCCGTTATCGTATGATTTGCACAGGTCGTGTAATCTGTGGAGTTGCTCTATGAGTGCTGTCTGAGGTGTTCGTTCGGGTTTCATATAAAGTGATAGTATGTGAGTTTCAGCTGGATTGCTCAGTTGTCGTATGAGATGAAGGCGGTTGTCCCAATGAGGTGGAATTTTGTCAGTTCAATGAATATGTTTAGGGCTGGTCCGAGTTGATTTCAATTATGGTGTATTTGAAAGGGAAGTCCTCGCCATTTGCCTCGCCTTCCATATTGAAATTTGAGTAATCTCCCCAGTTTATGGTATAATCATGATTTAGATTGAAAGGTTCCAATCTTTTCTGCCAGGCAGGTCGGTTGTCTGATGGTGTGCCCCAATCGGGTATCGCGCCCGCGACAATCTTCCTCCCTTTGTGAATTCTAAAGTCTCTGAAGGCGATGGTGTGCATGGTTGTGTGGGGGTTGAGTTTAAAAAAAGTCGTAGAAAACAAGTCCGGGCTTCTGCCGGAGCTACTAGGGTGATGTAGTTCTGGTGGAGGTCCGGAGACTTGTCGTGTGGAGTGACGGCTAGAAACTGGTGAAGGAGGACCAGGTGGGGGTCTTCGACTCGGCGGCGGATTCGAGGTCGTCGGGGAGATTTACGAAGAAGTCGAAACCGGTCCAGGTTTCTACTTGGTCAACGCTGACAGTGTAGTTCTTGTAGCTGTCGGAGTAAGCCTTGTGGTCGAACCAGAAAGCTATGCAGGTCGCATCGGAGACCGTTCTGCCGGAATACTTCACCCGGAGCACCAGTTTGTAGAAGTAGTTCGGGATGGGAACTCTCTGGGAGCTGGACTTGGGACTCGTGTAATTTATGGTGCGAGTCTCGCCCTCCTTTTCGAAAGCCACGCCCGTCACCACGTAGATCTCCTCGTTGTGGCTCTTGGCAATGCCCTGGACGGCATTCTCCAGATTGCTCCAGATTCCGCTGTTGAAACTGTTCTGGATCTGCGGAACCTGATTCGTCACGTAGAAAGTCTGGGCCTGCATCGTGGCGTTTCCGTTGCGCGAACCGTTCGGACACATGTGACCTCGCGAATACGTGCTGTTCGAATAGCTGCCGTCAGTCACCCTGACCTGGTACTTCTCGTCGATGTTCGGGTTGTAGCTCCAGCCCGATGGCCGGCTGAGAGATCCCATGTGGCTGCTGTCCAATGGATATGCGGTCCAGAGGGGAGTCGTCATCTGTGTGTCGTAGAAGACGGTGTAGTTCCGTTCGCCTGCGTAGGTGGTGCTTACCACATATTGCGAGCCTTCCTTAGCCGAGGCGAGTTCGAGCCAATCCTTGTCAACAGCAGGCTGGACGCCTCCCGGCATCTTGAAGACGGTCGGCGTGCCGGCATAGAACACTTGCTCGCTAGACGAGTATGCGCCTGTGCCTGATACGCGCGCGAACGCCTGAAAGACGTAGGATTTCCCGGGGACAAGGTCCGAAAGGTGAGCCACGAAAGTCCCGCTGTCCGTGCCTGTCGCCGTGACCGAGCTGACGGTCAGTTTGTTTGTCAATGAATTTGAGGATGTGCCCCAATAAAAGCCGAGTTCGGCAGGTGAACTGCAGGCCCCTGTGTAAGAGCCCGACAGAGTCACCTCCGTCGAACTCAACACATTGGCCTCAATGTTTCTTACCTCCGCGTATGGCTTACAATCCGTGGGTTCTTGCCCGTTGGTGTCTCAGCCGAAGGAAGATTAGAAGTTTTTGTATTCAACCTTTGAAATAGTAATGAGTCCATTAGAACTTCCGGAAGCGCAGTCTACGGTTATCTTATACTTACAATCCTGCTGAGGCTTGGTGATTGTGAATGCGTAATCACCTGCGACCTTCTTGTCTGCTGTTATTGTTTCTTTTACCGTATTCCCATCAGCAGAGAGCACCTCAAGCTTAATTAAATTAACACTCTTTGTTGTTATTTTATCAATAGTCATTGTGACAGTAGATATAGCTTCAGGCATGGTCGTCTTAGTGGTGATTGTCGCAACGGATTTGTTGTTTTTACGACCTGCCCTTACAAATGTCCAATCAGTTGGATTTTGTTTGGTACCAACATATGCATTGTTGTTATTCCAATTTGCCATTTCCCAAGTAAACCCGTCACGGGTTGCCTCCCAGGTAGTTGTGTAGCCACTCACCGGGGTATCACTAAACACTTTACCAAAAGTAAGAGTGTACGTCTTAGGAGCCTCGCTGCCAGCAGCACGAACATTGATTTCGTAAGTTACCGTCTCATCACCTATGGTAACAGTAACGGTCTGCTTGCCTTCGGTGGCCATATCATAGCCGCTGATGCTCGCAGATGCGGTTACATCAACATCCTCCTTACCGCGCCATACCTGAAGAGCCTTTCCTCCGAACACGAAAGCATCACCCACTGTGAAGGCTGTTTTCTGACCGGAAACTGCAAGGCCTCTATAAATCTGAGTCTCACCGTTGATGGAGATAAGGTAGTTGTTCTTATCCAACTCGTAAGTCTTGTTATACTTCTTCAAATCCCCATAGACGACAACCTCGTCACCTGCCTTCAAGTCCTCTGCTCCTACGAAACCTACGTTACCGAGGTCCTTACCACTGTAAATGTTCAAGGTCTTCTTTCCGGACTCGATGTCATATGTCAAGCTATTGTATCGCGCATCAAATGTAGGAGTTGCCTTCACAATGCCCTTCACATACTTACCGGTCAGGCCAGTTCCGGAATCAATCACGGCGATAGCCTCAGCAGCTGTATATGGACGCTCCAAAGAGCCGTCGTTCACTTCGCCTTTTTCAGTGAATACGGCAGATACAGTCACATCTTCGTCAGGCATGACAAAAGCATTGTCAGTTACGGTGATATTTCCAGTCGCTGTTGTTACATTCCATTCGCTCAGGATGTATCCGCCATCAGGTGTCGCTGTCAATGTGATATTTTCGCCAGCATAAGCTGTTGTCGGGGTCGCAGTTATTGTTCCATTCTTGACGTCGGAAGAAATGATTACCGAATGTTTCTCTCTTGCTTTTGGCTGACCATAAATTATCTCAATTGATTTGTGGCCAGTTGTTGCTGAAATTACGGCCGAAACTTCTTTAGTGCCATCGGTAGGGATAATTGAGACTGTTGTGCCACTAACGAATGCCGTAGCATTTGTCCACGTGGAGTTTGCAAGAGCTTTCGCGTATTTATCAGATGTCGCTGTAAATACGATCTCACTGATGGACAAACTATTCATCGGAGTGATTGCTAAAGTGCTTTCCGTATAGAATCTTGTGCTTGAGTAGTTAGACACGCCTGGATAATAATTGTTCGCATTAGTAGTGCTTTTGCCTTTTAAAGCCTTAACATGAACAAGAGCCCTATCCCAAGTGAGTTCATCAGTTGTCGCTGTGGTGGTCTCATCTTTCGACAGATCAATAGTTTCGCCAGTCTTTTCACTCATCAGTACTCCGAACGAAGTGAGGTTGCCCTGAGTCAGCGATATCCCTTTAGAAAATGTCTTCTCGTAAGCAGCAACAAACTTTTCGTTATCGTCGATAGTAACAGCTGTAACTTTGAGTTTGGTGTCAGCTACAGGCAGCGTTATGAAATTGACAGGGGCGGAGCCTCCTGTAATCCCATGTAGCGTTTCGACAGAAATCTTTGATTTGCAATCTCCGAATAAATCTGTTATGTTGGAATATTCTCCGGCAAGATCCTTCTTGTCTGTGGTCTCAATGATGGTATGAGCCAGATAATCGCCTTTCTCAAGATTTTTGAGAGTAGCTTTGTTTACGGCTACTAATCTCTTGAATTTAAGAGCAATGCCGTTGTTGAAATTATTGTTTTGGTCGGAAACTACTTCAGATACAAGGACATCTGAATCTTGGTCGTAGCTTGTTTCGTCGTTATTTGTTTGAACTGCCTTAACTCCAGTATTGAAAACTGCTTGATAAGAAGCGCCTGAAATCTTTTCTCCACCAAATGTTGCGGAGATTTCCATGAGGCCACCATCATTCAAAGTTGCCATAACCATTGATGCAGGCGTGTGTTTGCCGTCTACTATTTCGTAAACTTTGAATTTATCTTCGTCGACTTTTGTCCATGAATAGTTCACCTTGTTTCCATCAACAGTGGCATTGGTTTTAGTCCTTGGAGCGTCGGCTACAAAAGACACTGTATGTGATGATGTTATATCATCTTTTGGAGTTTCTATTTCCTTCTGGCAAGAAATGAAGGAACTCAGCGTGGCAACAATTGCCAAAAAGGACATGACTGAATGTTTCATCGCTCAATATGTTTTAATAGTCCTCGCCTTCAAAAAAATCTCCTTGTGCACCAGCTGCACCAGCTGTGCCATAGCTATCCGTCACCATCACACTTTCCGTCTCTACGAAAAGCACCTGGAGGGTCGGGCGCTCGTAGGTCTTCTGATTGTTTTTCGTCATGATAAATTGTTAGTTTAATGCGTTTATAATTTATTGTTTATTAGTCTTTTCCGAAGGCGGCATCGCGCCGCGCACACTATAATTCTACAAAGGTGCATAAACATTCCGGAATTCCTTATATTTATATTGAAAATCTTGTAATTGCGCTGTCGGCGCATCTGCTGTCATATCATCGTTCCTCTTGCTGGGCAAAGATTTGCCCGAAGGGCTGTACGTAATCAAAAAATTCGTATATTTGCCAAAATATATTTATTCACAATGCAGTTCGTAAATACAGAAATCCCAGAAGGACTTACCTTCGATGACGTTTTGCTCGTTCCTGCACGCTCCGAGGTCTTGCCGAGAGCTGTAGATGTTTCCACCAAGTTCACTAGAGATATTTCTCTCTGCACTCCTATCGTGTCTTCAGCAATGGACACTGTTACAGAGGCTGAACTCGCTATTGCAATGGCTCGTGCCGGCGGTATCGGTGTCATTCACAAGAACATGACCATTGACCAGCAGTGTGAGCAGGTCCGCCGTGTGAAAAGGGCGGAGAACGGTATGATTTACGATCCGGTCACCATCAGCCCTGAAGCTACAGTAGGTGACGCATTGGCACTTATGGCCAAGCACCATATCGGAGGCATCCCTGTCGTGGACAATGCCGGAAGGCTCATCGGAATCGTCACGAACCGTGACCTCCGTTTCCAGGACAACAAGAGATTGCCGATCTCCGAAATCATGACCCGCGAGAACCTCGTTACCGCGAAAAAGGGCATCAGCCTGCAGGAGGCCACCGGAATCCTGCGCAAGAGCAAGGTCGAGAAACTCCCTGTAGTGGACGATGACAACAAGCTTGTCGGACTCATCACCTACAAGGACCTCATGAAAATCAAGGACAATCCTATCGCTTCCAAAGATTCGAAGGGCCGTCTTCTCGTGGCAGCTGCAGTCGGCGTGAAGTCAGATACCCTCGACAGAATCGAGATGCTTGTGAGTGCAGGTGCTGACGCTGTGGTAATCGACACTGCACACGGACATTCAGTCGGCGTGCTCGAAGTCATTGCCAAGGCTTGTGAAGCATTCAAGAACAGAGATATACAGATCGTTGCCGGCAACGTCGCTACCGGAGAAGGTGCAAAGGCATTGGCGGATGCCGGTGTAAGTGCCGTGAAGGTAGGCATTGGCCCTGGCTCGATTTGTACTACGCGAATCATCGCGGGCGTCGGTATGCCGCAATTGACAGCGGTGATGCTGGCGTCGAAAGCGCTTGAGGGAACGGGCGTTCCTGTCATTGCCGACGGTGGCATCCGCTACTCAGGCGATATCGCGAAGGCATTGGCCGCAGGCGCAAGCACCATTATGGCGGGCTCGCTTTTTGCCGGCACGGAGGAGTCTCCTGGCGAGACTATCATCCTGAACGGCAGGAAGTTCAAGGCGTACAGAGGCATGGGTTCGCTCGAAGCGATGGAGCATGGCTCGAAGGACAGATATTTCCAGGATATGGAAGAGGATGTGAAGAAACTCGTGCCGGAGGGAATCGTGGCGCAGGTGCCTTTCAAGGGTACTGTATCCGAGGTAGTATATCAGCTTGTGGGCGGTTTGCGTGCAGGTATGGGCTATGTCGGAGCGAAGGATATCGCATCGTTGCGTAACGCCAAGTTCGTCCGCATCACGAATGCCGGTTATCTGGAGAGCCATCCGCATGATGTGACAATCACCAAGGAATCACCTAATTATTCAAGATAGAATTGATCGGAAACAGACTTCTGAATATTTTCGGCGTTTGCCTTTTAGTAATCGTCTTGCCGTGGCTGAATTCGTGCAAGACGATTACGTCGTTTGTTCATGACGGGCGCGTGGTGGCCAAAATCGGCAATCACAAGCTGTATGCATCGGACCTGAATGCGTATATTCCGGATTCGGCGAGCCCGGAGGACAGTACGCGGCTGGCGCTCCAATACATCAATTCGTGGGCGTCGGACATGGCGTTCATCGATGTGGCCGAGAAGGAATTGTCTAAAAGCGAGAAGAACGTGGACAAGGAACTGGAGGACTACAGGCGGTCGCTGCTGAAGTACCGTTATGAGCAGAAATATGTGAACCAGAGGCTTGACACGGCTGTGACGGATGCGCAGATAGAGAAATACTACGAGGCGCATATCGAGACTTTCAAGCTGTCGCTGCCGATAGCGAAGGCGCGTTTCCTGTCGATTTCCTCGGATTCACCGAATCTGGAGATCATCAAGAAAAAAATGAAGTCGGACAAGCCGGAGGACCAGATGGAGGCGGACAGTGTCGCGTCCTATTCGGCGTTCAGGTACACGGATTTCGGCGGCAAGTGGATAGACCTCGTGCGACTGTCCCGGGAGTTCGGAACTGACTATGGTACAGTGTTTTCAATGCTGAAGGACGGGGTGGTGGAGATTCCGGATGATAACGGGAACCTGAACATCGCCTATATCGGGAGCTTGAAGAAGGCCGGCGAGACCGGTCCGGTGGATTATTATCGCGAAAGAATCAAGGACATCATACTCAGCACCAGAAAACAGGCGTTGCTGAACGGTTTGGAACGGGACTTGATAGAGAATGCGCGCAATCAGGAAAATTTCATCATCTATTGATGGGGTTGGACCAATAATGAATATCGAAGAAACATGAAAAATATTCTGAAACTGACAGTATCTGTAATGGCGCTCGTCCTGCCGGTATGCGGCTTTGCGCAGACGTACCCTAACGGGCTCATTGACAAGACTATAGCCGTGGTCGGTAACGAGATGATCTCGTTGTCCCAGCTGGAACAGGAGATATTGTATATGCGTATGCAGGGCATGTATTCCGACAAGAACATGCGTTGCGAGCAGCTGGAGCACATGATGGATTCCAAGCTGTTCCTCATGCAGGCGAGACTTGACTCCCTTTCGGTGAACCAGGAGATGGTGAACAGCTCCCTGGACCAGAGGATGGCGCAGATTCAGACAAATTTCGGTGGCGATGACGAGGTGGAGAAGTTCTATGGCAAGCCGATTTACAAGCTTCGTCAGGAATGGAGGCAGCAGTTGGAGGACATGTCGCTTACCCAGCAGATGCAGCAGCAGATCGCCTCGTCGATTCCTGAGCTTACGCCTCATGATGTGAAGAAGTATATTTCCGAGACGGATCCTGAGGACCTGCCGATGGTGCCGGTCAAGTACCAGCTCAGCCAGATCAGCATCTATCCGGACCGTGAGAATGCGAATCTCGCTGTGAAAGAGAAGCTTCTGAGCATCCGTGAGAGAATTATCAACGGCGAGAAATTCTCGACATTGGCCCGTATTTATTCTGAGGACCCTGGTAGCGCGAGAAAGGGCGGCGAGCTCGGAATGGCGTCCAAGTCCATTTTCTGGCCGGCGTTTTCCGATGCGGCAATGGCGCTGAAACCTGGCGTCATTTCGCAGATTGTCGAGACCCCTGACGGATTCCATATCATCGAAGTGCTGGAGAAGAAAGGTGACATGTTCAATGCTCGTCACATCCTCATAAAGCCTTCATACACAGACCAGGACAGGCAGAAAGCATTCGCTACTCTCGATTCGTTGAAGACGGAGATTCAGAATGACGCTGTGACGTTCGAGCTTGCTGCGAAGTTCTATTCTCAGGACGCGCAGACGAAGACCAACGGCGGTCAGATGGCTGACCCTAATACCGGTTCTTCGTATTTCGAGATTGACCAGCTGAAGCCTCAGGACTATGCGGCTATCAAGGATTTGAAGGAGGGCGAGATTTCGGAGCCGGTGGCGTCCAAGGACAATGAGGGACGCGACGGCAATACCGTATATAAGATTATCCGCGTCGACAAGATTATTCCGGCGCATACCGCTTCTTTCGACAATGATTACAGCGACTTGCTCGAAGAGGCACGTGCCAAGGAGCAGAATGCGGCCATCGACGAATTCATTGACGGTAAGATAAAAACTACATATATAGTCATTGACCCTCTCTTCAAGAATTGCGAGTTCTCACGCGACGGCTGGAACAAGGTCGCAAAAGAGGGCACATCTGAGAAATAATTATGACTTTTCGCAGAAGTCTCATAGCGGGATTGATATTTCTGTCAATGTTTTTCCGCCTGTCTGCCCAGGAAAAAGGCAGTCAGGTGGATTCTCTTGTACGCCTGTTGAGCGCGCAGTCCATGGAATTGATAGAAAAGGACGGGGTGGATTACCGCAAGGTTACGGGGCCGGCGCGTTTCCTGCACAATGACACTTTTCTCATTTGCGATACCGCGCTCTGGAATGTGCGGACCAATGAAATTTTCGCTATCAGCAATGTGAAAATCCTTCAGGACCAGACGGTTCTGACCGGTGACAAGCTCACCTATTATGTGGACCGTGACCTGGCCGAGTTCCGCGGTTCGCTGGTGCAGCTGGAGGACAAGGACCACAATGTTCTCCGTACGGAATTCCTTGACTACAATACGCGTGACAGCGTCGCGATATTTTTCAACGGCGGTTCCATGAAGGATGCCGAAGGTCAGGTAATCGAAAGTCGCACAGGTACTTACGATTCGAAGGCGAAGACGTTCACATTTTCCGACAATGTCAATATGTTCACGGATTCCGTATTCGTGAAGACGACGAATCTCGTATATGATTCTGCCCGGAACAAGGCATCTTTCGGTTTCGGTACCGATGCATGGAGCGAGGACAACATGTTGTCTTCCAATGCCGGATGGTATGACCGCAACAGGGAGATTTTCCTTTTCCGCCGGGATGTCCATGGTATGAGCGACACGCAGGAGGGATGGGCGGACTCATTGTTCTACTATCGTTCTATCGGAGACATTGAACTTCTTGGCAATGCGCAGGTTACGGATACGACGCGGGATATGTCGGCTGTCGCCGGAAGGATGCTGTATACGGATTCATTGTCACGACTGGTCATGACGCGCGAACCGGCTGTCATCGGGGTGGTGAAGTCGGAAACCGCGCCGCCTGATTCGGTGTATTTCGGCGCGGATTCGATTGTGGCTCAGTCTCTTATGATGTTCCAGATAGAGGATGCCGTGAAGAGTGCCGCCAAGTCTCGTCTTGAGGACTTGTCTGTGGATGCTGTCCAGAATTATCGCCAGAAAGCGGCGAAGGAGGCGGCTGAGGCTGCGGCAAAGGCTGCGGAGAATGATCCGAACAGGCCTAAAGGTGGCAAGAAAGGTGGTGCGGACAAGGTGGAGGGTGATGTGAAGGCGCCGAAAGGGGGTGCCGTGGACAAAGGCATTGACCCGAATGCTGCGGCCGCAGGGCTGGACTCGAAGCCGGTGGGGACGGATTCGTCGGCAACGGGCCTGAATTCATTGGCTGTCGGGTTGGATTCTCTTGCGGTCGGGGCTGATTCTCTGGCGTCAGCAACGGATTCGCTCGCTGTTCAGAAAGATAGTATTCCGGAGCCGCTGGATTCCACGAAAATCAGTTTCATTACCGCTGTAAAGAACGTAAAGCTTTATAAATCAGATATTCAGATTGCCTGCGATTCACTGGCTTACAATGACTTGGATTCATTGGTGAGGATGTATGAGAGGCCTGTCGTGTGGAATGAATCGAACAGGCAGTATTCGGCGGACAGTCTTTTCGCTGTTCTGAAAAACCAGTCGCTGCAGAAGGCGAGTCTGATGTCCAATGCGTTCATTATCATCAAGGAAGATACGTTGTGCTACGACCAGATCCGCGCTACGGAGATGCTTGCTTATTTCGACACTACCGGTGCGTTGTCGCGTTTCGATGCGATGGGTGATGCCAATGCGATTTTCTATCTGCAGGAGGATAGTGTTTACGCGACCGTGAACAAGAGCGAGGCGAAGATGCTGAGTGCGTATTTCAAAAACGGGGATATTGACCGGGTTTATTATTTCGAGTCTGCGAAGAATGACGGTTATCCGGTGGCGCAGATGACGAGTGAGGAGCGTGTGCTGAAGGGTTTCTCGTGGCAGCCCGAGCTTCGTCCTTCCGGCAGGCAGGATGTGACGCCATATTCCATAAGGCCTTCAGAGCGTTCACGTTACGCGGCTCGTCCGAGAACGTCGTTTGAGTATACCGACAAGTTTTATCCGGGTTATATGCCTGGCGTGATGAAGGAAATCGAGCGCGGAAGGCTAGCCAAGGCAGATGCAAAGGCCCGCAAAAAGGAGGCTGCGCGCGTCATGCCGGCCGATACGGCGTCCGTGCAGTCGCCGGATTCTCTCGCCAATGTTCCGCCTAAGGATTCGCTCAATGCTGCAGTTCCGGCTGTAGCCGATTCTACCAAGGCGACAACTGATTCATTGTCAATGTCTTCGGATTCTTCTTCCGTCAAGGCTGCCGTACTTGATGCCGCTGCATTGAAGAAGGCGCAGCGTGATTCGCTTCGTGCCGCGAAGGATGCCGCACGTGAGGCGAAGTGGGCGCGTCTGGACAGCCTGGATGCTGCCAAGGCCAAGTTGGCTGCGGATAAGAAGGCGGCCAAGTTGCGTGCCAAGAAACTGAAGCAGTTGAAGGCCATCGAGGCGCGTGAGGCGAAGGAAAATGCCCGCCTGGAGAAGTACAAGGCAGTTTTCGCCAAGAAAAAGGAGAAGGAAGACCGCAAGGCGGCCGAGCGTGCAGCCCGCGAGGCGGTGAAAGTGGCGCGTGAAGCGGAGAAGTCAGCCGGGACTCCCGTGGAAGTGCCTGTGGAGGTTACAGGTGATGGGGCTTAGTCTCCATCGTTCAGGTATTGTGGACGTGATGTCTTTTCTCTTGTCATATATCCGTTAACAAAACAGTTTAATGCGGATCCTATGAGGTCAATGTTGAGCGCTGTTTCTATGCGTGATATCGTTTCCAATGTCATGTTTGAGTTTCCCTTGAGCAGATTGGAGACATATTGTTGACTACATCCCATCCGCTTGGCAAGTATGGACTGAGTGACAGACTGCTTATCCATAGCCTGCATGGTTTTCATCGTTATGACTCTGGAATATTTCAGCCAGTTCTCATTCTTTCTTCTCCATTCAGCCGCTTCCTTCCACTTTGAAGGTGTTGCAGATTGGTGATTGTTCAAAAATTCAGTTGCCTTGCTCATGGTTTATATAATCATTTAATCCTTCTTTGTCAAAAACGCCATTGTCAATGAAATAATTTCTAACCATCTCCATTTTAGCCAGTTCCGCGAGAGTGTGTGTTCTTTCAGACATCGTAGCCGTCAGTTTTATTGCTCCTCCGGTTACTACGTAGATGCCGTCTTCAATTTTGATTGCATATATCCTTAACCAAGAGGAATGTTTGTGGACGCTTTTTCCTCTCGCTTTCTCTTTTCCTAATGTCATTTCTGAGAATCTATTGTTTTCAAGATGTCTGAAAAGTGTATTTAGGTTTGCGTCCGGACTTATGTCCAGCATCAGGCATTCCAAAGTGGATGCGTCCTCTATTGTTTCCATTATGGCCTTATATACATCTGTGATGTGGAAGTAGGCGCTTAAATCCGAAAGATTCTCCGTGAAGAATGACTTCAGCCACTGCATGTCATACCACCGGTCAAACAATTCATCGAAGCAGTTTTGTTCTTTTTCATCGTACCGTACTGCCCAGAGCCTTCCGTCATCCAATATTTTATCAAAAGTCATTTTGTAGTTCTTTTTCACAAAGATAAAAACAATATACACATTGTACAATATTTATATTGTTTTTATTCGGAATAAAAAACAAGTTGGCATATATGTGCCAACTTGTTCTGTAGATTTTAAGAGGCTTCTCCTTCCGCCGCGCAGACTATTCCGCGAACAGCTTGATGATGTTCAGAACCACCTCGGAAGCCTTTTCGATGTTCTCGAGAGGGGCGAACTCCATCTTGCCGTGGAAATTCATGCCGCCGGCGAAGATGTTCGGGCATGGGAGGCCTTTGAATGAAAGATTCGCTCCGTCAGTGCCGCCTCGGATAGGCTGGATCTTCGGTTTGATGCCTGCCATCTCCATGGCCTTGACCGCCTTTTCCACGATGAAATAGTATGGCTCCACTTGCTCACGCATGTTGTAGTACTGGTCCTTGACATCCAGAGTCGCAGTACCCTCTCCATATTTCACATTGATGAAATTGACACATTGACCTATAAGCTCCTTCTTCTCCTCGAACTTCTTGCGGTCGTGGTCGCGAATGATGTAGCCGAAATCGGCCTCCTCGACGGAACCCTTGAAACTGATGATGTGGAAGAAACCATCATAACCCTCTGTCAGCTCAGGACGCTGGCCGATAGGGAGCAAGTCATTGAACTCCATGCCGATAAGGATGGCGTTTTTCATCTTGTCCTTCGCGTAGCCCGGGTGGACATTGCGCCCCTGGATATGGATTTTGGCGGAAGCAGCATTGAAATTCTCGAACTCGAGCTCGCCGATTTCGCCGCCGTCCATCGTGTAGGCGTAGTCGGCACCGAAGCGCTTCACGTCGAACTTCACGACACCGCGGCCGATTTCCTCATCCGGAGTGAAGCCGATCTTTATGTCACCATGTTTGAATTCAGGGTGCTCTACAATATATTGTACTGCGTCCATAATCTCTGCAACACCCGCCTTGTCGTCAGCTCCTAGCAGCGTAGTGCCGTCAGTGGTGATGATGGTCTCGCCCTTGTGGGCCAGCAGCTCAGGGAATTCGGACGGCTTCAGGAACAGTCCCGGCACACCCTTCAGCTCGATGTCACCGCCGTCGTAGTCCTTGATAATCTGCGGTTTGACGTCTTTTCCGGAAGCATCAGGCGACGTATCCACGTGAGCGATGAAGCCTATTGCGGGAACTTTCTTGTCAATGTTTGACGGTATGGAGCCCATCACGTAGCCGTACTCGTCGAGCGTGGCCTCTACTCCCATGTCGTTCAGCTCCTTGCAGAGCAATTTCAATAAATCCAGTTCCTTGGCCGCACTTGGCTGTGACTCCGAATTTTCATCAGACTGAGTGTCGATAGCGACATATCTCAGGAATCTGTCCAATATCTTTTCCATAAATTATTGTAGTTGTTTTTTATAATTCACTTTCATTGCCACCCCTATCATGAAGACTATCAATGCGATATAAGGGATGATGGCGATAGCTTCACCGTACATTGCCTGCCAGTCGGTCAAGTAAACATTGACATTGGCAAACTTGAGGATTGCGCTGACGACACCCATCAGAGCACCGCCGGCGATGAATCCGGAGGCGATGAGCGTGCCTTTTTCCTGTCTCTCGGCATTGACCTTGGCGTCCTTGCTGCGGGAGCCGACGAACCAGGAGATTCCGCCGCCGACGAGCAACGGCAGGTTCAGGTCGATAGGGATGAACATTCCGAGCGCGAACGGAAGAGCCGGTATCTTGCACATTGTCAGGATGATAGCGATGAGAGCGCCGATGCCGTAGAGGACCCATGGAGCGCCGCCGCCGTTCATAAGCGGCTGGATCACAGCTGCCATGGCATTGGCCTGAGGCGCGACGAGAGCATTGTCCCCGGTGAAACCGAAGGTCTTGTTCAGCACGAGCATCACGCCGCAGACGGTTGCAGCAGCGACGGCGACACCCGCGAACTTCCAGATTTCCTGCTTCTTAGGCGTCGTGCCGATCCAATATCCGATTTTCAGGTCGGTCACGAACGAACCTGCGACGGACAGCGCGGTGCAGACGACTCCGCCGATGACCAGCGCCGCCGCCATACCGGCATTGCCCTTCAGGCCGACGGCCACGAGTATCAATGACGCGATTATCAATGTCATGAGGGTCATGCCGCTGACCGGATTCGAGCCCACGATCGCAATCGCGTTCGCAGCCACGGTCGTGAACAGGAAGGAAATGATGCCGACGATGAGCACGCCGACCAGCGCCTGCCAGATGTTTTCCACGACTCCGCCCAATGCGAAGAATGCGAAAATCGCCAGGAGGGCTATGACAATGCCGAAGACAATGCTTTTCATCGGCATGTCTTCATCGGTGCGGTCGCAGGCTTCGACTTTGGCGCCCGGCTTTTTGGTGAACTCGCCGGCTGCAAGTCCGACTGCAGATTTTATGACGCCGAAAGATTTGATGATGCCTATGATGCCGGCTGTCGCAATGCCGCCGA
>FR882184.1:0-1277 GCA_000434935.1 Bacteroides sp. CAG:709 | reverse complement strand
GGCTGTCGCAATGCCGCCGATACCGATGTGTCGTGCGTATTCCTTGAAAATCTGGTCTGCGGACATGTCTCCGATGGTCTGTGTGATGCCGGAGTTCATGAGGTCAATGACCTGTTCGCCCCAGATGAGGTTCATTAGCGGGATGATGACCAGCCAGACGAGGAAGCTGCCGCAGCAGATTATGAATGCGTATTTCAGTCCGACGATGTAGCCCAGTCCGAGGACTGCAGCTCCAGTGTTCAGCTTGAGCACTACCTTGGCCTTGTCGGCAATGTGCTGGCCCACGGATGTGACGGTGGTGGTGATGGTTTCGCTCCATGCGCCGAACGTGGCGATGATGAAATCGTAGAGTCCGCCGACCAGGCCGCTGAGTATCAATGTCTTGGCATTGTTTCCTCCGCCTTCGCCGCTTACCAGTACCTGTGTGGTGGCCGTGGCTTCAGGGAAAGGATACTTGCCGTGCATCTCCTTGACGAAGTATTTTCTGAACGGAATCAGGAAGAGGATGCCGAGAATGCCGCCGAGAAGGGAGGACAGGAACATCTGCATAAAGTTTACCTCTACACCTAATATATATATGGCAGGGAGAGTGAAGATGGCGCCGGCAACCACTGAGCCGGAGCATCCGCCGATGGACTGGATGATGACATTCTGTCCGAGGCCGCCTTTCTTGCCCAATGCGCTTGTGAGGCCTACGGCAATGATTGCGATCGGGATTGCCGCTTCGAATACCTGTCCGACCTTCAGCCCGAGATACGCTGCGGCTGCGGAAAAGATGATGACCATCACCAGTCCGACGCAAACGGAATAAGGTGTGACTTCAGGATAGTTTTTTTGTGGGCTCAGAAGCGGTTCGTATTTTTCGCCCGGTTTAAGTTCCCTCTGCGCATTTTCCGGCAGAGTCGTTCTTTTTTCTTCCATATAATATATTAGTATAAGTTATCCGTATTTTCGCGTACGCGGTCCGTGATTTTACAAAAATAATAAAAAAGTCGATGCTTGTGCACAGTTTGCTTGTCAATGTTCAGGAATTTTGTTGTCGTCGGAATTGTCGGCAGGAGTCGTCGGTCGGAGGAGGAAAATTTGGGTGAAAAACGAGAAATTCCGATGGGTAAAATGATTTATTGTGAAATTTTTGAAAAAAAAGTCGAAAAAAGTTTGGAGGTAATAAAAAACTGCGTATCTTTGCAGTCCGTTTGAGAAACAACGATGCCTAAAGCATCAGAAACGGAACAAACGGGATAAGTTCATTGACAACATTGAGAGAGAATAAGAGG
>FR882183.1:5978-6829 GCA_000434935.1 Bacteroides sp. CAG:709 | reverse complement strand
TAGGTATAAGAGTTTGAAAAACTCAGATACTATATAATCGACCGGGAAAAACCACATATTAAGGACACAAATCAGGCCCTCGACTCCGAAAAATGTCTGACCGCGCGAAGCATGTGCTTCAATGAGCTTACCATTTCCTGGGTCTCCTGAAGAATGTTCAGATAGACGTAAGCCACGGTAATGTTTCCATGTCCGGCCTGCATACGCGCCATCTGTGCGTCACGGGTCTCTGAAAGGCAATGTTTGAAAGCATCACACTGTTCGTTAAGTTTCTGATAATCAGTAAAATCACCCGAACTGATCACTCCCCCTATACGTTTGAGAAGATAAAGCATAGTGTCACGCAACGGAAGGAATTCCTTGATGCGGTCCTTGTCCAGAGGGACGAAGCTGTTGTCAATGTGTTCCTCACAAGGGTCGCAGATTCGCCTGAGGCTATACAGCATGTCCTCACAGCAGTTGATAGCGAGATGAAACCAAGTGTTTTTCTCGATTGCCACATCCGGATCAATACGTCTGAGCCCAAGCATTTCCTTTCGTCTGGTCTGTTTAAGTTCCATACGTTCTTTCCTCAGGTTGGATACTGCTTTCTGAAGCTTACCCAGATCCTCCGACACGAAACCATCGGTCACCTGGAAATACGTATCATTCGCGAACTCCAGAAATTTCGCATTGCTGCCGGACATGTGAGCCGAGAGCAGGCGAAGTGTTTCAGCGCTGTCTTCGGATTTAATCATTTCATTGAAAATGACATCACCTTTTTCTTCATCGCGTTTCTTTTTGTACTGGATATTGCTCCTGACAAGCAGGAACAGAGACAATGCGATTACCACGGCAGCGGCTGTCAGACC
>FR882183.1:0-5953 GCA_000434935.1 Bacteroides sp. CAG:709 | reverse complement strand
CCGCCAAATTTCAGGACAAGTGCCACCGCGAAACAGAGAAGAAAAGAGACACCCGCGGTAATGAACCAGCCACCGATTACAGATATGACGCCAGTGATACGGAACACCGCACTTTCCCTGCCCCACGCGTGGTCGGCAAGAGATGTTCCCATGGCCACCATAAATGTCACATAAGTGGTAGAAAGCGGCAGGGTCAATGATGTACCGAGGGCTATCAACAAGCTGGATACCACCAAATTAACTGTAGCTCTCACCTCATCGAAAGCAGCTCCCTGCGGCAATACTATCTCATCATTATTGAATCTTTCAGCCGCCCATCTTTTCATACCCTCCGGGACAAGTTCCGAAATGGCAGAAGCAGTATTCGTGCTGAATCTTACAAGAACACGTGCCATACGGGATGAACCGAACATCTCATCTCCGGCATCCTGACGGGCGAGGTCGACTGATGTTTTCACCACGTTCAAAGCTTTCTTCGATGTAGCAAGCGAAATGACCATTATCACGCCGGCAACCACCAGGAACACGACCGGAGTCTGTGCAGATTCATTCAACGAGTCCATCATAAAGCCATCAGGATTACCGTTTCCATTGGCAACATAATCAGTATATGACGCATAACCTGCCAGCGGAACTCCAATGAAATTCACCAGGTCATTTCCGGCGAAAGCCATGGCCAATGCAAATGTGCCGGTAAGCACTAAAATCTTGAAAACACTGATTTTGAATGCATGAAGTATCTGAGACAGCACAGTCGAAACCAGAAAGCAGATGCCGCAGATGGTCCACGAATGAGTATTTACCCACTCATGCGCTTCATCACTCATAAAAGAGAATCCGCCGATGCCCTTTATCAGCATGAAATATATAATCGCGGTGAATGCGACACCTCCGAAAATACCGATTTTCCATTTCAATGCTGGGCCCTTGTAAGTAAAGGTAAACAGCAGTCTGGAAAGGTGCTGCACAATGATTCCCACCACGAAGGCTATCGCTACCGACACGAAAATCGCCATTATCATTGTCAATGCCTTGCTGGTGTTCATCATTTCACCGATGTTCATATCCGGTTGTCCGGCTGTCTTTATCAATGCAATTGCCACTGTTCCTCCCATTAGCGCAAAAACCATGGAGACAGTCGTTGAAGTCGGCAGTCCGAGAGTATTGAAAATATCCAGAAGGACAATATTGGAGGCAATGACAGCCAAGAATATGAACATCACATCCTCGAAAGAAAACATCGAAGGATGGAAAACGCCGTTTCTGGCGACGTCCATCATGCCGTTGCTCATTGATGCTCCGAAGAAAATGCCTATTGCGGCGACGATGATGATTGTCTTGAAAGATGCCACCTTGGCACCTATTGCCGATTGAAGAAAATTCACTGCATCATTGCTCACGCCCACTATCAGAGCGAACACGGCGAGAACAAAGAGAAACACTACTAATCCCAAATAAACTGTTTCCATATAATTACAATTCTATTTTACCGATGCAAAATTGGCTCAAGAATATTATATGGACATTTCAAGAAAATTACAAAAATGTTAAACGACTATCGTGAAAGTCGTCGCCTCGGGAGTGGAGGAGGTGAGTTTTATGGTGCCGCCGTTCATGCGGATCATCTGGCGGCAGAGACTCAGGCCGACACCTGTACCGGAAGTGCCTTTGGTGGTGTAGAACGGCACGAAAAGCTGTTCCTGACTCGATTTGCTGATGGGTTCCCCGTCATTCGACACCGTTATCACGGTCTGTTCCCGCTTGTCTATCACAGCAGTTATGGAGACTTTTCCGGCTCCGGCCTGCACGGCATTCTTTATCAGATTATTGAAGACCTGGGACATCTGCCCGTAGTCGGCATAAAGAATCACATCCTCGGAAAGTTCCGTATAAGAGACATTGACATCGGGCCAATTCGCTTTGGCGATGGTAATGGAATCCCCCACCAAATCCTTCAGATAGAATGCTTTACGGACAGGCATCGAGATATGCGTCAGAGAACGGTAGGACTGTACGAAGCTGATCAGCCCCTCGGACGAAGAAGCGATGGTGGACAATGCGGAACGCACGTCGTCGGTCCCGTAGCCTTCCAGATTCTGCGACAAAGCGGAACTGAGCGAGGCTATCGGCGTGACGGTATTCATAATCTCGTGAGTAAGCACCCGGATAAGACGGGTCCAGGATTCAGCCTCATTGTTCTCCATCTCCCGCGTGATGTCATTGAAAGTAACGATCTTGACATCCTTCGCATGAAGTCTTGCTGCACAAGCACTTATGGAAAACTGAACATCGCCTTTTTCCGAAGTGACCGAAGCGCGTGACTCCGACTCGGAAGCATTGCGGAACGCCTCTGCCAGCTCGGGAAACACACGTTCAATCTGGCGGAGTGACGATATTTCAGCCATTCCGAGCAGCCCTAGTGCCACGCCATTGGAATAGTCCACTTTCTCGCCGTCCAGTACGACCACACCGCTCTGGACATGGTCAAGCATTGTCCCGAAATAGCGCTCGCGCTCGCGGATATCTTTCTTTTCCACTTCGAAGATGGAACGGAGCCTGTTCAATGACTTGTTCAGCCGCCTGTCCGCCCAGCGCCGCTCCGAATACCTGAACGCGGACTCACCGCTGTCAAGCGCATCGGACATGAAGTCTATCTTACTGATAATCTTACGTTTGACCGTGGCTTTGGTAACGAAATATGTGAGCGAAGCCAGAAACACTCCGCCAAGCACTATTTCCGTTATGAGACCTGCTGTCATATTCCGTATTTCTTCAGTTTCGCATACAGGGTAGGGCGACTGATATCCAATGACTTGGCCACCATGGAGATATTTCCTCCATAGCGGACCATGGCGGCACGGATAGTCTTCTCTTCCATGTTTTCCATGGTGTCACCTGCATTGATTTCCGTCTCGCCCGCAGCCGACAGGTCAAGTCCGAACCCGTCAATGACCTTCCCTTCGGAAAGGATTACGGATTTTTCGATGCAATTCCGCAGTTCGCGGATATTTCCCGGCCACGCGTAGGATTCCAGCTCGGCTTTCGCCATCGGGGACAATGCTTCCGCGTCACGGCCGTACTTCGTCGAAAATTCCGCAAGGAACTGCATTGCAAGCGGGACAATGATTTCTTTACGTCGCCGGAGCGGCGGAAGTTCCAGGCTTATGGTGTTCAATCTATAATATAGGTCTTCACGGAAAAGTCCGTCACGTATCATCGCGGGAATGTCAGCATTCGTGGCACATATAAGTCTGATATCCACAGGGATAGACTTGGTATCCCCTACTCTGGTCACGCTTCTGTTCTGCAGGACACGAAGCAGTTTCGCCTGCGACTGCATAGGGATATTGGCTATCTCGTCAAGAAAAAGAGTACCGCCGTCCGCCTGCTCGAATTTTCCGGCGTGGTCGGATTTGGCATCTGTAAAGGCTCCTTTCACATGGCCGAACAGTTCACTTTCGAACAGGGTTTCCGTAATCGCGCCGGCATCCACGCAGACCATGACCTTGTCAGCCCGTCCGGAAAGCCGCTGGATTTCATGCGCGAGAACATCTTTTCCGGTTCCGTTCTCGCCGGTAATCAATACCGTGGCATCGGTGGAGGCAATGCGTTCCACATTATGCCTGAGTGTCTGCATTTCAGCCCCGTCACCCCAGAACATCTGCGGTTCGCCGGCAGGTTTCGCAGAGGAATTGCACTTGGTCCGCCTGTCACGGATGCCGGTAAGCAGTTCTATCAGTTTGGCATTGTCCCATGGTTTGACGATGAAGTCATCAGCCCCGCGTTTCATTCCTTCCACGGCCAGAGCGATGTCCGCATAGGCGGCAAACAGCACCACAGGCATTTCAGGCCATCTTTTCTTGATTTCAGACAGCCAGAACAGCCCTTCGTTTCCTGAATTGATATCCGCCTTGAAATTCATGTCCAGCAGAATCACGTCCGGCATCAGTTCCTCTACGGTTTTCATGAGCGCAACCGGCGACGGCAATGTCTGGACCTGCGAGAAACAGGCGCCCAGCAGTATCTTGAGGGCTTCGCGTATGCCCGAATTGTCGTCCACGACCAATATCTTTCCTTTCTTCATCGCCAATGATTTTTTTCAATGCCCCTCTCCGGAAGCCACATGCAAAAATACTTTATTCAATTTACAATCACAATAAAACCGTACCGGACCCATCACAGGCACGGCACGGCAAAAAACATCTATATTAAATTTACTCATTTTTAAGCGAATCCACCGGATTGGAGGTGGCGGCGTCCCAGCTGCGGAGCGTAACAATCAGCATTGTAATCGCAAGCACTATCACCAGGGACAATGCGAATACCCACCAATGGACCGGCGTGTGGTACGCAAAGCCAGCGAAATATCTGCTGATGACCCACCAGCTGAGCGGCGCAGCGATTACAAAGCTGGCCAGTACAATGCGTATATACTTGGCATTGAACATCTTGAGGATATCGCCTACGCTTCCGCCCATCACTCTCCTGACAGCTATTTCACGGCTTCTGTGCTGCGTGTCGAAAAGCACCAGACCGAAGACTCCCATAAGGGAAATTATGATTGCCACCAGCGTAAATATGCTGATAAGTGTGGACAATCTTCTTTCCTGCCTGTACTGGGCTCCGAGCTCCTTGTCGAAGAAATCAATATTATACAGCTCGTCATCAGCATAAGGCACCATCTCTTTCACGGTCGCAATCACGAACTTGATGACTGACTGGACATCAGCGCCCGGCGCAGTCCTAATATAGACCTGATGAAGTCCGCTACGCCATCTGTTTTTACCGAACACGTAGAAGGCGAAATCACCACGACCATACTGCAAAGGCCTGAAATTAAAGTCCTTACAGATACCGGCGGTCACAGTTCCGTCCACATGTCCGGGCGCAGGAGTGACGAAATCCACGTCAAAGTCTTTCTTCGCCTGCTCGTTGAAGATCATCACTCCGCCTTCAGACATCTCATCCGATTTCATGAAATCCCTGCCGTCCACGATATCTATCCCCATGAATTTCAAGAAATTGTACGCCACAGGGTAACATTGGAAATTAATAGTCTTTCCCTTATAATCACGCCCCCAGCCCATTCTTGAAGTACTGACAATTCTTCCATTTGCCCACGTGATATCCTGAATCTGAGGATTGCTGCGCAACTTGTCCTCGAATGCCTCGTTCTGCGAACCATACCAACAGACATCATAAGGAATTTTACCGCTGAGGAGGCAGGACTTGTTGAAGCCCATGTCGTAGTTCATCATGTAGGTATGCTGCATCTTGATGAATATGGCGCAGATAATCAACGACATTGATATGACGAACTGGAAGCCGATGAGCGCCGTGCGGAGCCTGCGGCCCGAAACGGACCCGCTGAAGGAGCCTTTCAGCACCAATGCCGGCTGGAACGACGTGATGTAGAATGCCGGATAGATGCTTCCGAGGACCGCCGTCAGGACAGCAGCGCCGACCGTCATTGCCAGAACGGGAACATTGTCCCCGAAAACAGCCGAAGAGGTAAGAATACCGGCAATGCTGGTGCGAAGAAGCAGGATGACGATAATCGCGGCCAACGCCAATGCTATGGCGACAAGGCCTACAGATTCGAATATGAAGTTGAATATCAATGATGTACGCGATACGCCGAAAATCTTGTAGGTATTCACGGACCTCAGCCTTGCAGGGACAAGCGCAAAGAAGAAATTGATGAAATTTATCAATGCGATGAGGATGATGAGCACCGCCACTGCGAGCAATGTCATGTCCGTGGTGAGATTTCCGGTGCGTCCCGGCTTGCCGTCAAGTTCCTTCGTATAAAAGAGCTCGGACAGAGATATCAGCTTAATATTGAACCGGTTATTGATTTCATCAATGTCTTCGTCAGAGAGTGTCTCTCCTGCGCCATCATACAGTTTCTTGAAGTAATCGAGAAGTATGGCCTTCGTTTCCTTCTCGAATC
>FR882182.1:110723-129044 GCA_000434935.1 Bacteroides sp. CAG:709 | reverse complement strand
CATAAAAAAGCGGAACTATCATAGCGTTGTAGGCACACGCCACATCCCAGCCGGTACGACGGCTGTAGCTAAGCCCTTTCCAAGCGGCCATAAGTTCCTCATCCTCCCGCACAAGATTAGAAGGCATCCATACCTCAATAGGGGTACCTCCCCAAGATGAGTTAACAAGACCAACAGGACAGTCCAGTTCCGAAGCAAGTCTCTTCCCGAAAAAGTAACCCACCGCACTGAAATAGTATGCGCTCTCTTTGTCACAAACCTCCCAATGTCCCTCACAGTCATCCTGCGGATATGGAGAAGCATTTTTCGTTACAGTAAAAAGCCTGATTTCAGAGTTCATATTGCTTTTGAGTTCTTCACGCATATCCACGACATTATTCGCAGCGCTATAATTCATATTCGACTGCCCGCCACAGAGCCAAACCTGACCGATAAGCACATCCTCTATTGTCACTGAAACTTTCCTGCCTGTAGTCACGGTTATACTACGACTTTCGGATGATGATGGCGGTGTCAAGATTTCCGCTTCCCAGCGAGTAGCGAAATCGGTCTTGACCGTGACAGATTCACCCCACGACGAGGTCACTGTTGCTGTTGTATTCGGATCTGCCCAACCCCAAATCCTGACCTTGGAGTTTTCCTGAAGCACCATATGATCCCCAATAATCGAAGGCAATCTGAGAAAGGGTTGCGCAAACGAGGTTCCGAGTGCCGTAAAGAATAGCACCAAGAGTATAATGATTCTTTTCGAGATATTGTTCATAAGTCCTATTATTTAAAGATTTCTAAATTTCCTAATACGATGAAATGTCATTAAATTGGCATCATGCTGTCGCTCCGGAAGTCCTCTTCTCTCTGGGCATGCCATTCTACAGACTGCGACTATATCATCCCCATCAAATTGCCAGTCAACATACTGGAAACCATGAAAGAAAGGATCACGATCCGTGACAATCTCCTTAAACTGCACCCAATTAATCAAATCATTCGAATAAAGGAGAACCATCCTGTTGCGCATAAGGTCGAAAGTAATGCCGGAAGAATAAATTCCTTTGTGTTTCAGACCTGCCGAAGCAGCCGGATTGGTAATGGTCCAATATTTTCGCGACAAAGGATCATATCTCACTGTGAATTTTTTACCTCCTCCAGGAAGGGTTATCAGCCAAGTACTGCTCGGTGTTGCAAGATTCACAACATCACTGACTGGAAGAGCGACTCCTGCAGCACTTGTAGCCGTACAACTCGCCCGAAGCAGATTATAAATTTTACCATCAGGGGTTGCCACCATATTGCCCTCTATCAATTCATTTATGGGGTGTGAATTATAATTGAATCCTTCACCAAGTTCAATCGTGTTCGTGAATGTCCATAACGAAGCATCTAGCAGATCTGAATCTTCTGGAGCTGACATCACGAAAGGATATTTTTTCCCGTCAGTCACCTGCTCCATCGCTCGCCATATCCTACCTCCACTTACAACGACCGCGACAGCGGATGAATGATAAGTTCCTTTCTTTATTATTCCACTTATCCCATCCTCAGGTACTGTCCACGTCCGTCCGCTGTCATCAGAACGAGATATGAGTATGTCGGAATTACCATCACCCACACCCGACATATAAAGGGAGCCGTTGTGGACGAACAGATTGTAGTAATTACGTATCCTATTCTCTGCAACATTTGTGTTCTCAAGGAGATTCCACTCACATCCTCCATTCTTTGAAAGGAAAAGAGAAACTCGCGTTTTCGTCGATGCTCCAGTACATGCGGCAATATAACTTCCATCCGGAAGTATAGCCAAGGAGACATTGTTAATCGCCCCCCTTCTCAACTCTGGGATCTGGGCAATCACAGTCCCGGGAATATCCGCACAATCCACGGAAAGGTTTTCAGCAAATACTATCAAAGAACAACAACTATCGGCAGGTCTGGAAAGCTCTGCCCACTTCCCTGCACAAAGTTTCAATTCAAAAAGATTATATGTGATATCACCGGCAACGAAGCTTTTGCCGGTAGGAATATACTCGGCAGGCATTTCTTTCAAATCCACCGCAATGGTTACCAAACAATCGCTTCCTGCCCTTACCGATGTTGGACCTGCATATTCCATAAGACTCACCGCATATTTGACCGGATGTTCAAAAAGTTCCTCCGCCTCTGAAGGAACAAAGTAGGCGTTATGCTGCGGAAAAAGTTTCTCTCCCGATATCCACTTACGAATATCGATAAGTTCTCCTCTAACTTCCACTTCTCCTGGACCTATATAAGAGTTATGTTCTATGCTGTCCTTTTCGCAAGAAGAGAAAAGAGAAATCAAGGGAAGAAAAAACAATGCTATGGTATTAATCTTTCTCATATTACTATTCCATTACAGTTATGCTTGCTGACTTAATTATTTTCTTGTCTCCGGCAAGAGTCGGGACAACGCCGACAAGAGTGACATTGTAAGTTCCCGGTTTGTTGAAAACATATGAATATGATAACGGCATATCCTCTCCTTCAAGCTTGATTTTCACAGGTTTGTCCGGTCCCACATTCTTCGTCTCCGGACGAGTGAGAAGAGGAAGAACCAAATAGGAATCTCTATCGGCTGCCGGCTTAAAAGCGGATCCGAGCCTTATTGTATAAGCGCCATTTACATAGGAATATACATTAATCGGATTTTTGCCGTCCGATGAATCAAATGTATCTCCTTGCACGAACACTGGATATTCCGGTTTCGGTTTCACTGTATCGTATGCTTGACGGTACAGTTCGGTATAATTTGTTTCTGACGCGAATTTCGCGCGCACCCACATATCGAACAAATAAAAATACGTCCTTCCGTTTCCGGTTTTCTCGTTATGAATAGGATCAATATATCCGTCATCATATTTGTCTATATGATAGAAAAAGGCAATCCTGCAATTTCCGTCAGATCCGAACCAATCTGTACAGTCCACAATTCCAGCATCGTGCGGAACAGTATTCGAGTCTACCTTCGGCACATCGGCATCAACTGCCGCAATCAATGTCGTAAAATCGAATTTATCAGAAACATCTGTCCATGTGGCTGCTTCTATGGATTCTATAGAAGCATCCCCTTTCATATCGTTGGAATATTTGATTTTGGCTGGACTGCGCTGATAACCACTATTCAGAGCCATAGTGAAATTGACAGTCATATTAGCCTCTTGCATTCTATCCTTCTCTGCATATTCATAATCATGTCCGACCTCACCAGTCCACAGTTCCACCGTCGTGGCGTTTCCTTTAAGCCCTATAGAAAAAGGTTCGCCTGCTCGACATTCAAGAGAAGGAATTTCAGCCTCAAAAGTTTCGCCGGGGATAAAAGCATCCAGAGTGAGTTCATATTCCTTTACATAATGTCTGTTCGGAAGAAAAGTCACAGCATCATCAATCATAACTGTGTGAATGGAATTATCGATCGCGGTAAGTTCCAGAGATAGTGAGCCGGGTGTATGGGAACCTGGAGCAACAACAAAATAAATGCTATGCCACTCTTTCTTCTTTAAATCCACATTGCCCTCAATCATAAGGGTTATCTCCCGGTCTGCAGACAAGACGCTCACGGGAAGAGAACCGGACATATCCGCACTTAGGTCAATCGTGGCTTTTTTCCAAGCGAGATCTCCTGATTTTGAGATGAGTCTCGCACTAGTTATAGGAACCGTGGATATGGAAGTCGCGGCATCCATCTTGAGACGGAACTCGACGACGGAGAATATGTTGGAAAAAACAAACTGTATTCCGCCGTCATTCTTTTCATCGGCAGCTATTCTCTGGGAAGCTGTCATAAGACCGTAACGAGAAAGATGATTGGGAGAATCCGCCCCGTTTTGAATTTGTTCTGACGGCAAAGAAAACGGATGCGATTTCACGTCAGCAACGTCTGTATGCGCCCAGGGATAATAGGCGTGATATTCCTGTTTCATACCATTGCGCCATCGAAAAATGGTCTCCGCGTCAGAAGCACGAAATGTGCATTTTGAGGCATCACCGGATGTTGGAACAGCAATATACTGAACATTATTACCAACAGACTGTCCGTCTGAAAAACCATATATTCCGACAGCATCTTCATCAGCCCACGCTACGGTAAGAAGTCTGTCCACATTAGTTCCGACAACAGTTCGCGTATCAGAAGACCTTGCGCTGAATACAATCGCATCTTCGGTCTGTGAGAGTCCCGGAACATTAATCTTTTCCGAACATGCATACAGCGCGACAAACGCTGTTGCTATGATAATTATCCTTTTCATAGTATCCATTTCTATTTCCAATCACTAGGAGAAGGTGGGATTATTACACCGTCGTCCTCAACAATCCTGATTTTGAATTCTTTAACTGTTTCCTTGCGTCCATAAACATTTGAGTTTGCCGCAACAAGAGTCACGGTGTATTCGCCAGGTTCATCCCAACTATATGAATATTGGGTCCTGTCGGCATCTGCCATTGCCTTGATGCCTACCCCATGGTCCGGTCCGTTATTGATATAATCCATCCTGTAAATCGGTCCGGAAACAGCCCAGCATTCAAGATCATGCGTTGGTCTGAAATCGCTTCTGAAAAGAATCCTTGAAGCGTTTATATCCGGAAAACTTGCCTGACCATCGAATGATGGAGCACAAACGATTTTCCACCCACCGCTGATAATGTCATATAGTTCACCGACTGTCTCACCTGTAATTCCTTTAAATGATACGGAATAGAAAAGCCATTGAGTGCGACCGTTGCCCTTCCCGTCTGCAGCGGTCTCATCGAAAGCGTCCACCTTGTAGTAAAACCTGAAATAGATAGGCTTTTTAGGATCTGTAAAAAACGGAGAAACAAGCAGTTCACCTGAAAACAGATTTGACACCCCGGTATCTGACGGCAGATTGAATTCACGGGTAATGTCATGCCAAGTGGCCGCACTCAAAGCCTCTTCTGTATACTCTCCTGAAAAGTCTGATGACCACTCGACAAGAACGCTGGCTGGATTCGGAGTTCCTTTAGTTCCTGCAGTGGTGGTTGTGGAAAAGGAAAGTGACATCTGAGTCTCAACGATTCTGTCAGTATTCCTGTAGGCATATTCGCTGCCGACCTCTCCTGACCAAAAAGTGATAAAGTCAGGACTTCCCTCCATATTGAAAACAACCTTCTCGCCGACTTTGAAGACTTCCGAGGAAACGGAGACGTCAAAATTCACGTCCTCAACCTTTTCAAAAGATTTTCTGCATCCTGCAAATACCAGAGCAGAAAATAACATAATCAATAATATTTTTGTTCTCATAACTTCTGTTTTTATTACCAGCCCGGATTTTGTTCCAACGCTCTATTTACCCCCATCTCATAGGCAGGTATGGGCCAGAACTCATCTCTCTTGCTGACATTATTGTAGTATCTTCTCGCATTGACATAATAGGAAGAGATGTAACTTGCCGGTATGGAGTTGGCGACACTCCTAAGATACCTCATATTGTCATAGAAAATGCCCCAACGCACGAGGTCATCCTTTCTAGTAAGTTCGAATCCGAGTTCGCGGGCGCGCTCATCCTTAATTGTTTCCATAAGCAAAAACTTGTCGCCTGGTCCGACATCTGCAATTCCACTTGTGAGGGCGATATCCAGCCCATATCCTCGCCGCCTCACCTGATTGACATATTCCCATGCCTGCTCGAGATCCCCGGCATTATCATCTGCTCCTGAAGCTACCGCCTCCGCCCAAACAAGCAGAACATCCGCATATCTAAGAATCGGAAAATCTGTAGAGGTGTAGTTCGTCGATCTTGACGAAGTTAATTCATACTCACGGCGGAACTTACCACAATAGCGCGTCCAAATATTGGTGGTCTGTATAGTCTTACCTCCAGTCGTCGTATTATAGGTGTAATTCGCTATGGTCCAGTCACGCCTGAGATCGCCGTCTTCAAACATTTCATAAAAATATGGTGTTGTGCGTATAGCACCTATGGAATAGCCGTACATATCCACAATTGACTTGCCGGTTGAGCTAATCTTGTTATTCGTGCATCCTATTCCGTTGTTTCGTCCAACCATACCTGCTGTATTTGTGTAAGCGCCTTCATTGTTTCCATAGAAATTCACCTCAAACAGATTTTCTTGAATATCATACACATTCTGGATGTAGTTGATGAATATCTGTTCATATGACGGATTAAGACTATGCTGCCCGGAGTCTATAACTTTGCCGGCATATTCCTTGGCCTTCGCGTACATTCCGATTTCACGGACAGGATAACCTGCCATATAAAGACAAACTTTTGCAAGCATTCCGTGTACAGTTGATTGACTTACACGACACGGCGTTCCCACCTCAGTGGCAGTATTAACCAAATCTGCCGCCATTTCCATATCTGCGATAATCTGCAAGTAAACATCTTTTGGAGAACTCTGGGCAATCTGTAGAGCCTCCTTCGAACTGTCCTCCACAACATCAAGTATTAGAGGAATACGATTAAATCTTACAACAAGCATAAAATAATAATATCCTCTGAGGAAGAGAGCCTGTCCAAGATAGCTGTTACGCAGTTTGCTGTCCATCTTCGGTTTATCTATGTTCTTGATGAACATATTTGCGCGATTGATCCCCTTGTAGAGTTCCCTCCAGTATGCAAGTATCTTGGAATCACTCGGAGATACATCATAGTCACCTACCGAGCCATAGTCGGACGAATAGCTTTCATATCCGATATCGGCTGAAAGTCCCATTCTTCCCAGCATATTGTTCCCGTAAAGCGCCGCTTCCGCAAGTGTCGCATATATGCCGTTCAATGCCATTGTCATCTCGGATTCTGTGCTGTAGGAATTGGTCGGTGTCACAAAATCCTTTGGTTCCGTGTCAAGAAAACTGCAGGAAGCCGCTGCCACAAATGTCGCAATGCAAAATATCAGCGATATATATCTTTTCATATTCACAAAGTTTTTAATTAAAAAACAATCTTGACTCCTGCCGTGAAAATCCTGTTTCTTGCATAAGCCGAGTAGTCAAATCCCGGAGTCAAAGCAGAATTCTTCGTTGACACTTCCGGATCAAGCCCACTATAGGCTGTCCAAGTCCAAAGATTCTCTCCTGAAATATAGACCTGTATAGTGTTCAGATGTATCTCCTTCATCCATTTTTTCGGGAAAGAATATGCCAGTTGAACCGTCTTTAAACGGAGGAAAGAACCATCTTCGATTGTCTTGGAGCTGTAAACTCCGGATGGACCACGTCCGCCTATGCGGAAGTTCTTACTGTCTTGATTGTCCGGAGACCATCTGTCAACATAAGTTTTGAACTGATTTATGTTCTTATTTGCATAGTTGCCCTCAAAGATTATCCGATTCGCATTCATAACATCGCTACCATATCTCCACTGAAAAAACACACTGAGCGAGAGATCTTTATAGATGAAATTATTGTTGAATCCTCCCGTGTGTATTGGCTCGCAGCGTCCTATGACCACCATATCCCGGTCATTCACAACTCCGTCACCGTTTTGATCAACATACTTGATGTCTCCCGGTTGAATCGCTGTCCGTTCGTTTCCGTTGGTCGGAACACTGTTCTTGAGTACATATTTGCCAGATTTGTCGATATCGAAATCATCATATCCATAGACTCCGTCCCACTGCACACCATAGAACTGAGCCATTGGCCGACCAACTTGGGCAAGATAAAGATAAGTGGCATTGAAATCTCCAGTAAAGCTTATCTTGGAAAGAAGGTTTTTCTCTCCGTCCGCAAGTTCGAGAACCCGGCTGCGGTTAAAACTTATGTTAAAATCCGAAGACCACTCGAAATTCCTCGTGCGGACATTAATGGTGTTCAGAGAAAATTCCAAACCACGATTACGTACTTTTCCGATATTCTTGTAAACAGAAGTGTATCCGGAACTATATGGCACATTGGCGTTTAACAATAGGTCACGCGTAGTTTTCTGATACCAATCCATAGTTAAACTGACCCTATTTCTAAAGAGTCTCAGATCCAGTCCGACGTCCACTTGCTCTGTCGTTTCCCACGTAAGATCACGATTTCCCATCGCTGTCGGGACCAAAGCCTCCGAAGGCTCGCTCAAATCGAAAGAATAGTAATCGGAAATACTCATTGCCGGCCAGCGGGAGAAATCTCCGACCCTATTGTTTCCGGTAAGTCCCCAGCTCGCTCTCAATTTCAAGTCGCTGACGAATTTAACCCTCCTCATAAAATCTTCTTTGCTCATCCTCCACGCCACTGCACCGGATGGGAAAAAACCCCATCTGTGATTAGGAGCGAACTTTGAGGAGCCGTCAGCACGAAAAGACGCCGTAACAAGATATTTTGACTTATAATTGTAGTTTACCCTGCCGAGAGCAGACATTAAGCGATTGTCCGAAAGCCTCGCAGTCATAGTGTTCGGAAGACCATCGTCCATTCCACTTATTCCAAGAGATTCAATCGGGATAAACTTGCTAGAATATCCGTAAGTTTCCATATTGATGCCCTCTATCGTGAATCCGGCAACCACATTGAGTTTGTGCCTGTCCCTATTCCAACCCTTATTGTACGTAAGCGTATTTTCATTCATCCAAGCTGTCTTATGTACATTGCTGTTAGAAGCATTGATACCACGTGCGTTGGTCAGAAGAGGATAGCCTTTATAAGTTTTGGAGTTGTTGAACTCCGTATTGAGAGTGAGAAATCTCGAATATCCTCCGCTTATCGTAAGTTTGAGTTCTTTCATTATGTCCCACTCGAACTTTGCATTGGATATGAATGTCACTTTTCTCGTACTCTTGTCCTCATTCTTACTGGATAAAACAGGGTTCATTACTGCCGAATTCACTCCATCAAAGGCATCGTCAAAGAGTTCTTCATCCTCTACAACCCCACTCGTATTTACCGGACGATATGCCCAAGTTCGGTACATAAGATAAGAAGCGTAAGCATTGCTCGTAGAAAGGGCCGACGATGAAGTTTGACCATAAGTCTTGTCGGAGGTAAAACTGCCGTTTATAGTAATCTTGGTTGTACGTCCAAGCTGCTGAATCATAGACAGACGTCCCTGATATTTCTGATAACCGCTGTTGAGAATTACTCCTTGTTGATCCGCGGCAGAAAGTGATACGGAGTATTTCGTGGATGTCGTACCTCCGGTCATAGAAACATTATGCATATGAATCGGAGCTATCCTGAACAACTTATCCTGTCAGTCGATTCCCTGTCCAAGATCCCTATAGTATTCGAGAGTTCGATCCAGATTGTTGAGATATGTATCCGCTGTAGCAGGAGAACGCTCTATCTGGTACTCGACGAATTCTAGGGCATTCATCATCTTCATCTTCTTAGTGACAGTCTGAAAGCCGAACGTTCCATTATATGCAATCACCGGACGTCCTTCGACGCCTTTCTTCGTCTCAATGATGATAACGCCGTTCGCGCCTCTGGCTCCATAAACAGCAGTAGCCGAAGCATCCTTGAGTACCGTTAGTGATTCTATGTCGTTCGAATTGATTGCCGCGCTGGAAAAATCTTCCATCGGGAAACCATCCACCACATAAAGCGGAGCATTGCTTTGCGTAAGGGAATTGGCTCCACGGATAACGATTTCCATATTTGAACCGGGCTGCCCGTCAGCCGATGACACATAGACACCGGGCATTCTTCCTTGAAGTGCTTGATCAAAGTTCACGACAGGCGCCTTTATGACATCATCCATCTTTACGATGCTGACAGTTCCTGTGAGATCCTTTCTCGCCTGCCCTCCATAGCCGATTTCGACCACCCGAGCCTCTTCGAGAGCCACAATGTCTTCCTCAAGAGTTATGTCTATGTTCCTCGAAGTGCCTACCGTGACTTCCCGATCTATGTAGCCCATCTGAGAATAGATTAAGACATTTTCGGACGCCGCAGTAATTGAATACTTGCCTGAGACATCCGTCATTGAACCACTAACGGTTCCCTTGACGAGAACCAAGGCTCCAGCTATCGGTTCTCCGTCAAGGGTTGTAACCTTGCCCGTAACAATCACCCTCTCCTGTGCAAAGAGACATTTTGCAGAGAGCAGTATGACTGCTGTCAATAGTGTTATTTTAAATATGCGATCAGTAATGTGTTTCATATATCTTATCTTGTCGGGTTTTCAAGAAGATAAAAATGTCCGTCCTCTGCACCGAGGATAATCTCGGGAATGCCATCAGCATCAATGTCAGCGATTGTAGGACAAGTCGTATGTCCGGCAAATCTGACATCTGAAAGGTCACCCATAAATTCGAGTCGGACCAAGCCGTCATCGGTTCCGAGATTGCGAAACCACGATACACTACGGCTGTCAACTATAAGATCCTTCAGCCCGTCCCCGTCAATGTCTGCGAGTGCAATCTTTCGGCGTCCAGACTTGCCGGCAGTACCAGAATTCAGCCTCAATATGCCGGGAGTCGAATCCAAAACGCCTTCACGGTTATCATAAAGAGAGCAGTTAATGCAGTAGAAAATTCTCTTTCCCGGTTTGAGAAGCAGTTCTCCGTCATCGGAACGGAACCTTTCAAAAAAGGCAGGGTAGCCTTCCGTATCAAGAACTATTAAATCGGCAAGCCCGTCACCATTCCAGTCTGTGACGACAGGAGTCGTCCTCCACTGGGTCACGAGTTTACCAGATGCGGGTTTCCACCAGTTCCATACAGGATACGGAGTAGCACCTTCCCACATAACTTCCACGTCCTGTGGTGGTGCGAAGTCAAGTTCCCCGGGCTTCAGACCCTTAAGCCACTGTATCTTACCCCAGATTGAGTTTAACACAATATCGAGAATGCCATCATTATCCCAATCCACCACATTCAAAACAGTATACCCCCACTTCCTCTCAGCAGGCCCTTGAATGGAACCGTTTTCGCCTGCCATAATCCGAAATGCCTCCCCATTGATACGAATCGGTTCAGGCACTGCCCATCTAGCCTGTTTAGGAGTCCCCACATTACGTATAAGAGCAATTTCACCGGCAGAATTTCCAGTCATAATATCAAAGTCACCATCATCATCAAAGTCCACGGCAAATGGAGTGGAAAGTGCTCCAAACTTCACCCGGTCAGCCTTTTGCCGAAAATAAATAGGAGATTCGAAAACTGGCATCCCGTCAGGTAAGAGCTTTCCGGTGTTGCGCAAATAGGCAATCCTTCCGTCCTCATCACCAACTATAAGGTCACAATGTCCGTCGCCGTCAAAATCTGACGGCACCGGAACGATCATCTGCAAATGAAAACGTATCTCTCCATCATCATTTTTCAATTGACGTCCCGAAGCGTATTCCGGAGCCTCCCTAGTTCCTATATTTTCGAAATGTGTGAGTCCGTCAACGAATTCTCCGCAAATTATGTCAAGGTCACCGTCTCCGTCAAAGTCAGCAACACACGGATTCGGAGAGCCATAGACATCGATGATATCACCTCCAGCCGAAAGTTTACCCCTGTTCACGTATTTTCCGTCGCAGTTTTCAAGAAGATAGACATAGCCGTGCAGAGGTCCGTTCATCCAATTACCGTCTTCATCGTAGGCATTGTCCCATCCATAGTCATCCCAAGTGTCGATACCAACGATAACGTCAAGGTCACCATCTCCGTCAAAGTCCACAAGATTCCACATATTACTGCGAGATTTCTTGTAATCCACGCCGAGTTTCTCTCCACTATATCTGATTCTTGCAACGGAATCGTATGGTGCGTGGATAAAACCCGGGTATTCTCTGCCTGGAGACAAGACTCGAGGTTCTCCGTTGACTTCAGACAGACGGATATTGTTCTTGCCGACCGCACTGACACGTCTGGCCTTATCAAAAAATGGCTTGGAAGAGGTTCCTATGTTTCTGAACAGATACAGACCCTTATAAGGCGTATCCGGGCAGGATATAAGCAAATCCATACGTCCGTCACCGTCATAGTCTACCGGTAGAGGAATGCCCCACAGACCGACCTTTAACCAATCTGTCCCTGCGCTGTCGTCATATCGGAGTGCGAGACTATCTGTAGAAATGCGCACTTCTTTAGGAGCAATAAACTTGGCTTGGTTCCCACAAGAGGACAATATAAGCAGAACAGATAAAAATTCTATTATATTCTTTGTCTTCATACTCGAAATTATCGGTAAACAGGTCCATATGTCGCGCAAGCACGATAATCAGCTCCTTCCGGATCCATTCCGAAAGCAGCCCACGCGGATGGCCGGAAAATTTCAGAAGCATTGACATTGTGCATGCACACCGGAATGCGAAGCATCGAACACAGCGTTATCAGTTGAGCTCCGATATGACCATAACTGATTGCAGCATGATTGGCGCCCCAATTGTTCATCACCGAATATACGCTCTCGAAAGCTCCACTACCGGTAAGACGCGGTGCGAACCAAGTCGTAGGCCAACTTGGATCAGTCCGACTATCTATCATTTTGAAAGCTTCCTCATCTATATTGACAGCCCAACCTTCAGCGATTTGCATTACTGGACCAAGACCCTTTATGAGATTTATCCTACACATAGTCACAGGCATATCCCCTTTAGTTAGGAATTTGGAAGAGAATCCGCCACCACGCATATACTCTCGTCCCGCCGGATGCCAAGTAGTAGCACAAAGACAGGCATTAACATCTTCTTCGGTAATTTCCCAGAAAGGTTTCATCGCAGGGATTCCATCCTTATACATCTCTCCGGTAGCATCGAGAGCCGACGAACCTGAATTTATGAGATGGATTATTCCGTTCGCCGCAAGTCCAGTAAGTTCTTTTCCTGTCACGCGTCTGACAGCTTCTGGGCTCCAATATGTCCTAACATCGGAAAAAAGCTGTGCCTGTCCAGTCAGAAGATGCATAAGCAACATAGAAACGCCGTTGAGCGTGTCATTTTCCGTCGCGAAAGGAATAGCTTCACGTATGCCGTTCCAATCGAACGAACTATTGAGAATTGCCTCAGAAAAATCTCCGTCCGGACGAAAATCTGTCCACTGACGCTGTCCCTGGAAACCGCCAGAAATCGCGTTATGCCCCATCGCTTCCTCCGCAAATCCCATCTCCGCAAGTCTTGGATTACCTTGCATAAGGTCACGGAAAATCATTGTCATTTTGACGACAAATTCCCACACCTCATCCTTTTTCTCGCGAGAATAGCGAAGATGTGCAGGATTTAGATCCGTCCCTTCATTTGACTTGCAGTTTTTCTCCACCCAGGTCATTGCCTTCAAGAACTCATCTTTATCATATATTTCTAGTTCTATCCTACGCTGGATTTCTGAACAGTCCACACATTCATTGCGCATTCCGAGATATTCCTGAAAGAATTCCGGTGTCGGAATCGAACCTGCTATTCCCATAGAAACAGAACCGATCGAAAGATAAGACTTACCCTTCATTTGCATAAGTGCAAGAGCTGCTCTTCCGAAGAGAAGGAGTTTGTGTTCCACGTCCTCAGGGATTGTCTCCATACCGAGATCCTGCACTTCACCCCCGTAAATTCCGAATGCAGGAAGACCTTTTTGATTATGACCGGCCAGTGCTGATGCCAAATAAACGGCTCCAGGTCGTTCTGTACCATTAAATCCCCATATTGCTTTCGGCATAAGCGGATCCATATCAATGGTCTCTACGCCATAACACCAACACGGAGTCACAGAAATAACGGCTCCGACATTTTCCGCCCTAAATTTCTCCGCCACAGCAGCCGCTTCAGCAACGCCACCGATTGTAGTATCTGCAATAACGCATTGCGCCGGAGTACCATCCGAATATCTGAGACGTTCGGAATACAGCATGGCGACAAGATTCGCCATTTTCATAGTCATGTCTTCAAGAGACTCCCTAATGCCTCCGCGGCGTCCGTCAATAATTGGTCGAATACCGATTTTGGGATAATTCGTTTTCTTGTTCATAGTTTTATGTTAATATTTATGTTTAATCGTTTTAATTAACAAATAGAAAGAAATTCGGTCAACGCTTCTCCAGATATTTGCAGTACAATTCATCGTAAATTTCACATCTTTGCAAACTCGGAATGTAGGTTGCGACAGTTTTCGGACACATATTTTTACGAGCCTCATCGATATCCTTGTAAATACCGGAAACAACGGCAGCGTACATTGCGGACCCAAGGGCACAGGCCTGTCCGCTGTCTGCCACCCGAATCGTAACACCCATCACGTCGGCAAGGGTCTGCATCACGAATGCGGATTTTCTTGAAATTCCCCCCACGGCTATGACTGAGTCAATCCTCACACCCTCTTCCCGGAATCGTTCCAATATGGCGCGAGAACCGAAAGCGGTAGCCTCAACGAGAGCCTTGTAGAGTTCCGGAGCCGTGGTGCCAAGGCTGAGGCCAGTTAGACTCGCCTTGCGGAGAGGGTCAAGATCCGGTGTGCGGCGACCGTTAAACCAGTCTGTCGCTACCGGGTCATCTTCAGTCAGCGGCAGTTTCTCAGCTTGAGATGAGAGTTCGATAAGAAGACCCGACTCAATCGTGGAGCGCAACTCGGTCAAATATTCTTCGGAACATCCTCCGTTTTTTTCCAAAAATGGAGAAATGGGAAGTCTTATATTCTCCAATGGCCACAAGAGCAGCCTCCGGAACCAAGCATAGACATCACCGAAAGCTGCCTGCCCGGCCTCGAAGCCCAATCTTCCGGGGATCACCGAACCATCCACCTGACCGCAAATACCGCGCACAGCCTTTTTTTTCACCGAATCATAAGGAGCTACAATTATGTCACAGGTGGATGTGCCCACAACTTTTACCATCTCATTATCATTTATGCCTGCCCCCACAGCACCCGCGTGGCAATCTATCACACCCGTTCCGACAGCAATCCCTGCTTCCAAACCGAGTCTTTCCGCCCATTCCGGCGTGAGACTTCCTACCCTTGTATCCGCAGTAAAAGTTTCGTCCCGAAAAGTCCTCCGCATCTTTCCCAGTCCCGGATCCAAAGCATCAAAAAAATCTTCTGAAGGAAAGCCACCCCATTCTGCATTCCACATAGCCTTGTGTCCCGCAGTGCAACGCCCTCGAAGAATTCTGCCCAAAGAAGTCCTTCCGCTCAACAAAGCTCCCATCCAGTCCGCATGCTCAACCCACGAAGATGCAGCAGCAGCAACACGGGGATTAGTCCTTATTATATGAAGCACTTTCGCCCAAGCCCACTCGCAGGAATAGGAGCCACCACAGTACTTCGTATAATCCACGTCCCATCCGTGCGCGAGAGCATTGATTTCATCTGCCTCAGCCACTGCAGTGTGGTCTTTCCAAAGCACAAACATCGCGTCAGGGTCATCAGCGAACTCCTCCGTAAGAGAGAGTGGGACACCATCCGAGTTGACAAGTACAGGAGTCGAAGCCGTTGTATCAAAGGCAATTCCCACTACTTGACCATCCGAAGAGGCAAGCGCTTCTTTGACAGATGCCGTAAAAGCCTCGATATAGTCAAGCGGATGTTGGCGATAACGGTTTTCTTTAGGCGAACAGAACTCTCCTCTACTCCAGCGCTGATATGCCTTCACCGCAGATGAAATTTCCTTTCCGTCTGTCGAATCCACAATCACCGTTCTTACAGAATCACTTCCGAAATCGACTCCAATTACATATTTTCTCATAATTTATAATATTTTTTCGTCACCATAATCAGCTACAAATCAGTTATTTAGACATTGTATCGAAATTTTTTTTAATATTTACAGGATTTACGCTTGTTAATTAAATCGATATAACTACCTTTGCAAAGGTAAGAATCTATTTTGTTTTTTTGCAAATATTTTTGAAAACTATTAGTTATGGACAAAAAAATAACCATAAAAGACATAGCACGAGAAGCCGGTGTATCGCCTGCCCTCGTGTCCTTTGCACTGCATAATAGTAGAGGTAGTAACGGAGAACACAAATATAAGGTAAGCGAAGCTACGACAAAGCGCATACTTGAAGTTGCCCGAAAAATGAACTTTAGACCAAACGACGTCGCCCGCAGTCTTAGGAGCAACAAATCCAATACTATAGGAGTGATTGTTTCTGACATATCCAACGCATTTTTCTCAAATATAGCGAGAAACATAGAGAACGAGGCGTTCAAGCGCGGATATTCAGTCATATTTGGTTCCACGGATGAAAATGCTATAAAATTCGACAGAATCGTCAAGACCTTCATAGACAAAAGAGTGGACGGACTCATAATCGTACCCTGCGAAGACTGCGAACGCACAATGAAATACATCGGCAGCATAGGGATGCCGACAGTACTGATAGACAGAGATATTGACGGGGTTGAAGCCGAAAGGGTCATGTTGGATAATCTGAAAGCATCTGAAATGGCAGTCGGTTATCTCTACAAACTCGGCTACAGGAAAATCGCAATGGTCTCATACGATATGAAACTCTCCAACATACGCTTGCGTGAAGAGGGTTTTCGCTCAGCAATGAAAAAATATGGGATAGAAGAAAATGGTGCTGAAATACATTATGTCAGCTACACGGATATACGGGAATCATCGCAGCGAATCGTCGATGAAATCGATTTCAACAGCGTTGAAGCCATAGTTTACGCGACCAACTCCCTTGCCATTGAGGGGCTCAAGGCATTGAAGAAAAAGATGGCGGAAGATATTACCGACAATATCGGAATCGTGGCTTTCGACGGAAGCGACGCTTTTGACCTCTGTCCCAGCCATATTTATTACATACAGCAACCTATCGCAGAATTCGCCCGAAAATCACTTGAATTGATAACACAAAAGATTGAAGGAATCGAATGCAGTAACAGGACATTTCTGCTTGCGCCGGAATTCGTGGAAAAAACAGACAAACAAGAATAATAAGTTTCATATAAAATATTAATTAAAACGTTATAAGAACATGAAAAGAATCAAAGGAATTATACCGCCAATGGTCACTCCTCTGAAAAATGAGTCAGAACTCGACCTGGAAGGATGTAGAAAGCTCATTGAACACATCATCGGAGGAAGAGCAGGCGGTCTGTTCATACTCGGGACGACGGGAGAGTCACAGAGCCTTTCGCACAAACTCAGACACGAGTTTGTGGAACTTGTTTGCAAACAAGTCGCCGGAAGAATACCGGTGCTTGTGGGCATAAGCGACACCGCGATTGAAGAAAGCCTTGCACTCGCGGAAAAGGCATACGAATGTGGCGCTTCCGGAGTGGTTGCCGCAGCGCCCTACTATCTCGCCCCGTCACAGCAGGAGATGGTCGAGTATTTCAGTGAACTCGCCGACAAATTGAGCCTGCCACTCTACCTCTACAATATGCCGTCCTGCGTAAAAGTTTTCCTTGAAGTCGAAACAGTGCTCAGACTTTCAGAACATCCAAACATTGTAGGACTCAAAGATTCGTCAGCAAATATGACATATTTCCAGAAACTGCTCTATTTGCTCAGGAACAAGGATTTCGCTCTATATATGGGGCCCGAAGAGATGACAGCCGCAGCAGTGATGGCCGGAGCCGATGGGGGTATCAACGGTGGCGCAAATCTCTGCCCCGAACTCTATACGGCAATGTATGACGCGGCAGCAGCACAGGATTGCGAAAAAGTCACAATGCTGCAAGAAAGGATTATGCAAATAAGCACAGAACTTTACAGCATAGGAAAATATGGCTCCAGCTATCTCAAGGGGCTAAAATGCGCACTTGCGGAACTCGGACTCTGCTGCGGACACATCGCCTGGCCATACCGGGAGTTCGTGGGACCGGAGAAAGTGAGGGTAAGACAGGCTCTGCTCAAGACAGGAATTATAAAATAGATGGAGAGGCACTGTCAGACAGAAATGCCCTGTGCCGACGTCATTTGCAAAATATGGAAATATGGAAATAACTGTACTTGATTATATCGTTTTCTTCATCTTCGTTGGAGGAGTCGCCCTCTTCGGCTGCTCTTTCTGGTTCAGAAGTAGGAAGAACTCAGCTGCGTTCACAAAGGCCGAAGGCTCGTTGCCGTCGTGGGTGGTAGGAATGAGCATTTTCGCCACATTCGTGAGCAGCATAAGTTTCCTCGGACTCCCGGGAGACGCCTATAAAGGCAACTGGAATCCTTTCGTATTCAGCCTAGCGATTCCAATTGCAACTTGGTACGCCGCAAAAATCTTCATTCCACTCTATAGGAATATGAACAGCGTATCTGCCTACGAATATCTCGAAACCAAATTCGGCTATTGGGCAAGAGTATATGCCGCTGTATGCTATCTCCTTACCCAACTCTGTCGCACAGGTTCGATTCTGCTTCTGCTAGCCCTGCCGATTAACACTATGTTTGGCTGGGACATCAGTACTGTCATCATCGCCACCGGAGTAATTACCCTGCTCTATACCCTTCTCGGCGGCATCGCC
>FR882182.1:103030-110699 GCA_000434935.1 Bacteroides sp. CAG:709 | reverse complement strand
ATCGCCGCCGTTGTGTGGACAGATGCCATTCAAGGTATCGTTTTGATAGCCGGAGCGCTCGCCTGCGCATTGATTCTCACGTTCTCTATGCCGGAAGGGCCATCCCAACTCTTCGAAATTGCCGGAGCTAACGGAAAATTCAGCCTCGGAAGTTTCGGCGCGAGCCTTTCCGAACCGACTTTCTGGGTGGTGCTGATTTACGGAATATTCGTGAATCTTCAGAATTACGGCGTTGACCAAAATTATGTCCAGAGATATATGACAACAAAATCGACATCCGACGCAGTGAAATCAACACTTTTCGGAGGACTTCTCTACATCCCGGTATCTCTGGTCTTCGTCTATATAGGCACGGCACTTTTCGCCTACTATACGGCGCGGCCCGATCTTCTCCCCACAGGAATGTCGTCCGATCAGGTTTTCCCTTGGTTTATAGTTCACGGACTCCCGACCGGCATCACGGGACTTGTCATCGCATCAGTTTTCTCGGCAGGAATGTCCACGATTGCAACAAGCATAAATTCATCAGCAACCATCATTCTCAGCGATTTTGTAAATCACGGAAAGAAGAATGTGAATGAAAGGAAAAATATGAAAGTCCTCTATAGCGCATCTTTCGCAGTCGGAGCAGTAGGCATAGTCATCGGTCTGCTGATGATGAGGGTTGATGGAGTGCTTGACGCGTGGTGGAAGCTATCCTCAATATTCAGCGGCGGTATGCTCGGACTCTTCCTGCTAAGCCTTGTATGTAAAAAGCCGGAGCGTGCCGGGGCGATTGCCGGAGTGATAGTCGGACTGCTCGTAATAGCGTGGATGAGTCTTTCACCTTTCATCAACGAAGGTTCGCCGTTCTATGAATTCCGTTCGCCGTTCCACACCTACCTGACAATTGTCTTCGGAACGACTTCCATATTCCTTACAGGCTTCATAATCACGAAATTATATGATAAAAAGAGATAAAATGAACTCTAAGAGACTAATCACAGTTTTTCTTATTCCATTCCTGTCGCTCAATGCTTACTCTTGGAGTAGCAAAGAACACAGATTGATGGCTTATATCGCGGAAGAACACCTCACGAAATCAACAAGAGTTATCTTGGCTCACTATCTCAATCACTCCATTGTAGAATACAGCACATGGATGGATCGTGTCCGCAAGTCACCAGAGTATAAGCATACCACCTTTTGGCATTCAGCCACTATGGCTGAAGACGGCTCGTTTCCGGAAGACGGGAAAGGAAAGGCTATCCCTGCTCTCAACAACGCAATCAAAATCCTTGAGAATTACCGAGAATACGACGACTCAACGGTTTTTGTGAATATTCTTTACGTCATACACCTTGTTCCGGAAATACATTGCCCATCACACTGCTTTTATTATGACCTCGGCGATCCAAAGACAGCAGATTCACGTTTTCATCAGAAAGTATACTTTGATGGAAAGATTAAAAAATATCATTCTGTTTGGGACAGTTCGATCTCCACTTTGTATCCCGGTCTGACACTTGATGAGTATAAAGACAAATTTGACAACTGGTCACCTACAATGCAGAGATCAATCAGCGATGGCACTCCAGAAGATTGGATGAGGGACATTGCCTCAATATGTCGAAAAATATACGATTTGGCAGAGCCGGACACGAAAATAGGGATAGACTTCCTCCGTCTTCATAAAGATATTCCGGAATCCATGGTACCGCGTGCAGCCTATCGTCTCGCTCGCGTACTCAACGACATTTTCGACAAAGAACAACCATCTCGGTAAAGAATGAATATAAGGTGTTGTCATAAATCACGACAATCACAAAATCATGCAAAAAGAAGGAAAAACAACTGACTTATCTCCAGCAGGACAATTGCTCGCAAACTTGCCGTTGTCTCCGAAAACCGACAAAGCAAAATTGGAGCGTCAAATCAGGAAGAATCCGGAGCAGTGGAAAAAGGCTGTGGAGTTTCTTTGTGAAAATGAATTGTTGAAAATACCGGAAGGACGATACGAAATCACGGAAGACGGAGTTTATGCCAATGTTCAGGAATACTACACAAAAGAGTCTGCCCCATTCGAAAATCACCACAAATACATTGATATACAATGCGTTGTTTCTGGAGAAGAGGACGTCTTCGTCAGCGATCTTTCAGAATGCTCCGACAGACTGTCCGACTACGACGATACGGCAGACATTGAGTTCTTCAAGAGTTCGGCGCAGGCCGATAAAGTAAGATTGAATCCAGAGGGATACCTCGTCCTATTCCCCGGTGAGGCTCACCAACCCTGCATATCCCCAGAGGGACAGCGCAAACATATTAGGAAAATCGTTGTCAAACTTCCTTTTGTCGAGTAACTGTGCCGCTGACAAGGACTTCATCCTGAAGGATTTACACCCATTCGGTAGGGGCCTTGTTGGTCGTAATGATGATAGAAGTCTTCTCATGAAGATTGTTCACCAGGCCTTCCATGGTTATGAACAGCGCCCTGTATCCCCTCATGACGGCATCACGTATGAGTCCGGCGGTCATGAAAGTCTTGCCGGTCTCGGAGGGACTAATGAATATGACGTTGTACATCTCTTCAGTAGTTGTAAAATTCATCTGACCGCAATCCGATGTGGCAATCTTGTTCATGTCGTGATGCGCATCGAATGACGCGGCACCCTGACAGATCACGAGGAGCAGGATCACATCCTCACCCTTCATCAGGGCGAGACCGTCCTCATCCCTGCCACCTCCACACCTTCACCCCGTCGTCCGGCATGAAGCTAATCACCAGCTACATCGGCTAAGACACTCCCCGGCGGGACGTTTAAAACTCGATTCCCGCATTTCTTTGTTCAGAAATCAGCCAAATGTTTCGCCAAACTTCATGATTTTATCGACATTTGGCGAAACATTTACTTAATGTTCCGCCAAATCTGCCGCACCCCGGCGGGACGCGGCCACGGCGCCGTGTCGCAAAGTGCTGATATGCAGCATTTTATAAAAGCAGAGCGTGGAAACGTAGCCGAAAAAAGGCCGCGTTTCCACGCTCTATCCTAAACGATATTTGATTATCAACGAGTTACAAAATCACCCGTGGCCGCGTCCTGACCGCTTCAAGACGTAAGGAAACGTTTGCCGGGCGAAAAATTACTCTACTCCAGACCGCGGGCGCGGATGAGGGCATCCGGGTCAGGGTCTGCACCGCGGAACTCGTGGTAGAGAATCATCGGTTCCTCACTGCCGCCCTTCTCCAGGAAGAGAGAACGGAACTTGTTTGCCATCTCCGGATTCCAGAGACCATTGCTCTGCCAGAACTCGAAGGCATCCTTGTCCAGGACCTCTGCCCAGAGGTAGCCGTAGTAGCCGGCACTGTAACCGCCGCCGAAAGTATGGTTGAAATACGTGCTGCGGTAACGTGGGATAATCTCGCCGATGAGACCCATATCCTTGCATACCTCATTCTCGAAAGCAGTGATGTCCAAGCTGTTCCAGTCGGTATCAGGGCCAAGTTCATGCCATTTCATATCCAAGATGGAAGCGGCGCAAAGCTCGGTGGTCATGAAACCCTGGTTGAACTTCAGGGAATTGGTGATCTTGGCAACCAATGAATCCGGAATCACCTCGCCGGTCTGATAGTGATGGGCATACTCGGCAAGAATCTCAGGCTGGAACGCCCAGTTCTCATTGAACTGCGAGAAAGTCTCCACAAAATCGCGGGTCACATTGGTACCGCTCACATCCACGTAACGGCATTTCGTGAGCATTCCGTGCAATGCATGACCGAACTCATGGAACGCGGTCTGGACCTCGTCGATGGTAAGCATTGTCACGGTATCCTCCGGCTGGCCGAAGTTGCAGACATTGATGACGATAGGACGCATGTCCTTGCCGGTAGCATCCACATACTGCTCACGGAAGTTGGACATCCACGCACCACCACGTTTCGTGCTGCGCGGAAGGTAGTCAGTAAGGAAGAGGCTGAGCTGTGAGCCGTCCGCATCCAGGACTCTGTACACTTTCACCTCAGGATTATATACAGGAAGGCCCTCAACAGGCACAATCTTGATTCCATAGAGCTTTTCAGCTGCCGCGAACACACCCTTGCGGACATTGTCCAATTGGAAATACGGCTTCGTGATATTCTCGTCCAGGTCATACTGCGCCTTGCGCACCTTCTCCGCATAATACCACCAGTCCCAAGGCTGAATCTTCGTACCCGCAGGAAGAATGCCGGCCTCAATGTCCTTGTCCATAAACTTCTGCATTTCAATGACTTCCTCCTTGGCCTTCGCCACTGCTTTCGTCATAATCTTGCCGAGGAAAGCATCCACAGTCTCATGATCGTGAGCCATCTTGTCGCTCAAAATCTGGTCAGCTGAACAATCATATCCGAGAAGCTGGGCCTTCTCCGTACGCAGACGCATGATATCCAGGATAACCTGCTTGTTGTCATTGGCATTGTCATGATTGCCGCGGGAAGAATAAGCCTTGAAAGCAGCCTCGCGCTTGGCCCTGTCCTCGCAGGTCGTCATGAAAACAGGATAGCTGGACACAGGAATGCCGATCTCGGACTTGAAAGCATTGCTCTCCGCGAGAAGGTTGTTGCCGAACTTCTGCTGAAGCACAGCCAGCTCGGAACTGATTTCCTTGAAACGGGCCTGCTCAGCCTCGCCGAGAGCCACGCCGTTTTTCACGAACCTGTCATAAAGCTTTTTCGTGACAATGTACTGTTCCCTGTCGAGTGCGGAAGAATCTTCCAACACGGCTTTTACACGTGAGAAGAAACCTGCATTCATGAAAATCTCATCGGAAGCGGCGGTAACGAGAGGAGTAACCTCGTCCATCACCTCCTGCATCTGCGGAGTCGCATCCGACTCGGAAACATTGTAAAGAACTCCGAGAGTCTTCGCAAGTATCTGGCCTGAAAGCTCATACGCTGCGATAGTGTTCGCAAACGTCGGAGCCTCCGCATTGGTCACGATAGCATTGACCTCGTCAGCCTGCTGCTGGATTCCAGCCTTTACCGCAGGGACATAATGTTCTAATTTGATCTTGTCGAACGGCGGGAACTGGTCCTCGCCTTTCCACTCCATAAGAAACGGATTTCCGCCACATGCCGATAGCATCATAACAGCTGCTCCAAATATAAATACCTTATTCATAATCAATTACTTAACGATTTCGACACCATCTTTGAGGTCAATGAGGGTAAACTGTGCCTGACCCTTATAGATGGACAGGATTCCCTTCATGTTTACCTTAGCGTTACCGCTGAGAATAGCCGGATCAATCTGGGTGTCTGCGAAACGCGCATAACCGCTGGTGCGGACCTGAACGTCAGCAGAACCCATCTTGAAATACTGGCTCACAGAATAAGCGGATGCATTTTTTATCAATATCGGCTTCACGTCAGTGACCTTGCGTCCGGTATTGGTAGAACCGCTGTCAAACACGCCTGACTCCAAATACTTGATGAAGCCCTGCTTCGACATCGCCCAAGTGGTGACGCCCCAAGTCTTGTCAGAGAAGAAGATACGGTTATCGTTATCCTTCGTGTCCTTGTTAGGATCAATATAGACAAGCAGGAAGATCTCATTTCCGTAGGTCAGGCCGTCAAGTTCCACGTAGCAGCCGAGATTTTCTTCTTTTTTAAGGTCCGCTTCGGCCACTTTCTTCGCAGTCAGCGGCGTGTCGATTTTCCCTCGGAACACATGAGTATCAATCAAATACTGCGCCTCCATGTAAGAAGTCTCATAAGCCTTGGTCGGGTCCTCGCAGCCAAGCTGGATCATGCCGTTGTAAGCGCCGAGAGTAAGACCGCTGCACTTCACATACACCCACTGGCCGAGCTTGTAGTCATTGTACAAGCCATTCTTGCCGAGCTTCAGCTCGATACCCGCGGTTGCGTCCTGGATGTACAAGCTCTTGTAGATATTGCCGGACTTGTCCTCGGAAATAACCTGACCGCCGATGATGATGTCTTTTTCAATGGTAAGAGGCGTACCTTCAGTGTACATCTTCTTGAGCTCCAGAATCGTAGTATTCGGAGTCATCGTGACAGGCTCGTAAATGTCAGCCTCGCCATAATTTCCAGTGAAAACCGGCTCCCACTCGTCGCAGGATGCGAGCAATGCCAACGAGGCGAATGCTGCACCGATTATGTTATATATCTTGTTCATGCTAGAATCTGAAATAAATGTTCAACATGTAGTTGATTCCGCTCATATAGAAATACTTGGAATCGAATCTGTAGTAACGCTCCTTGCTGACAGTCTTGTCCACGAGACGGGTCTGCTCATATCCGCCCGTACGGACATTCTTGTTGTTCAGGATATTCTTGACCTGAAGCGAGAAGCCCAGCTGGTAGTTTCTCTTGATGTACCAGGACTTGCCCACACTGGCATTGACCATAAGAGCGCCTTTGAACTTCTCCTGAGCGGCCATATACTCGATTTCCTGAGGAGTAACCGTTCCGTCAGGGCCGGCGGTAGCCATGTCAGTCCTGTAGAGAGGGTTCATGTCGAGATATGCCTTGTCGAACCAATCCACGTCGGCATCCACGAACCAATAGTTCTTGTTCCAAGCGAGACCGAGGCTGGTAGCGAACTGCGGAGTACCTGATACATAATGTTTTACAGTCTTGCCTTCAGCAGTCGGATGACTCTTCCAGTAAGGGATGGTCACGCCATAAGTTTCCTCGACGATAGCCGCACTGTTGTCATAAGTCTGGTACATCACAGGGTTGGACGTGTAGACATACTGACCATAAGAAAGCACTCCCTGGAGAGAAAGGTTCGGAACCGGAAGAGGAACCTTGAAACCGAGCTCGACGCCCACATGACGCTCATCCATACCGCTCATCGCGAAGTTTGTGAACGAGTTCTGCGCATCATCGTAGAAGCTCATCACCTTGGACTGGTCCTTGATGGTCGTATAATATCCGGTCACACGGACATCATAACCGGAATTGCTGTACGCATAGTTCAAATCAGCAGCGAAAGTCTTGCTGGTCTTCAGGTCCGGAACAATGCTGTTTCGGGTTCTAGGTGACACGAATGCCTGGTTGAATCTCGGGGCATCAGCAACATACGCAGCATCAGCATAAACTCTGTGACCACCTCTGATAACATAGCTGAGGTTCAGCTTGACACCTCCGGTAAGGAAATCCTTCACATCGGACTTGCCGAGAGAAGTGATGGCCTCCTTGGTAATAGGGTCATAAGTCGTGATTTCCGCACCCTCGAACTCCATCGGTGCACCATTGGCATCAAGTCCCGGGAACAATCCCTTTCTCACGAGACCTTCTCTCCAGAACTTGGTGTAGCCGATACGTCCGGCGATGGAAGCATCGAGTCCTGCGAAAGTGAAACGGCCTGCTGCCCAAGCCTCTGCGCGACGGACATTGGCATAATAATCATAGCCGTATTTGTCGCCCTTCTTCAATGTCTGGGCCTTGCCGTTCTGCAGATAGTAATCCAGATCATTCTGAATCATAGTAGGATAAGCCGCATAATCGCGTTCAGCGAACTGGTCAATGTTCACGTAATAGTCACCGCCGAGGAGATCGTCCAGAATCTTGTAATTCTCGGTACGGTTCCACTTGTATGAAAGACCTCCGGTCAATGTGAAATATTTCAACGGTGACCACTTGGCATTGGCAGCGAAGTTGAGATCCTGCTGGTCGGTACGACGC
>FR882182.1:88412-103014 GCA_000434935.1 Bacteroides sp. CAG:709 | reverse complement strand
ACGACGCTCTTCAATGACATATTTTGAGCGCTTGCCCGCCTCAGTAGTATTCAGGGTATTGACAGCATAGAGCCTGTCCCAATTGATATGGGTAATGGAAGGAATGTCCATTGTCCAAGCCTCCTTGGCCCATGCATACTTCATGAAGTTCACACGGTTGTAGTCGGAGTTCTCCATGAAGAAATAGCTAGGAAGATTCCTGTAATAATCAGGCCTCGGGTCCGGTGCGTCATACCAGTCCAATGCGGTATAACCATTTTTTCCGAAGCGGTAAAGCATTGTAGCTGAGACCTTGAGCTTCTTGGACTCCGGTGTGAAGTCGTATTTCAGGATGGCGATAGGCTCGTGAGTCTTCTTCACGCGGGCATTGCGCACCTTGCCATTGTAATAACCCCAGTTGGAGTTGTACATGTTGTCACCCATAAGGTCGTAAACCTCCTGGGTGGAACCGTTCTGCGCACCCCTCTGGCCAGGAGCCGCCATGAAGGTCAATCCAAGTTTGTGCTCCTCGCCGAATTTCTTCTCCACGGAACCGTAATAGCCGAATGAACGATAGTAAACGCCCTTGATCCAGTCATTGCCGCCGAGACGCGCAGATGCGCTGAATGCGTATGACCAGCCGTTGTCCAGCTCGCCGGAAGAATAAGTCATCATGAGACGGAGTCGGTACAATGCACTGTTGGTCAGCACGCTACCTCTCCAGCCGGTGCGGACCTTCGATGCCATCGGGTCAATGTTGGTAAGTCCGTTGTAGCCACCGAAACCATAGTCGGAAATCTCCGAACCGTTTACACTTTCCTTGCTGCGGACAGCCTCGTTCAGACCGCTCCACAGAGAGTAAGGTGTATAGCCGGTAATGGCGTCGTTCATTCTTACGCCTGCCATGTAAACATCCTGGGACTCACTGGAATAGCCACGTACGCGGAAACGTACTGAGCTGAAATTGTATCCTGCGATGTTGTTGAACACATCGTTCTGACCGAAGAGGATGGTCGGACTGTCCTGATATCCGGAGTCATCCAGATCGAATTCGGTAAAGCTGGCATCGTCCACCTCTCCCACCTTGCGGGCAGGGGTCAATGACAGTTTGAACATGTTCTTCACATAACCGTCATTGACGGTAACATTGACTCTGGACTCCATATAGTCCGGGGTCTGGATCACGAGGTCATACATGCCGTCCTTCAGGGAAGGAATCATGAATGTGCCGTCCGGGGCAGTCTTAACCGTAGCTATCTCGGTCGAACCTGAATAAAGTTTCAGGACTGCGCCGTCCACCGCTGCCTTGGAGGACCTGTCCACGATTGTTCCCTTCACGCCGCCGGTGTAAGTCTGCGCAGACATCACCATGGCCAGGAACAATGCCGGTATAGCCAAAAGCTGTTTAGTATTCATATTGTTGATTATTTGTTACTTACGATTATATATGTCGGATAGTGGTCGCTATAGCCTCCGATGAATGTTCCGTTCGAGAATGTGCGGAAAGGCGTTCCCTTGTACTGACCCTCCTGCTGTGTCATGAACGGCTGGCTGAACACACGTCCGTAATATTTCTTCTTTACGATAGGCTGGATTTTCAATGTTCCCTTAGGGGCATTGGCCATTGCTTCATTGACCAGGATGATATCGTAGATGTTCCAGGTTCCCCTGTATGCGAGTGAGCCGTAGCCCGCCTTCAGCATTGACAGGAACGGGGAGAAGAAGTCGTATTTGCCGACCTCGGCGATGGTCTCCTTGCCGTGCATGTACTTGACCATGCTCTCGTCGGTAGGGTTGTCGTTCATGTCGCCCATCACCATGATCTTGATTCCCGGGTACTGTTTCATCAGTTCCAATGAGTGTTCATAGATGATTTCAGCGCCGCGGCTTCTGAGGTCCTGTCCCTTGCCGCCGATACGTGACGGAAGATGGGCCACGAAGAACGCGAACATCTCGCCGTCGAGCAATCCCCTGACCATCAGGATGTCACGGGTGCGGAAATAGTCCTGGCCTTCCTTGTCCATGGTGAAGGTGATGGTCGTGGAGTTGAAGTCGAATGGTATGGATTTGCTTTCTTCCACGGTGAAATATTCCGGTCTGTAGAGCAATGCCACATCGACGCCTCGTCTGTCCGGTCCGTCGTAATGCACTATCTGGTAGTTCGCCGCCTCGATTTCCGGCTGGTTCACCAAGTCTTCCAGAACATGGCGGTTCTCCACCTCGCTGAGTCCGAGCACTGCATGATATGCCTTGTTCTCATCAGCCATAGCTCTGATGACGGTAGCGATATTATGGAGTTTCTTCTCGTATTTCGGCTCGGTCCACTTGTTCTTGCCGTCCGGAAGAAATTCGTAGTCGTTCTTCCCGTCGTCATGGTATGTGTCGAAAAGGTTCTCGACATTATAGAAGCCCAATACGTAGCGTTTCGGGCCGCCCGCACCTGCCGTTGTCGCCACAGACATCAGCACAAGCGTCAGGATTACGTAAAGTATTCTTTTCATTATCAATGTTTTTGTGTTATTGCGTTCTAGTTCCACCACCAGTTGATGGTCTTAGGGTCTTCGGACTTGACTTGCGCCGCCGCATCTTCGCCGATTTTGGCAGGAAGGTTTGCGAAATAGGTGATTCCTGTTACTTTCTCCAAGTCACTGATAGACATTGCATAAGGCTTGAAGTTATTATTGTCTCCATATCCTTTGTGCTCCAGAAGAATCGCGCAGGCTGAATAACCTGAATGGCCGATTGTGGAGTTTCTGCTGTATCGCAGAATCGCCTTGTAGTAATGAGTCGGAACGGTGACGCTCTTTCCTTCATTATCCCTTGCGGTCCTTGTGCTGCCTTTCGTAATACATCCGGTTACCACATAGCAGGTATCGGCCCTGTTGGCCCACGAACGCACCTTGCTTTCGAGATTCGCCCAGGAATGCTGGTTAAGCTCAGCACGCTGCGGAGTCATATTCGTGCCATAGAACGTCGTTACGTTTGCAGCATAATTCAATCTGTCAGCAGACGGCAACTGATGTCCTCTGTCATAACCTCCGCCAAAGCCTTTGTATAGGACTGGCTGGTACTTCTTGGGAAGGAGAGGGTCTAATCCCCAGGCATCGGTGCGTTTTCCGGAACCGATAGACCAGGAATTGAGATGATATGCCACCCACGGCGCTACAAGATTGTCATAATCCCATGCAAATGAGTAATTTCTGGTTTTCACAGAACCAATAGTCATACTATGGGTAAAGTGTCCATATTTGGAATCCTTCGGCATCGCAGGCAATTCCATCCATCCTGTCGTAGAAGCAAGATTTCCTCCCGGTTGTGCCCCGGTATTGCCACCAGTATTGCCGCCGGTGCCGCCGCCTCCAATTTCTCGACCGCTCTGGGCGATTGTCAATTCTGCTTTTCCCGACGCCGATGTCAATGTAAGAACAGCTGTGCGGGCCATCTCACTTGTATTCGCTTCGACTTTAAGCGTAACCGACATGTTGCCAGTGCCAGTTGAAGGCGTCACGGAAGCCCATTCCGCCGGCTGGTCCTCGGGATATTCTATCATTATCGACCAATCGCCGGAAGCCTGCACATGAAGGAACTGGATCTTCTTCCCAGCTTCCATCGGATTAGTCATAACCTCAAGTTCCGGAGGGACGGTGTTGTCAGTTTTATTGTTACAAGAACACACAAAAGGCACTGACACCAGAAGTGCCAATGCCCATTTAGATATTTGATTCAATGCTTTTTTCACTAGAAATCAATGTTTTACAGCCACACAACCAGCTCGCGCCGATGCCGGCTCTTTTAGACGGACAAAGGGCAGCCCGGTTTTCCGGGCACCCTTTTATGTCTGGTATTTAAGTCGTTGGATGATTATTACAGTTTCTTGTAGGTAACCGTCATCTTTTCAACACGCATCTGATTACTTTCTGCGGTATATTTTACTGAGGACGTTGTACCAGTTATTGTAATTGTTCCTATCTTGCCGGCTCCGGTCGATTTAGAAGTAGCACCGCTATCAACAACCACAGGACTATCAACATAAAAACCTTGTTTTACGCCACAATTTTTAGTACAAGTAAATTCTACTTTAGTGATTGTATAGCCTTCTACAGCAGTGATTTTCAGATTCTTGCCTTTGTACACCCTAAGTTCTGTAACTGCAGTAGTGCCATAATCGCTGTCATTGGTATAAGAGATGACATCATCCATCTTACCATTCTGGTTTGCAGCAAGATAAGCCTTATCTACAGAAACCATAACTTCTTCACCACCCACACTCGTTGACTTTCCTTTATGAGTAAGAGTAACAGTGTAAGACTTGGTAGCAACATCAGCTGTTGTAGAAACAGTAAGTTTAACAGTCACATCCTTTTCAGTTTCATTGGCAGCGAACTTGACAGTCACTGTACCTGCGCCATCGCCTGATGCAGGAGATACTGTATATGCAGCATTGTCAGAAGCGACTGTCCACTTTACATTGCCCTTTACATCGAAAGAAGCAGAAGTATCACCAGCCTTTGCTGTGAGCGCGGTAGTGCTTACGGAGAACTTAGGACCGGTTGTTTCCACTTTCTCTACTTCAGTTGCTACTATCTGATAGTGTGTGCCGCCACCGACATACCATCCTTTCACTTTGATATCGCAGTCCACGAACTCATCCATGTTGCCAGTATAATAAGATAAAGAAAGATCTTTATCGGTAACACTTCCGATGTAAATATTATAGTACTGGTTGTTCTTCTTAACATTTCCGGTGAAAGAGACATAAGTGACTTTCTTAGGAGTATCTGCCAAGTTAGCCTCAGTGAACTCAAGTGGAGCAGGATATGTTACAGTATTATTGCTGGAAACCACTGCAGTCGTAGGGGCAGTAATCTGAATAAGGCCGTTGTGCTCACCTGTCGTGCCGGCAACATTGACCTTGTCACCTACTTTAACTTTAGGGTCAGCTTTTACAAAGACAAGCACACTTCCTGTCTCATCAGTAATCACATAGCTCTGGGTGGTAACACCTGTAACCAGAACATCCTTGAGGTCTGCGGCTGAGCCTGCTGCGGCTGCGCAAACTGCAGCGATGGTGTTTCCTGCCGGCTCTGGAGTTTCTCCGCCACCTGTGCTGCCGCCAGTTCCGAGGTCAATGCCCTTGGAGAAGTCGATAGCAGTACCTGCAGAAGCAGCAACGCTAAGGTCGAGGTCATCCATCAGATATGCACTGGCAAGTGTCGCCTTGATGTAGATGTGGAGAGACTTGGTTCCTGAAGGAACTGTGAAGGTAGAAGATGCAAGATCCCAACGACGGTTTTTCAATCCGTTAGGGAATGCATACTCAAGTTTAACCCACTTGCTGCCGTCATTGCTGACATAAACCAGAAACTCTTCAGGAACAAACGTGTTGTCAGCAGCCTGATACAGATTTCTTTCCGAACCGAATGAAATAGTATAATTTGTCTTACCTTCAGGAAGAGTGATATTTTTCACATGGAAATAATTATCTTTTGCAAACCAGAGATAGTTCTTTCCGGAGCCCTGATAGTCAGAAAATTGGCTATTTGATGTACCAGAGGAATTAGTTCTGGCAGACATTCCGCTGAAAGCATACTCCACAGTCGAGATGCCTGAACCGGTCTCATTCTTCCAACCGTCAAAAGAGTCGAGGTATGTCTTCCAACCAGACTCACCTTTCACTGCAAGCTCTTTATCAAAATCATTGTGATAAACAACGACTTCAGAAGCAGAACCTGTACCTTTCTGATTGACGGTCAGAGTCTTGCCATCGAATCCGATGGTAAACTTGATGTCTTGTGAACGGTCCATTCCGGTGTTCTCCAGAACAGTAATGGTCACCTCTTTGTTTTCAGCAGGATTTCCGGACTTAGGGTCTACTGCGATCCAGTCAGGAACATTGGTAACATTCCAGTCCCTGGTAGCAGTCAGTTTGATGGTCTGTGAACCGCCATCTTTCTCGAAATCAAGGGTCTGTGTAGAAAGCTCTATTGAAGGAGCGCCTGTAGGTCCATCATTTTTATCATCGCAGCTCTGCGCGAAAAGCATTGCCGTCAATGCGAATGAACCTAAAAACAAATTTTTAAGTTTCATATTGTTGCTATTTTAGATGAATATTAGTCAAAACAAGTTTACAAATATAGTTCGCAGTTATTAATTTCGCAAATTAAATCGTTAAAATATTCTGCTCGTCTTTTCGGTCTAGATTCCTTTCTTCATCAGTCGTGTACACCCAATACACTCCTTCTTCGAAAAGAAATCTATTCTCGAAAATACTTCACAAATTGTTACCAACATATTTGTTTCATCTATCTAATTTACAAAAATAATTACTACCATATTGATTTTTATTGCTATTTTTGCAGATAACAGATACCATTGTATGTATTACGAATATACCCCGGAGAGCATTGACGACATTTTGAAGGTAATGGCGGCCAATGCGAAAAAACGTCGTCTCGAAAAAGGCTGGACCCGCAAATATCTTTGCGAAAGGTCCGACGTCCCTGTTTCCACCATAGCGAAATTCGAGAGCCTCCACACGATTTCCCTGGCTTCCTATGTAGCCATAGCCAAGGCCCTGGGCTATTCATCCGACATGAAAAAGCTCATGTCCGAAGCCATCTTCACCACAATGAAGGAGCTCGACACCATCAACAACAACAAAAACAGAAAGAGAGGTCAACGTGAAAATCATAAATAAACTTAGCGTACATATGGAAGGCCGCAAAGTCGGTGAACTTGCAATGGCTCCCGACAACAGGCATTGCGTATTTCAATATTCAAGAGAATGGCTGGCTGACGGATTTTCCGTTTCACCTCTGGAATTACCTCTGCGCCAGGACCTTTTCATTGCACAGAAGGACTCATTTGCAGGCAATTTCGGAATATTTGACGACAGCATCCCGGACGGATACGGCCGCTACCTGCTTAGCCGGCTTCTAAGGAAACAAGGCATTGACGCTTCGACATTGACCCCGGTGCAGATGCTGAGCATCGTGGGCGAATCCGGTATGGGAGCATTGACCTACCTGCCTGAAACTTTTGTGGGCGAAGACAAGGCGTTGCCTGAACTGGATGAGCTTCAAGATTTAGCTTTCAATGTCCTGTCGGAGAAGTCTGACAAGGATGAAGATGTTCTATATTTTAATAGCGGAAATTCCGGTGGGTGCCGTCCAAAATGCCTGATGAAAGATGATGAAGGAGAGTGGCTGGTAAAGTTCCGGCACGTTTATGATCCTGCTGATTTCGGCAAGATGGAGTACGATTACAATGTGGCGGCCGCTGCTTGCGGGATAGAAGTTCCGGAATTCAAACTCATTGACAATAAATATTTTGCGTCCAAACGATTCGACGTCCGAGACGGAAAACGCCTTCATGTCGCGACTGCCGGCGCATTGCTTGGGCTGTCATTGAATGAACTTACGATGGATTACCGGAATCTGCTGCATCTGACGGGATTCCTGACACAAGACCCTGCCCAGGTCGAGCAGCAGTTCAGAAGAATGGTTTTCAATGTCATAGCCGAAAACAAGGACGATCATCCGAAAAACTTCAGTTTCATTTGCGAAGCCGGCGCCTGGCGCATAAGCCCGGCATACGACCTGACGCTCTGTCGCGAAGGCTACCGAGGCGAGCATGCGACATCAGTAATGGGCAACGGCCTCCCCACCAAGGCAGACCTGGTCAATGCCGGCACTGACATCAAAATACCAGAGTCCCGCTGCCAGGAAATCATCGAAGAAATCGCCGCCACATGTGAGAGACTGCTGAAAGGATAAGGACTCAACCGTGCGTACTGCTTGCAGTGTGAATTTGTCCAATTCTTGGGTGGACAAATATTGGGAGGACACATTGGGCGTGGAGCGTAAATGACAGACCAATAGATAGTTAACTGTTTTCAGAGTTGACGAAACAGCAACTCTGAAAACAGCTAAACAGCTATGAAACAGGGAATTACGCGCCACGACAACTATTGTCCGCTTTTTCGGGAACAGAAAACGGGCGGCCCGGTTAGGGGTCGCCCGCATTTATATTGATAAGACTCTATTGCTTAGAATGTAAGTCTGAAGCCGAGCTGAATTCTCCATCTTGAATAGAAGTCACTGATACTGATAGTTTGTGGCTTATACTTGTAGGTAGGAGTCATATTGCCGTCAGTATCTTTTTTGAGGTCTGTAAGATTCAGCACCTGCACATTGTATGAAGATGCGTTGTAAACACCCCAGTTCTTGTTGAGGAGGTTGCTTGCATTAAGCAAATCCACGATAAACTGAAGCTTTCTTCCTTTCTCCCTGTCATAGTAGAAATCCTGAGCGAAGTGAAGATCGAAATGATGCTCAAAAGCAGCAATTCCGCCATATCTTTCAGAATACTGTCCTCTATGAGAGCTCAGGTATTTATCATCAGAAATGTACTGTTCGAATTTAGCTGCATCTGCAGGATCTGCCCAATTCATCTTGCCTACTTCGTCCTTGGTAGGGATGTACAATGTGGAGTTACCTCTGTACCCGTCACCATTGAAGTCGAAACCGCCTTCATTCATTGTATAAGAATATCTCTGGCCACTGCCCGCCTCATAAGAGAGGGAAATTGTAGACTGGAGACCTCTGAGGTAGATCGGAGTAGTATAAGAAACCACTGCCATAATCTTGTGAGGCCTGTCGAACAGAGAGTGAGAAAGCTCCGGAGCATTGGTGTCGATAGAGTAGTTGTACTTCCAGTTGGAGTATGCCACAGATGAAGTACCATCATTTACAGAATATGCATGACCGAAAGTATAAGAAGCCATCAAGTCAAGACCGAAGTTGAAATGCTTTTCGAGCTGTCCGCTGATGGAGTAGGTATAACCCTTGTTGGTGTTGTCGAGGGCAACCACTGCATAGTAAGTCTTGTCAATGCTGTAAAGCGGTGCCTTGCTTGCAGGATTGGACTCGCCGACCGCAGCATTCACACCATACGTATAACCGCTCTTGGTGAGTGCAAGGTTCTTGAAGAACACGTTGTTCAATGTCTTGGAGAACATTGCGTCGAAAGTAAACTTCCATCCGTTAAGGAAACTCTGCTCAAGACCGAGGTTAGCCCTGAATACCTGAGGGTACTTGAAGTGTCTGTCAAGAGTATTGATGGTAGCTTTTCCACCAGCAGAAGCCAGACCAGTCTTCACGACATCATCGTAAGGATTGCTCGTGAATGGGAATGTCGCAGCTGGCTTGGAAACTGTAATGGATTTAGCCTCCATACCTGTGTTGTTGTATGCATTTGAAATCCAAACGAAAGGTACACGTCCGGTGAAGAGTCCCGCACCACCCCTGAGAAGAGTAGAATGGTCATCATTCAAGAAGTAACGGAAACCGACACGAGGTGAGAACAGTACTGCAGGAGCAGGAACAGTTCCGACTTCCTGTCCATACTGCTTGGAAATTGCCCCTTTGTTGAAATCAGCATTTTCTGTCGGCTTGTTCAGAAGGACAGGAATGTCAATACGGAGACCATAAGTCAATGAGAAGTTGGAGTTGACTCTCCAATGGTCCTGAGCATAAAATCCAAATTGCGCAGCATGAGTGGTGGCAGCCCATCTAGGGTTTCCTCCGGTCAACTCAGGATCTGAATATCTGTAGTTGAACTGGTTGACCTTATTGTTGAAGAAATCAGAAAGCTTTGCGAAAGAATAACCGCCGAAAGCATACTGGAGGAACAAGTTGTTGAATGAATAAATTTCATTGTGTGTTCCGAAAGTGATTTCATGTCTTCCCTTATACCATGAGAGGTTATCCGAAATGGTAAAGGTGTTTGAATCCATAGAGTTGGCACCTGAAGAGTATTCCGTACCAAGGTTAAGAGTTACATTATCTTTAACTTCAATATTCGCTCCGGCATACGGATAGTCACGATGATCTCTTACGAGCACCGCAGTAGCACGGAACTGATTCTGGAGGACATCGGAAATCTTCGAGTTAAGCTCCGCAACGATAGTGTTGGTGCGGTTTGACTGCTTGTAAGAAGATTTGTTGAAGAAGTACTTATAAGCGCCGGAGCTATACTTGTCTGCATAAGCATCCATGAACTGGTAACGGACCATAAGTTTGTTGGCATCATTGATGTTCCAGTCAATTCTTGCCATTGCATTGATTGAACGGTCGTCGATCTGATGCTGGCTAAAAGAATCACCTGTAGCTTTTCCTCCAAGATAAGTTTTCTCGTAATGCTTGAGCATTGCTTCAGCCATTTTGGCATTGAAAACATTTCCAAGATTCTCACCGTCGACAATAACATCTTCCTTAAGAGTGGTTCCGTCATAAGCACCATCTTTAGGATTGTAGATGTTCGGACGTGTTTTCTTATAATACTCACCGCTCATGAACAAGAACAACTTATTCTTGATGATTGGAGCACCGACAGTAAAGCCATAAGTCTGGGAAAGCTGAGAATCATATTTCGTCCTTTCTATTCCTTTATCTTTGGCGAGTTTGCCAGGAGTCTTTCCGATAAAGTCCTGATTATTGAAATAGGTGTAGAAAGTTCCCTTTACAGTGTTGGTTCCGGACTTGGTAATAGCATTGATGGCACCACCGGTAAAGCCTGACTGGCGCACGTCGAAAGGAGCTACAACCACCTGAATTTCCTCGATAGCGTCGAGTGAAACAGGGTTAGCACCTGTCTGTCCGCCATTTGTACCAGAAGCAGAAAGGCCAAAGGTATCGTTTGCGACAGCACCGTCAATCTGGAAGCTGTTGTACCTGTTGTTTGAACCGGAGAATGAAATACCACCGTTCTTGTTTACAGAAGCCTGCGGTGTGAATTTAGCTACATCGTAAACACTTCTGTCAATGGTAGGCACATTCGTCACTGTCCTGAGATCGAAACTGGAACCTGCTCCCGTCATGTTGGCATTGAAAGACTTCTCGCTGATGACCGTAACAGCATTCAGCTCGTTGGAAGATTTCAATGTTACATTGAGTTCGTACGGCTCGCCCAATTTCAATACGACGTCCTTATATTCTACAGAAGTCATACCGAGGAATGAAACTTCTACCTTGTAAGGGCCGCCGGCACGCATACCGTTAATGAAGAAACGGCCACGCTCATTGGCGATAGTCGCATACTGAGTACCTGACGGAACGTGAACTGCCACTACAGCAGCGCCGGTAAGAACTTCTCCGCTCTCATCGACCACCATTCCGTTCATTGAAGACGTTGTCACCTGTGCATAGGCTAGCGTACCTGCCAACATTGCGATGCCGGCAAGTAACAAATGCTTTAATGAATAATTCATAGAGGTAATAATTGTTATTATACTTTGAATGCAAATTTAGGTCTTTACTTACAAATATAAAAGACTAAAACCATTAAAGTTCAATGTTTTTTGTTTCAATGATGTTATTTTTTAGGTCAGGCGGCGCTTTTTTCAGTTTCGAACAAGTTGGCATACGGCAGGAGTTGTCAATTATCTCTTTACTTACTAACTATCAGACCATTACGATGATTCTTGAAGACGAAAATTCATGCCAAGTCCCATGTTTTTTTATGAGACTTGACAGGGGCTCATTTTCACAAAGCATTGATTATCTTTCAGTTATGAAAAATTTAGCCTGCCAACTTGTTCCGAAACTCCACACCTGTTACCCACTAGTTCCGAAACCACACGCCTTCCACTGCTTGCGAAACTCGTGTAAAAATATTTTGCAGATATGGATAAACATTGTACCTTTGCAAGACCGATGTGGAGAGATTTGCCTGCTTGCAACCACGTTAAAAAATGCTAAAATGTTGACAAACGGTGACCGCGTGGCGCGGAAACCACTTTTCATATCAATGTTTTGTGTTTTTGTGACGTCTCCACATCAGTGGGACGTTTTTTTGTACCCGGACGACTGTCAGGAGCCGTAAAAAGCATTGACGCAGACACCTGAACCACCTGCGCGGAACGAATTAAAAAGTATTGGATATGAATTACTTATTTACATCAGAATCTGTTTCTGAAGGACATCCGGACAAGGTGGCCGATCAGATTTCAGACGCAATTCTGGATGAATTCCTCAGACAAGACCAGGAATCCAAGGTAGCCTGCGAGACATTCTGCAGCACCGGCCTCGTGGTAGTAGGCGGCGAAGTCCGCGCAGAACACGCATACGTAGACATACAGTCGACCGTGCGCAATGTCATCAACCGCATCGGCTACAACAAGGCCGACTACATGTTCGACGGCAATTCATGCGGCGTGCTTTCGGCAATCCACGAGCAGAGCGCCGACATCAACAGAGGTGTCGTACGCACAGACCCTGAAGAGCAAGGCGCCGGAGACCAGGGAATGATGTTCGGCTACGCTTGCCGCGACACCGAAGAATTCATGCCGCTGCCGCTCGCGCTTTCACACCTTACGCTCCAGGTGCTGGCAGACATCAGGAAGAACAGCATCGACCTCATGCCGTACCTCAGACCGGACGCGAAATCCCAGTTCACCATCGAATATGACGAGAACAACCACCCGGTACGCGTACACACCATTGTCGTTTCCACCCAGCACGACGAATTCGTCGCTCCGGAGCTCGGAAAAATGGGGTACAATGAAGCCGTAAGCCAGTTCGGTCAGGAGAGAGTGGACAAGGCGATGCACGATAAAATCGAGAAAGACGTAAGGGAAATCCTTCTGCCCAAGGTAATTGCGGCATTGCCGGCACAGACTGCGGCTCTTTTCGACGGCAATTTCATCCTTCATGTGAATCCGACCGGAAAATTCGTCATCGGAGGCCCTCATGGCGACACAGGTCTTACCGGACGTAAGATTATCGTGGACACCTATGGCGGACGCGGCGCACATGGCGGCGGAGCATTCTCAGGAAAAGACCCTTCAAAGGTAGACCGTTCAGCAGCTTATGCGGCAAGATATATCGCCAAGAACCTGGTGGCAGCCGGCGTGGCTGACGAAGTTCTGGTGCAGCTCGCTTACGCAATCGGCGTGGCAAAGCCTGTCAGCATCTTCGTAAACACTTATGGCACAGCCGCTCACGGACTTTCCGATGCAGCTATCGCTGAGAAGGTAGGAGAGATTTTCGACCTTCGCCCGGCAAAAATCATAGAGAAGTTCCAGCTGAAGAACCCTATCTATGAGCCGACGGCAAGCTATGGCCACGTGGGCCGCAAGCCTTACACGAAGTCTGTAAAGGTCATCCGTGATGGTAAAGAAGTGAACCAGGTTCTCCAGTTCTTCGGCTGGGAGCTGCTTGATTCCGTACCGAAAGTCAAAGAGTCCTTCGGCCTGTAGTCCTTCCGCCGACAGAGAAGAACGACGACAGCGTCTCCGCGGTTACGTCGGCATGTCGGGCGCGGCGTCACCTGTAAGGGTTTGCCCGTTATTCGCCGCGTTCCATTTCGCGACGGAGGTCTTTCTCCTTGATAGACTGACGTTTGTCATACTGCTTCTTGCCTCGTGCAAGTGCAATGTTCAGCTTGGCATAGCCGTTTTCCGATATGAAGAGCCTTACCGCTACGATGGTGAGGCCCTTTTCTTTTACCTTCTGCTGCAAGTGTATCAATTCACGTTTCTGCAGCAGCAATTTACGATCACGGAGAGGGGCATGTTGTCCCCATGAGCCCCACGCATAAAGGGCGATATTGATGCCGCGCACATAGAGCTGCCCCTTCTCGAAATAGCAGAAAGCATCTGACATAGAGGCCCTTCCGGCACGGATTGATTTGATTTCCGTTCCGTAAAGGACAATGCCTGCAGTGTAGTTCTCAAGAAACTCGTAGTCGAACGATGCCCTCTTGTTGTTTATGTTGACTCTGCTTTTCTTCTCTTTCGCCATGACAATCTTTCTTTTACAAGCCGTTACAGCTTCATTGTGCGGAACTGCAAATTTATCGTTAATTTTGCAGAAAACAGCAAGCCGCCGTGTAATTTTTCAGAGCGGCCGGCTGCAATCACTAACATTGACATCAAAATGCCGACGAAGAATCCATACGGAAACATGATGATCGCGGATCTGCCGGAGCCGGAAACAATCCGCGCGGAAGAACTGCTCGAGCTCATTGAAAATAAAAGCATTGACCTTATTTGCGTACTTGGGCCGACGGCTTCGGGGAAGACGCGGTATGCGGTGGAACTGGCGCGCGAACTGAACCGCCTGATGGCAGCACGGGAGGGAGACATTGGCCAGGACAGGGCCGGAGCGGAGATTCTTTCGGGCGATTCGCGGCAGGTTTATCGCGGGATGGACATCGGCACGGGGAAGGATTTGAGCGAGTACGGGGAGATTCCGTATCATCTCATCGACATCGTGGATGCGGGTACGAAGTTCGACCTGTATCAATATCAGCGGGCGTTCGAGCGGGCGTACAAGGATATCCGCAGCCGTGGCGGCATCCCTATATTGTGCGGAGGCTCAGGACTTTACCTCGAAGCGGCGACCTGCGGTTATTCGATACCGGATGTTCCGCCGAGTCCGGAGCTGAGGGCAGAGCTGGAGGAAAAAACGACTGACGAGCTGGTGTCAATGCTGGCGTCCATGAAGCCGTTGCACAACAAGACGGACATCGATACCAGACAGAGACTTATCAGGGCATTGGAAATCGCAATTTATCAGAAGAATCATCCGGTGGAGAATACGAGCTACCTGCCGAAGAGCAC
>FR882182.1:73334-88396 GCA_000434935.1 Bacteroides sp. CAG:709 | reverse complement strand
GAAGAGCACATATTACATAGGTACGCTCGTGTCGCGCGAGGAAAGGAACAGGCGAATCGACGCGAGGCTGGATGCCAGAATCACGGAGGGCATGGTGGATGAGGTCCGCAGGCTTCTGGAGAGCGGCATCCCGGCAGAGAATCTGACTTACTACGGACTTGAGTACAAGTTCGTTACGCAGCACGTTCTAGGAGTGCTGACGCTGGATGAGATGAAAACTCTTCTGGGAAATGCGATTCACCAGTTCGCCAAACGGCAGATGACTTGGTTCCGCGGCATGGAGCGCAAGGGCATCCGCATACATTGGGTCGAGCCGTAGCCTTATTCGCCGGAACCGGGTGCCGGATGGGCGCAGTGGCCCGGCAGAAAGCGTGGAGCTTCGGCGGCGCGCCAGTAGACGGCATCGAATTCAGGGTACGTATACGGGCCTTCGTGATCTATCGTAAATGCGGTGTAATTTATCTTGAAACCCTGCGAAAGGAAGTTCTGCTCATAAAAAGTCTGTACTTCGAACAATGCATCCACGGCAGCTTTTCCGCACACGGACGAGAACTCCGAAGAGTACAGCGATTCACGTCCCGATGTGGCATCACCATTCCCGCCAGACACACCGTAAAGGTCTGATGTAGAGGCAAGTACATGAAGATTATTCGCTTTGCACACCGCTTTCGTATATTCATAGAGGAACGTGCTGTCGGTCTTCAGATGAATGATGCCGCCCGGCTTGAGGAAACGGCGGTAGCGCTCCAGGAACATCGGACTCGTGAGACGGCTGTTTTCGCTCTTCATCTGCGGATCCGAAAAAGTCAGCCAAATCTCCGAAATCTCGCCGGGAGCGAAAAATGCTTCGATAAATTCAATGCGGGTGCGAAGGAAAGCGACGTTCGGCAATCCGGTTTCGGTCGCATATTTGGCTCCCTTCCAGAGTCGTGCGCCTTTGATATCCACACCGATATAGTTCACGTCCGGATTCCGCTCCGCGAGCGAAGTCGTGTACTCCCCTTTTCCGCAGCCAAGTTCCAGCACAATGGGACAATTCCGTCCGTGAAACATTTTTTCGTTCCAATGTCCTTTCATCGGGTGGTCCTTGAGATTCAGCGGTGACCAAAATTCTCCCGCCTGCCTGTCAAGCACTTCACCTGACGCCGGCTGAAGCAGGCATGCAAATGTCTCGTTCTCACTGAATTTCTTTAATTTTCCGTGTCCCATATCCTATCTCGTCTTCCTTGTAACTTTAATTCCCATTCCAGTCACTCCATATAATTTCACTGTATCTTCGGGAATCTTCACATATAGCTTCCACATCCCGTGACGCACCGGTTCGAGACGTTCTCCAGCCTTGACTATCAATGCCTTGTCATAATATGAAGAATCGGCGATGGAGGCTCTTCCCGCAAGCAGTTCGTTTTCATAGACCTGCCCGTCAGGAGACTCCCAAAGAAGGTTCAGAGGCATCGAACTGAACCTTGAAAACCGCCTGTCGATGCATGAGAATGCAGAAATCAGGGAGATGTCGTAGCACGACAGCGAGTCCTGCATATCCACGTCGAAGACATAGCGCCCGTACGCGTCACGCGATGCATTGCGGACAAACTGCTCAGAGCTTACAGGCCTTGAGCAGGACGGCAGCACCATGAGCACCGCCACTACAAGCAGATATAACTGCCTATTTGTCATTCTTTTTCGTAGGATTCTCCTGACGGGGACGCCCCTGTCCTTTTCCTGGACGCCTGTCACGCTCACGCTGATTTCCGCGCGGCCTGTTGTCATCACGTCTGGGCTTGTTTCCCTGATTGCGGCGTTTCTTCCGCGCAGGTGCATCGAAACGTGTGATGCTGTCGTCACCTACTGCCGTGATGAATTCCGGCATCTCCGGTTCCGGCTCCGTCTTGAGAGACTCCGGCTTGACCCCGTTCCTGTTCATCTTGATGATTTCACGCACCTCTGAAGCGGCCAGAGGGAACAAATTCGCCAACGAGCCCTTGTCATAAGAGAAATACATCACTTCCTTCAGGATGTCTGTCTTCATCAGATATGCAAGTCCGTCCTGGAATTCAAGAGGCTCAGATACACGTGGTATCCTGGACTGGGCATCGAGATATGTCGCCACCTCATAATTCAAGCAGCATTTAAGCTTACCACATTGGCCTGCAAGCTTTTGCGGATTCAGAGAGAGATCCTGGCAACGCGCTGCCGCTGTGGTTATCGACTTGAAATTGGTGATATAGTTCGTACAGCAAAGTTCTCTTCCGCAGATACCGAGTCCGCCGATGAGTCCGGCTTCCTGGCGCGCTCCTATCTGTTTCATTTCGATACGGATACGGAATTCCTCGGCGAATACCTTGATGAGCTGCCTGAAGTCGACACGTCCGTCAGCGATATAATAGAAAATCGCCTTGGTGCCGTCGCCCTGGAACTCCACATCACCGATTTTCATGTCGAGACCAAGTTCCACGGCAATCTGGCGGGCGCGAATCATCGTTTCCTGCTCGCGCGCGATGGCTTCCTGCCATTTTTCAATGTCCAGCGACTTCGCCTTCCTGTAGATTTTCTTGAATTCCGTATTTGCAGGGTCAATGCCTTTGCATTTCATCTGCCTTCCGACTATCGGGCCTTCCAAGGTCACGATTCCCAGGTCATGGCCGCTCTGCGCTTCGACGATCACAAGGTCGCCCATCTTGACGCTCTGTCCGGAGGCATTGGTATAGATGCCTTTACGGGTATTCTTGAACCTGACTTCGAACAGGTTGGAGTATTGCCCCTGGGCAATGCCTTTCAGCCAGTTATAGTCTTCGAGCTTGCAGCAGCCGCGTCTGTACGTGCAGTTCAACTCATCGTTTTCGTCACGCGTTACCGTGCAGCCCCGAAGGCAGTCAAATTGTATATTTTCGTTGTTGTCCATCCTACTTCTATATATTGTTGTTGGCCTTACGGCTCCAAATCACCTATATATTAACGAACAGGCGGTTCACCATGTTCGTGAAAACAATTTTCTGATTTACGTTGCGCACTACCAGCGAATGCGCCTTGGTTATGATCATCAGTGCCCTCTGGCAAAACTCAGGGCCGCATTTGCGCGCCGCCTCGGCATAAAAATCCTTATCCTCCGGACGAATTCCTGCAATGTCGGTCATGTTCTGCTGAAGCATGTATATCTTTCTGACACAATCGCCCGCAAATTTACAAAAAGCTTTCTGTTTCTCACGCGAATCCAGCGCCGCTATCGCCTCCCCGGTCTCCAGCACCGCAAGATAATTCCGGTCAATGATGCCGTCCATGAGCTGCATGAACATATCCATCATGCCGACATTGTCATCCCTCTCCGCCAGACTCCGGATAGCATTTCCGATGCTGCCGGACGCAAATTCCGCCGCATACCCGGCGGTTTCCGGGTCAATGCCGGCCCATCGTGGCAGCGCCCCGGCGATTTCTTCCCGCGTCGCAGGCATCACCCTGATCAGCTGACACCTCGAACGTATCGTCTTCAACACCCTTTCCGGCTGATGTGTCACGAAAAGGAACAAAGTCTTCTCGGACGGTTCCTCGACGATTTTAAGCAGCCTGTTCGCCGCCTCCTGGTTCATTTTCTCCGGCAGCCATATTACGACAGCCCTATAACCATCTGAAAATGAAGACAATGACAATTCATTGAGAATATTTTTCGCGTCCGCTACGGATATTGACGAAGCCTTTTTCTCTATCTCCAGCGCCTCATAGAGTTCATTCTCCATGAAGAACGGATTCCGCACGAAAAGGTCTCTCCACTTCTGGATGAAATCAGATGAGGTTACTTTTTCTCCAGCCACGGGGAAGACGAAATGGAGGTCCGGATAGATAAGCTTCCCGGTCTGGTTACATGAAGGGCAGACGCCGCAGGAATCATTGTCATGCCTGCTGCGGCAGTTGAGATACTGCATGAAGGCGACTATCAATGCCAATGCCCCGCAGCCCTCGTTTTCATGGAACATCATTGCATGAGGAATGCGGCCGCTGTCAGCCATCCTGACCAGAGCTGCCTTCACTTCCGCATTTCCTATGACGTCCGAGAACTTCACGACTTCCTTACCGCTGTATATTCCGCAATATCTGAAAGCATCCCGACTTCACGGACATCGCCCAGCGGACGAAGCGCTATCTTGGCATTGTCCACGAACTCCTGGAGACGCATCTTCGCGTACTCCATTCCACCTTCAGATTTCACAAATGAAACTATATCTTTCTGATAATCAGGATGGTCGTCAATATTGCAGACCATTCTCCTGACTTCCTTGGCCCTCTCCTCACTGACATTTTTCAAGGCCCCGAGCAACGGAAGAGTAATCTTGCGTTCCTTGAGGTCCAACCCTGCCGGCTTGCCGGTCTGCTGGTTGTCCAGATAGTCGAAAATGTCATCCTTGATCTGGAAAGCCTGGCCCAGGCACTTCGCGTAAGTCCGGACAGCCTTCATCTTTTCTTCAGAAGCGCCCACGGACATTGCCCCGGAAGTCGCAGCAGCGACGAACAGCGACGATGTCTTGTTGTAGATTATCTTGTAGTAATCCTGTTCCAGCGTGTCCCCGGTATCGGCTTTCTGGAGCTGAAGCAGCTCACCCTCAGCGAGATCGGAAAGCGTAGCGGCGAAAATGCGTATCACTTTCGCAGAGGAATTGGCACTTGCGAGGATGTTTTCCATGCCTTTCACAAGCCAATAATCGCCAAGCAATACCGATGCCCTGCCGCCGAGAAGAGACATTACCGTAGGAACTCCGCGGCGCATCGGACTGTCGTCAGCCACGTCATCATGCAGAAGCGTGGCATTGTGCAGCAGTTCGACCGCAGAAGCATAAAGCAGAGTATCTTCCGTCACGAAACCGCCCGAACATGCCCTGGCAGCCAGCAGACACAGCACGGGACGAATCTGTTTCCCCGAATGTGCCAATACCGACTTGTTGGTCTTGTCCAGCAATGCGATGTCGCTGGAGAGGGACTTGCCCATGAGCGCATTCACCCCCGCCAAATCCTGTTTCAGATATTCTTTAATGCCCTTATAATCCATGCTTTACCTAGTTCTAGTCATTAGCTGACGGCAGCATTGAAACCAATTCCTCGACCGTGCGCGGAAAACTTATCAATGCGCGTGACGCCTCGTCCAACATGCCGGTCTGCACATAAAAATCGAGAAGGTCAATGAATTTGTCATAAAAGCCTCCGAGGTTCAACGCCAGCACTTTGCCGTCATATTTATGCAGCTTCGCCAATGTCAATGTCTCCACGATTTCGTCAAGCGTCCCGATGCCTCCGGGCAATGCAATCGCAGCGCATGTCCCTTCACGCATCTTTTCCTTGCGCTCTGACATCGTGTCTGTCCATACGACCTCTGAAAGCGAGCCGTACACATATTCGTTCATGAAACGCGGGATAATCCCGATGTGGCAACCGCCGCACTTCGTCACGGTGTCGGAAACGACTCCCATCGTGCCCTTGACCGTGCCTCCGGAAACAATCGCGAATCCTTTTCCCACAGCCGCACGGACGAACTGTCCGGCAGCAGCGTTATATTCAGGGGCAATGTCGTTGCTCGCCGAGCAAAAAACCACTATTTTCTTCATATCAGAACATGAATGCCAATGAGAATGTCACGCCGTTGAAGTTACGTCCATCCTTGAACGCGTTCTTTACCGTCTGGCCGACATCGTTCATTTTCCCGCTTTCCGAATACAATGAGCCGAAGTTCCAGAAATATTTGACCGAGAACTGGATTTTCCAGATGTCTACACCGGCACCGAGTCCCAGTCCGTATTCCCATCTTGCCATACCGGCTCCGTCGAAAGAATTGGACTTGACAGGAGCCTTGTCGCCTTCGTACTTTTTAGCCTTGGCGAACAATCCGTAACCTACGAACGGTTCCGCGAACACATAAGGCCTGAAAGCCATGAGATCGGGTCCCCACTGAATCTGCACAGGGAGTTCGAGATATGCAGCCCTGGTATCAAGACGGAACTTTTCAGGACCGACATCGCTCAATTTGGTTCCCTTGGTCTGGAACAACAAAGACGGCTGGACTGCAAATCCAAAGGCTATAGGAAGTTCCGCTGTAAGGCCGATGTGATATCTTCCTATTGATTTAGCATCCACATTCTTCGCGTTGGAAGAAGATGAAGAGACACCGGCCATCAAACCCGCGCGAGCCTTGCCATAGCCACCTGCATAAGCATTGGCCGACAAGGACAGGGCTGAGATGACAGCTGCTGCCGTTAAAAACAATTTCCTGAACATGATTGTTTAGAGTAATGCGTCTATTTTAGCAGTAATCTCGGATTTAGGAACAGCGCCCACCAGTCTGTCGACAGCTTTGCCGTCCTTAAAGAAAATAAGAGTCGGAATGCTTCTGATGCTGTACTGAGCTGCAATCTCCTCACAGTCATCAACATTGCATTTGACAATTTCAACTTTGCCTTCATATTCCGAAGCGACTTCTTCCACTACCGGAGCAAGCGCACGACATGGTCCGCACCATGTAGCCCAGAAATCCACAACTACCGGAACCGAGCCGGAAATGATATCAGAAAAATTTTCGTTGGTAACTACTTTTGCCATAATCTAAATACTATTTAATCAGTTTACAAACTTACAAAATTTTATTGACAATAAACGCGCCAGTTTTTCTGATTTTCCGGAACAGATCCCGTGTTCTCCAGAAAATGCAATCAGCCTCCGAAGCAGGGCAACACCCCACCTCGAAGGCTAATCCTATACAACTCAGCTATTTACAGCTTCTAGAATGCTTGTTCCGCACCCCAGACGAAAGCCCTGAGCCCCAGATCCGGGGTCTCTTCATCTTTCGCTTTGAGGTCTGCCAGAATAGGCTGGACCTTGTCATCCTGCACAAATGTCAGGAGAGCATGATTCTGTACCGGCCACGCATGGTTTCCATAATGAGGCTCACCGTTCACAGAACCGCGTCCGTCAATGTTTTCCCAGCGTGTGAAACCTCTCTGCTCATGAGCATCAAGCACTTCCACGATTTCCTCGTTGTATGCCTGGTTATATGATATGAATATTGCTTTCATCGTAACTGTATATTTTATGCGTTAAGTGCAGCTGCCTTCTTGGCAAGTTTCTTCTGCTTGCGTTTCTCCTGTCTTGTTGCGAAGACGCAGTAGATAGTAGGAATCAGCACCAATGTAACCACTGTGGAGATGGAAAGACCCCATGCGACGGTGATACCGAGTGAACGCCACATCTCTGATCCTTCACCTGTACCGATTGCCATAGGAATCATACCGAGCACGGTAGTAAGGGTGGTCATGAGGATAGGACGCAGACGGCTACGGGCAGCAGCTACAGCAGCATCCAGGATTCCCATTCCCCTCTCACGCAGAAGGATGAGGTAGTCGATGAGCACGATACCGTTCTTCACCACAATACCGATAAGAATCAATATACCGATCATCGCCATCACACCGAGAGCCGTATTGGACAGCCACAGACCGAGAATCACACCGACAAATGCGAACGGCACGGAGAACATAATCACGAACGGACTCATGAACGACTCGAACTGAGAAGCCATCACCATGTATACCAATATGATAATCAATATCATGAGGGTTATAAGGTCCGTGAACATATCCTTCTGGTCCTCATAGTCTCCGGCAATCACCACGTCAAGTTCTGACGGTATATCCGTATCCTTGATAGCCTGTCCTGCAGCAGCCACACCATCACTCATCGCATGCGAGCCGTCGATGACACCGGACACCTTGATCATACGCTGTCTGTTCTTACGCTCGATGGTAGGAGGCACCTCCGTCTCGATTACCTTGCCGAGGTCCTTGATACGGATTCCATTGCCGGCACCATTGTAAATGATGATATTTTCAATGTCTTCGATGCTGGTTCTGAATCCCGGAGCATAACGTACTCTGATATCATATTCTTCACCATCCTCTCTATAGTAAGAGCCTACGGTTCCGCTCATTGCAGCACTTACGGCAGCAGCGGCAGCAGTGGTGTTAAGGCCATTTGCAGCAAGTTTCACCCTGTCGAAATCTACCTGATACTCAGGAGTATACTGGTCACGGCTGAGGGTAACCTGTGCGAATGCAGGATTAGCGAGCATCTTTTCACGAAGTTCATTGGCAATCATGTCGGTGGTCTGGAAGTCGTATCCGTAAATCTCCACGTCCACGGTAGCAGCGCCACCCATACCGCCCATACCTTCCGTTACGGTACCCTTATGAATTTCAGGGTAATCGCGCAGGTCAGCACGGATAATGTCGGCAATCTCACTGGCAGAACGTTCACGGTTTTCCATACTTCCGAGGTTGATGCTCATCGAAATGATATTGGAGCCGTTGGTCTGCATACTTGCGAACGAGTTATCAGAGTCTGCCTGACCGAAGGTGTAGCTACATATCTGAATTTCAGGAACTTCTGAACAGATTCTGTCATACAGTTTCCTTGCGAACTCACCTGTAACCTCCTGCGATGTACCGGCATTGAGCTCGATGGATACTGACAGACGGCCCTGGTCGGCATGAGGGAAATACTCATTCTTGATATGTGGTCCGATGAGAAGCAGTACGGCTACGAAAATACCGAATGCACCGAAAATAACGGTCTTCCTGTTACGGACAGCCCAGTTGATAACCTTGGCGTAACCATCGGAAATAGCATTGAGACCCTTGTCGATAGGCGTAAACAACACATCGTGGAGTTTGCTCTTCTTCTTGCCAGCACGGAGCATTCTTGAACAAAGCATCGGTACCAGACAGAGCGAAACCAGAGCGGAAACTATCATGATGATGCTGACGATCCATCCGAGCTGGCGGAACATGATACCTGACATACCCGAAATAAGGGTCAACGGCAGGAACACGCAGAGCATTGTCAATGTGGATGCGATAATGGAAATACCCACTTCCTCTGTACCATGCACGGCTGCCTCCTTAGGTTTCTCGCCTCGTTCAATGTGCGTCGTGATGTTCTCAAGCGCCACAATGGAGTCGTCGACCACCATACCGATCGCGATGGACAATGCCGACATCGATATGACATTCAATGTGTTGCCCGTGGCGAACAGATATACGAGCGATGCCATCAGGGATATAGGGATGGAAAGTATGATGATGAACGTGGCTCTCCATCTTCCCAGGAAGACATATACCACCAGCATAACGACCAAGAAAGTGATTATGATGGTCTCCTTCAAGGAGTTGATACTGTTCTTGATATTGCTTGAAGAATCGATGACAGTCTCTATCTTGATATCCGTAGGAAGCGTTTCTTCGATAGTGGTGAGCGCTTTCTTGACACCGTCGATAACATTTACAGTATTGGCTCCGGACTGCTTCTGGATTACAATCTGTGCAGAGCGTCTGCCATTGGTAACTGCCTGCTGTTCTTTCTCTTCCTGTCCATCCCTTACGGTAGCGACATCTCTCAGATACACAGCATCACCATTCTTGTAGGCAAGAACAATGTCCAGCAACTCGGAAGGGTCCTTGAACTCCTTCTGGATACGCAAAGAATAAGTGTCGGAACCGACATCAATGCTTCCCGAAGGGATGTTCCTGTTCTCATAAGCAATGATGCTGGAAACGGTGGATATTGACAAGCCGTAAGCCTGGAGCTTGTTCGGATCGCAATACACCTGAATTTCACGGGTAGGTGCACCTGTAACTGATACAGTACCTACACCCTTGACTCTGGAAAGAGGTGTCGTCACCTTATCATCCAGAATCTTGTCCAGTCCCGGAAGGCTCTCATCCGCAGTCGCTGAAAGAATGAGGATAGGCATATCATCCGCACTGAACTTGAAGATGATAGGCGTGGAAGCCTGGTCCGGCAATGAGGAACTGATCATATCCAGCTTGTCCCGGACATTGTTCGTAGCTTCCTCAATTTCAACGCCGTAGTTGAATTCAAGAGTAATGATGGAAATGTTCTCCTTGGATTTGGAGGTCATATCCTTAAGGTCTGCCACTCCATTCAGTCCGTTCTCCAGGACCTTGGTGAGGTTCGTCTCAATATCAGCCGCACTGGCACCCGGATAGGACGACATCACGAGGATGACGTTCGCATCGAAGTCCGGATACAGGGCTATGGATGTTTTCGTAAACGAGAATATACCGAAGATTGCAAATGCCACGAAGAGCAATGCAGTCGTTACCGGTTTATTCACCGCTGTTCTATATATGCTCATAGATAATTCCTGTTAAAAAGTTATCCCACGGGGAGATTATTTCTGGACATTGACCTTGGAACCGTTCTTGAGGCTGGCCTGTCCCTTCACGACAACATTGTCTCCTTCTGCGATACCTGAAAGAATTTCATACTCTGTTCCAAAATGACGGCCGAGAGTTACGACAATCTCTTTCACGGTGTTGTCCGCCTGAAGAACGAATACTGACCTCACGCCTGAACCCTGCTGCTTCACGACGCAGTCGTCAGGTACGACAATGCTGTGGTTGCTGCCGAAGTTCACGGTTACGCGGGCATACATGCCCGGCCTGAGGAGACGGTCGCTGTTGGCAACATTGACCTCTGCCGTAAATGTATGGGTAGCAGCATCAATGGTAGGATAAATCCTGGCAATGCGGCCGGTGAAGGTCTTTCCCGGGAGAGCGTCTGCTGTCAATGTTACTGTATCATTTTTCTTTACCCTGGTATAGTCCATCTCGGAGATTCCGACGTAAAGCTTGACCGGAGTAATCTGCTCCACTACATATATAGGTGACCCGCCGTACATGTCGCCCTGGTCATAATTTCTCGCCGTAATGACGCCTGACACAGGTGAACGGAGAATGGTGTTCTCCAGAAGGTTCTGATACTGGCTGCGGGTAACATTGTATTTCAGCTCCATAGCATCGAAATCCGACTTGGAAACGCCGCCCTGCTCGTACAGTTTCTTGATACGGCTGTATTCCAATGAATCATTGGCCATGGAAAGCTTTGACTGGTTGAGGCTGACCTCGTCCATCTTCGCTACAATCTGCCCTGCACGCACGAAATCGCCTACCTCAACATAAATTTTCTGGATTCTGGAAGGGCTCTGCGGTGCAATGTTGTTCTTCGCGTATGCCTCTACATTGGCTGTATATACATCTGACTGAGGGACATCCTTATAAGATGCAGCCATAATTGTAACATTAGGCAGTCTTACTTCTGCTGCCTGCGGCTGCTCTGCCGTCTTGGAGTTGTTGTTTCCGCAGCTTACTGCCATCACAGCAGCAGCCACGTAAATGATAGTTCTAACGTTCATATTTTTCATTTCTTATTATCTGTTGTCAAGGTCCACATTTCCGTCCTCGTCGATAAAATCATGGCCGAGAATCTTTTCTAGGTTGGATTTCGCTACGACATATTCATATACGCTCTGCGATACGCCGAGCTTGGCCTGTGTAAGCGCCAGCTGTGCATCATTGAGTTCAGTGATGGTGCTGCGGCCTACATTGTAGGACTGGGTGGCGATATCGTATGCTTTCTGTGCGGTTTCCACAGCTTCCTGTGCTGCCGCATAGCTCTTCATCTTGGTCTCCATCGTATTGAGATACTGACGGATAGCTATCTTGAGCTGACGTTCGGTATCATTGATCTGGATGGCCAGTTCCGAAGCCTGGACTTTCGCCTGGCGGACGTCGTTGTAGCGCTTGCCGCCGGAGAAGATGGGAATATTGAGGCTGAGACCTACGTAAGAATACGGGGTCCATTTGTAGTCGCTGAACTTGAAGTCATTGGTCATGGCGTTCATGCTGAACGAGAATCCGAGGCCCAATGTCGGGATGTACGCATATTTCTGAAGTCTGACTGTCTCGGCAAGCTGTTCGGCCTGGATTGCAAGCTGGCGCATTGTCGTGTTGTAGTCAAGTTTCAATGATTCCGAACCGTAGCTGTCCGTCATCATGGCGTCGGAGTAGTCAGCGAGTTCGCCTGCCACGTCGATGTCCTGGTCCAGGTCCACGCCCATGACGGCTTTCAGTTGCCACAATGCGAGGATTACGGAGCTTTCAGCGTTATATACGTTAGGAATGGCATTGGCCACGGTAGATTTGGCTCTGGTGAAGTCAAGTTCAGATGCCTTCTGCGCATTGTAACGCATCCGGGTCTGCTCGAAGTTCTTTACGGCATTGTCATAGACGCTCTTGTATACGTCGAGGGCTTCCTTGGCGAGAAGCACGGCGTAGAATGACTGCTTCACCTGTGTAACCATGTCCAGACGTGACGAGCGGGCCTTTTCCACGGCAAGTTCCACGTTCTGTCCTGAAATTTTCAGGCTTTTCCAAAGCTGGGCATTGATGATCGGCATGTTGGCGGAGATTCCTGCGTTCCATGTGTTCCATCTGCCCACTTCGATGCCGCCGCCGGTAGGGAAGCTTGGCTTCGAGCTGTCAGTAGAGCCGGAATCCGTGGAGCCTGAGTCGGTAGTGCCTCCTGTGCCGCCGTCACCGTCCGATGACCCGCCGCCCATGATGCTGCTCATGTCCATATCCATATACATCACCTGTTTCTTGATTGTTCTCTGGAATGATCCTGTAAGATCAATCTGCGGGAAAAGAGATGCGTAAGTCCCCTTCTTGGCATATCCGGAGCGTTCGATTTCTTTGTCTGCCACCTGAACAGACGCGTTTTCGCTCAACGCTATCTTCAGTGCTTCATCCAATGTGATGACCGTCTTGGTCTGCGAACTGTCCGCTTCTTGCGCCACGGCATTCAGGGACATCATCACCGAGGCTGCAACCAGCAGTAATCTCGGAAAGATTCTATTCATAATTTAAACTCTAATAATTATTTATTTTCAACCTACTATTAATATCAACGGCGCGGCATGGTGCAAATACCAAGCCGAAAAATGTTCAAAAAATGACAATAAGTATATATATTATTATCTAAAACTCCACTTTTAGAGCTTTTTAGACAATAAAGCATGTTCTAAACGTTACAAGAATACCGTTATGCCAGAGGTTTTGCGTAATGCGTGGCAGGTTTTTTATGGTTCTGCACAGGAATGACAGCCTCCGCCGGCTGTTTTCTGACGAATGCATAAACCAGGAATCCTATGCCGATGAGGATGAACGGAATGCTGAGAATCTGTCCCATATTGAGGACCATGTTGTCCTCGAATGCTACCTGAGGTTCCTTGATGAACTCTATGAGGAAGCGCATGCCGAAACATACGATGAAGAATATGCCGATGAATGTTCCGCGATAAATCTTCTTCAGATTGAACTTATACATGCTCAGGAGCACGATACCGAGAATCAGGTAGCTCAATGCCTCGTAAATCTGGGTAGGATGTTTAGGTTCGGTTTCGCCCCTCAGGTCGAAGATGAAGCCCCAAGGAAGAGTGGTCACGTCTCCGTAAATCTCTGAGTTCATGAGGTTTCCAAAACGGATGAATGCTCCGGCAAATGCTACCGCAATGCAGAGGTGATCCATGAGCCACACGAAGTCGAAGTTGTTTTTCCTGCCGTAATGGTGTGCGTACCAGAGCATTGCAAAGAACAGTACAATGGTACCGCCATGGCTTGCAAGTCCTCCTTTCCAAGGCATGAATATTTCCAGGAATCCATGCAAGCTGCCGAAATAGTATTCAGGCTGATAGAAGATGCAATGTCCGAGTCTGGCACCCACGATGGTGCCTATCAACAATGTATATAGCAATGAGTCCAGCAGATTTTCGGAGATTCCTTCTCTTCTGAAGAACCATCGGAATATGAACCAGCCCAATATGAATCCCGCCACGAACAGAAGCGAATACCATCTGAGCCCGAACGAGCCTATATGAAAAAGAACCGGGTCCACATGCCAGTGGACGAATAACATTTCGAACATATACGTATAACCATTACTGTCATACAAAGTTACGTATATTTTCCGAACTGCAGTAATGGCGGTATGGATTTCTATTTATTTCACTCGTGTATTCATCTTGGCGTGGGTTGAATATGGGTTTGAATCCAGGTTTGAATCTGGGTTGAATGGATTGACAGATGGTTTTTTGGGTGTGGCGCGTTACTGATTGACTATGAACAGATTAAGCATTTTCAGAGTTACAGAACCTTCAACTCTGAAAATGCTTAACGCACTAAACACCAGGTTATTACGCGCCACACCCCAACACTCCTCTTCACGTCATATACAGGAAACCACGAACACGGATACGTCACACGAACACGTCACACATCACACTTCACAGCGTCCAAACCTGCCGCAGTTCATAGCCACGCAACCAGCCATACGCGACGCTTGCTTCCAAAACTTGCTTAGTCACCCCAAATACCGCCGTCTTCTCCTTGCTCAACACCGCATTCGCACATAACATCATAAACTTTGCCCGCCTCTATATACTTGGTAGCGTAAAAATCAATCCTCCTATGAAATGTCATAAATGGATCATAAGAACTACCTGTCCCAAGACCTTCAGGCATAGAAGCCAAATAATTCATAGCAGGAACCATAACATACCTGTAGCCTACAGAACCTTTACCATATTCCGAGGAGCCTTTCTCTGCAGGTGTCTCAAGATTAATCGAAAGCCTGATCCAAAACTTGCTGCTCGAATCAAACCCGGCATTGCCGAAATCCTCACTCACCTGTGCCTTTGCAAAATCCAACACAACCCGATTTGCCGCATTGGCAGTATGATTCACACACTTCAGACGAAGTATAGCACAGTTATGCTTGAACGCAAACGAGAGAGCACCCTCTTTCAGTTCAGACGTCGCGGTCATGACGTCGTAGGCGGAAAGGTTATCCACTTCGCCATCCTGCTTGCTGAAGTCAATGTCGATTTTCCCTTCGGAGTTCAATGTGGCAGCAGAGCCGTACAAGCCTGTAAACAGGGTCGATACGGAAACTCCATCCGGAACGGACTCTGCAGTGAACGACGTGCCTGCAGCCGTTTTGCTGAAGATGACAGGAGACGCCCCGCCATCATAATATGCATTGAAAGACTCTGCATCGCTCCACGAAACCTTCGTACCCGCTTTTTCGCCATAGTTTCCAATCTCATACACGGTCTTGGTCGCAGACGATGATATATAAGCATTGGCACACAAAGACTCTCCTGCCGTCTGAAC
>FR882182.1:37533-73313 GCA_000434935.1 Bacteroides sp. CAG:709 | reverse complement strand
CTGAACTCCTTCTTTATTGCAAGCCGCAACGGCAAGTGCGGCAAGACAAAGGACAGAATAATATACTCTTTTCATAAGTTCTCCTCACCATTAATAAAACATTCCACCAAATTCGAAATCATCCGGGTCATCCGAATTTGCATTGGACGGCTTCGACCCGCTGTCGCAAAATCCATTTTCTGCAACAACATTGAAGACAGTCACTGATGGTGCTTCATAGCACGCTGCCTTCACTAAATCTGTTTTGTAAATATTCATCTCTTTTCTTTTTTAATACGATAGCGGCTATGATAGGCGCCATACGACATGATTTTCGACCGACAAAAGTATATCTGAGAGGCTCTCACGCCAAAAATTCTTTGTAAAGAAATGTTACTTTAACGGATAAACGATTAAGTGCCAGCTCGTTACAACAAGCCGACACTCTTAACACACGAAAACAAGCTCCATGTGAAACCCTAAAGGGAATTATGTTGCTTTAAGAGGTAAAACGTTACTGAAACAACTTTTCAACACGAGAGGAAACCTCTTCATAAACGTCTGACACAGACTTTCTTGCCTTGTAAAAAGTAACCCTGGAGGTAAAATCGGACTCAGCAGCTACCACGTCCTGGATAGCATCAGGATATCTCAATTTATACAAACGCGCATATTCAAGCCTGAACATATTCACGAGACGATAATAGCCATGAAGAGCTATGAACTTGTCCGCTTTCTGCGCATTGCCGCGACTGACTGCCGACAGGACTTCGGTCTTCAATAAGTGAGGCTCCTTGAAATGACGCCCGATTATGGTGAGGACCTCATCTTCGATACTGCCTGCCGTGCAGCACAATTCCTGAGGAACACTCTCCACAGGCTGCAACTCAGGCAGGGACCTGCCTTCCTGAGGCTTCAGAATCACACAAAGAAGCCATACGAACACGACAGAATATAAGAGATTGTTCGCAAAGAAGAGCCAAGGGTCCTTCGTCAGAAACAGCACCCAGCCCAGCAATATAAAAACAAACGGCAACCACAGGACCTTGCGGGCAAACTTCAACGGAAAATCCTCCGGATTGGAATAGTTGTCATTCACGTACAGGTCAATGTCTTTTTTCAGTCTGGAAACCGTGAATCCTGCCACTACCGTCGACAACATTCCTGCAACGGCAGAGCCATTGTAAATCAACCTCTCATGGGAAGAGAAAAACTGAGGGCAAATGACAAGGACGAGCAAAAGTGCAGCCATCCATAGCAATTCGCACAGGTTGACTATCTTTCTCCACAAAAACTTGCCGCGAAGCTCCCATCTGAAATAAATCCTGTACAAAACCGACACTGCCAGGGAAATGTATATAATCCAAACAGATAAGGCATAAGTCATTACCGCAGGTTCGGACGGCATCAGCACATACGGAACCAACAGGACCGGCAGCGCAAAGAAAAGCGACATCTGTCTTCTGGCGGGATAGTACACCTTTTCATTGTCAGAATATGGCGAGCACATGTGAAACCACCGTACGACTGCACAAACCAGCCCGGCAACAATCAAAACAAGACAAGCGTCAGAAAATAGCGCTTCGCGAGATATGGACATCCAAAACATCATTACCAAATAAAGAAGGCAGCCTGAAAAACAGACTGCCCCTCTATGATTTTAAAATCTCCGCCACCAGGGCATTGAACTTAAATTATTCATTTACAGCTGCTACGCCTGGGAGCACCTTACCCTCGATTGCTTCGAGAAGGGCGCCACCACCGGTAGAAATGTAGGAAACCTTGTCGGTAAGACCGAACTTGGTGCAGCATGCTACAGAGTCACCGCCGCCGATGAGTGAGAATGCGCCCTCAGCAGTAGCCTCGGCGATAGCATTGCCGATAGCCCTTGAACCTGCGCAGAACTCGTCGCACTCGAATACGCCTGCAGGACCGTTCCAGAGGATGGTCTTGCAACCCTTGATAGCCTCGGCGAATTTCTTCTGAGCCTCAGGACCTGCGTCCACACCCTCGAAACCGGCAGGGATGGCTGTTGCCTGAGCAACCTTGTACTCTGAACCTGGTTTGAGAGACATTGTAGCGAAATCGAGACCGTTGGTAACGACTGCATCAGGAGCCATAATGAGCTCAACACCATTCTCTTTAGCCTTCTTCTCCACGTCGAGAGCCACGTCGAGCTTGTCCATCTCTACGATAGAATCGCCGATCTCGCCGCCGTGAGCCTTTGCAAATGTATATGTCATACCTCCGCAAAGGATGAGCTTGTCAACCTTTCCGAGAAGGTTCTCGATGATACCGATCTTGGTGGAAACCTTGGAACCGCCCATGATGGCGATGAAAGGACGCTTGATGTCGCTGAGGACATTGTTCACTGCCTTGACCTCTTTCTCCATGAGAAGGCCGAGCATACGGTCCTCCGGTTTGAAGAACTCAGCGATGACAGCTGTAGATGCGTGCTTGCGGTGAGCTGTTCCGAACGCATCCATAACCCAGCAGTCAGCATAAGAAGCGAGCTTCTTGGCAAACTCCTTCTGTGAAGCCTTCATAGCTTTCTTGGCCTCGTCATAAGCAGGATCTTCCTTGTCGATTCCTACAGGCTTGCCTTCCTCTTCAGGATAGAAACGGAGGTTCTCAAGCAAAAGCACCTCGCCCGGTTTGAGAGCAGCAGCCTGCTCGTCAGCCTTCTGGCAGTCAGGAGCGAACTGTACAGGAACGCCAAGCTCCTTGCTTACCGTGTCAACTATTTGAGAAAGAGAGAGTTCCGGTTTAACTTTTCCCTTTGGCTTGCCCATGTGGGACATGATGATGAGGGAACCGCCTTTTTCAAGAATGAGTTTGAGTGTAGGAAGAGCACCGCGGATACGGGTGTCATCTGTAATCTTTCCGTCCTGGATAGGAACGTTGAAGTCCACTCTCACAATAGCTTTCTTACCTTTGAAGTCGTAAGAATTAATGTTAGATGCCATACTAAATAATATTATTTTGTTATAACTTTCTTCTGATAATCTCCCGCAGGACCATCACACCAGCCTGCAAAGTTAGTAAATTCCGGCAAATTCCGTACCGTTATTTTTCACCGCAGTACATCCGGCAGATACCGAATGTGAACGACTTATGACGGACATTGCGATAGCCGCAGTCCCTGAGCGTCTGCATGAACTCCTTCTTGCCCGGAAAATTCAGCACCGACGCCGGAAGATATTTGTATGCAGCCTTGTCACCCGACACCTTCCCGCCTATAACCGGCAGAATATGAAGGAAATACAGTTTATACAGCCATCTCATCACAGCATTGGACGGAACGGAAAGTTCCAGAATCACCAGCTCTCCGCCAGGCCTCAACACACGCAGCATCTCCTTCAGCCCCTTTTCCCTATTCTCGAAATTCCGCACGCCGAACGCCACGGTCACGCGGTCGAACGTCCCGTCCTCGAAACGCAGGTTCTCGCAATCGCCGGTCTCGTACGAAATCATTTTCTCCAATTCTGCCGCCTTGACCTTCTCGCCCATAATTTTCAACATCCCCGCCGACAGGTCCACGCCAATGACTTTCCCCGGCCAATATCCGCCGGTACGCAAAAAGTCTCCGGCATCCGTATCCTCCTGAGACTGAGCCGCATCACGGTTGCCGGCCGCTCTCCGAAGCATCTCCTTCGCTATCGCAATCGAAAAATCGCCCGTCCCGCAAGCGATGTCGAGCACATGCAGCCCGCCGGTTTCGCTATCCCCGGCCGCAGCCATCGCCCTCTCCGAGCCATTCGGCCTGAAGATTTGGTTCAATGCTCTTTTTCGCCAAGTTTTGTCAATGTCGAGCGACATGATGTGATTCAACTTGTCATATTCGGGAGCAATGCTGTCGAACATGTCCTGGATGTTTTCTTTCTTAGGCATATCTTAACGCTTGAGTCTTATTACAATGCTGAGAGGCAGCACTTTTCCGAAACGGTCCCTCAATGCAAGTTCTCCGGATTCCAGCTCATAACCGGCAAGTCCAACCGTAGCGCCAGGCTCCTGGAGGCCAAATGCTTCACGCACCACAGTCTCGCCGAGCACCGGCGAAAAGCCATTGGAATAAAGGTTCAATACCAGGAAGCTGTTTTCCGGAGCAAGAATAGTATTGACGGTCTTCATCATTTCGAAAAGACACTCGTCAAGCTTCCACTTTTCGCCGTCTGTACCATGTCCGTAAGCAGGCGGATCAAGGATAATCCCCTGATACACATTGCCCCTCTTGGCCTCCCTTTTGGCGAATTTCATAGCATCCTCCACTACCCAGCGGATTCCATCAAGTCTGCTTACATCCTGGTTCCCATGAGCCCATGTAACTACCTGACGCACAGAGTCCAGATGTGTCACATCCGCCCCGGCAGCCTTTGCTGCAAGCGATGCCCCGCCGGTGTAGGCGAACAGATTCAGCACCTTCGGCCTTCCGTCTGCCGCCACTCCGGATGCAGAAGGATTCTTCCGGGCATTCTCCACCAATTTGGATGTTTCCCTATAGATATATTCCCAGTTCGATGACTGTTCCGGGAAAACGCCGACATGCTTGAAGGAAGTAAGTCCCAGCCTCAACGAGAAATCAAGCCCCTTCTGCGCTCCATGATACTTTATATACCATTGGTCATCAGTACGTTTCAGACGTTCCCATGTACCGCTGTCTTCCTTGCCCGCCTTCGCGAAACCGGCACCAGGGCGGAAACGTGTATGCGCCATGTGCTCCCATTCGCCCGCCGGCATTGTCTTACCCCACAGAGCCTTGGGCTCGGGCCTTATCATGTAATAATTGCCGAACCTTTCCAATTTCTCGCCATCTCCGGAATCGACAAGTTCGTAGTCTTTCCAGAATATTCCTGGATATTCTATCATCGTCTGTATTTTTAATATTTTTTAACCGAGCATGCTTGCCCTCACGGCAGATTCCACAGCAGATCCAATCTCCTCACGCTGAGCCTCTTCCGTGATGTTCGCCAACACCGGTGCCATGAACGAAATCATCTGGAGCACCTGCGCCTCATCTTCCGGAATACCGCGTGAACGCATATAGAACTGCTCATCCTCATTAAGCTGCCCCACCGTAGCGCCGTGTGAACACTTCACGTCATCCGCATAAATTTCCAGCTGCGGCTTGGCTTCCGCTTTCGCGCCGTCCGACACGACCAGGTTATGGTTCGTCTGATATGCCTCCGTCTTCTGCGCATCCGGTGCCACGACGATTTTTCCGTAGAACTTCACGACAGCATGCCCTGCCGCAATACCATTGAACAACTGGTTCGACGTGCAGGAAGGCACCCTGTGACGCACCTCCGTGCGGATGCCGACCTTCTCGTCCCCGCCGCAAAGATACAGCCCGGACACATTCACATCAGCGCCCTCGCCTACGATATCGACCGCCAGAGGCAGGTCAATGCTCGTTCCGGGCATGATGACCACGACAATGTTCACCTTCGCCCCGGCTCCGACAATGACGTTCGCGAAAGGAAGTTCTGACAATGCCTCCGTGTCCCCTCCAAGCACATACACTTTCTCAAAGGTCTCGCCGTCAGCTATTTCCAATGTCTTTTCATTCCGCACCAAAGGAAGGTCCACATAGTGTCCCGCATCATGCTTGGGTGACGGGTCCAGACGCTCGGAGATGCTCATCTCCGATTCCTGAAGGCATAGTTCCAGAGCTTTGTTGCTATCTTCCATACTCATTCCTCTAGAAAATATCGTAACCTTTCTCCTCGATTTCGTCCACGAGTTCACGTCCCGCGGTAGTGACGATCTTGCCGTCCTTCAGCACATGAACGATATCCGGGACAATGTAGTCAAGCAATCTCTTGTAGTGAGTTATGACAATGGCTGATTTTTCAGGGGTGTGCAGGGAGCGTACGCCTTCTGCCACAATCCTGAGGGCATCCACGTCCAGGCCGCTGTCGGTCTCGTCCAGAATGGAAAGGGTCGGGTCCAGCATTGCCATCTGGAAAATCTCGTTACGCTTCTTCTCGCCGCCGGAGAAGCCCACATTAACCTCTCTCTTGGCGAATTCCGGACGCATCTGCACGAATGCCATCTTATCTTTCATAAGTTTCAGGAAATCACCGGCTTTCATTGGTTCGAGACCTTCCGCAGCACGTTTCGCATTGACGGCGGTCTTCATGAAATTCGTGATGGTCACTCCCGGAATCTCTATTGGATACTGGAATGACATGAAGATTCCCGCCCAGGAACGCTCCTCCGGAGACATTGCCAGCAGGTCCTTGCCCATGAATGAGATGCTGCCCTCGGTAACAGTGTATAAAGGTTTGCCTGTCAGCACACTGGACAATGTACTTTTACCTGCCCCGTTAGGTCCCATGACTGCGTGGATTTCGCCTTTCCTGATGACCAGGTCGATGCCTTTCAGAATTTCCTTGTCACCCACGGAAGCATGCAGCCCCTTGATTTCCAATAATATATCGTTTGCCATAATTTTAACGCTTTTTCATCATGCAAAGATACAATATATTTACTATATTTGTCGCAAGAACATCAAAGGGGTGCTGTGCGTTTGGAGCACGGCTGAGATTACACCCTCAAAACCTGACGCAGGTAATGCTGCCGCAGGGATTGAAAACAATCTTGTCCGCAGACCGCGGAAAAACTTCTCCCAATGATGTCTGACCAATAACAATTAAAACATCTAAGTAATGGGTTATCAGGCATTTGACCAATATGCATCAGAATACGATGCTTGGTTTCTGGAAAACACTAACGTACTCGAAACGGAACTGCGGCTTGTGGCTGCCAGTCTGAAAGATTCAGGCAAGATTCTTTCCATCGGATGCGGCAGCGCATTGTTCGAAAAACTGCTCGCAGACAAATACGACATCCGCATTGAACACGGCATTGAACCGGCCGAAGGCATGGCGGCAATCGCGAGAAAGCGCGGCTTCGACGTGGAAATAAACACGGCGGAAGATGCGGATTACGGTGAGGAACTTTACGATACGGTGCTCTTCAACGGCTGCCCTTGCTACATGCAGGACCTCGGCCTCGCCCTCAGGAAAGCACACAGGGCATTGCGCAAAGGCGGCAAGGCGGTGGTAATCGACGTGCCGAAAGAAAGCGCCTACGGACTCATATATAATCTGGCACTCGCTGTCGGCACATGGGACCATCCGCTGCTCGAAGGCTGCAAACCGAAAGATCCATATCCGATCGAACTGGTGAAACAGGCTTCATGGCGCACCACGAAAGAGAAATCCGACATCATGGCTGCCAACGGCTTCGGCGACTTGGAATATAAACAGACATTGACGCTCGACCCCCATTACTCATACACTGCTGTCGAAGACCCAATAGACGGCTATGACAGAGGCTCTTACGTAGCAATCATCGGTTATAAGAAGTAACAACATGACATGGAGCGAACAGGCTTGGAAAAGCATTGACCCGATTCTCGACGAAATCCGCCGGCATCCTTTTTTAACGGAGATGGCGGACGGGACGCTTTCACCAGCGAAATTCGCGAAATATCTCGCCCAGGACAAACTGTACCTCGCGAACTACGGCAGGGAAATGAAGGCTCTCGCGGCAATGTTGCCGGACGGGGAACTCGGCGATCTCTACCGTCGTTTCGCAGAAGACAGCATGGCAGCGGAACACGATCTCCATGCAGAACTGAGCAAAATGGGGTACGAGCCAGCTGATACAGAGCCACTTCCGATAACATTGGCCTACACGGGGTACACGTCGGGAATCATTGCCGGAGGCGACCTTTCCCTTTCAATGGCGGCAATGCTGCCCTGCATGTGGGTCTACAACGAGGTCGGCAAATATATCCTGAGCATCGCGAAGCTGGAAAACAACCCGTACCGCAGCTGGATAGAGTGCTACTCCTCCGAAATGATGGATGACGGGGCACGGCACAGCGTGGAGATGACGGATTCCCTGGCCGACAGCGAAACCGAAGACCGCCGCAAGGAAATGACTGCGGCATTTCTAAAATCAACCAGGTACGAACTCATGTTCTGGAACCAGGCATACACGGATGAAAATGAAACATTATAACATAGTTCTCACAATCGCCGGAAGCGACTCTGGAGGAGGCGCAGGAGTACAGGCGGACATCAAGACAATTTCCGCATGCGGGTGCTATGCGGCATCGGCAATAACGGCAGTCACCGTTCAGAACACATTGGGAGTCAATGCGGTAAGCGCCGTTCCTGTGGATATTCTGGAAGGACAGATAGACGCCGTGCTTTCCGACATCGGAGCAGATGCCGTGAAAATCGGAATGCTGCATTCTTCGGAAGTCGTGCGCTGCGTGCGCAAGATGCTCGACAAGTACAATGTGAAAAATGTGGTTCTGGACCCTGTCATGGTATCGACGTCAGGCCACAGGCTTATCGAAGAGGAGGCCATCGCATCACTGGTTTCCGACCTGCTTCCGAGAGCAAGAGTCATCACGCCGAACATTCCGGAGGCGGAAATCCTGCTCGGCGGAGAACAACTGGCATTGCAGAAGGACCTTCCTGATGCGGCACGCAGGCTGGCGGACAAATGCGGTGCCAGCGTCCTGCTGAAAGCGGGGCACCTGACCGAGGAGAAACTCGTGGATATCTTCTACGATGTGGAAGACGGCAAGGTTTATGAACTTCCGTCCGCGCGCATCCATACCAGGAACACTCATGGCACAGGCTGTACGCTTTCGTCCGCTTTCGCGTCAATGCTTGCGAAGGGTATGAGCCTTCCGGATGCGGCCGCAGCAGCGAAAGACTATATAAATGAGGCAATTATCGCCGGCGCTGAATACGAGATAGGTCATGGATTCGGCCCGGTGAAACATTTTTATAAGTTTTTTTAAGGATTACTAAACTTTGGAAAGATGAATGTCAAGGTTAACAACAAGCCGGTAGAGACGGCGGCTTCCACATTGAAAGAACTGGCGGAGCAGCTCGGATTGCCGGAAAAAGGCGTGGCCGTAGCAGTCGGCAGCAAGATGATACCCCGCAATGAGTGGGCGGAATGCGCCATCGCCGATGGGGACAACATCATCGTCATAAGAGCATCTTGCGGAGGTTAAAGAGTTATGCTTCAATACATTTCACATTTTACGCCGCAGATAAGCTATGCGGAAGGAATAAGAATGGCGCTGGAAGGTGGCTGCCGTTGGATTCAGCTGAGGATGAAAGATGCTCCTGCCGAGGAAATCATCGCATGTGCAGAGGAGGTCCTCCCGCTATGCCGCCGCCATGGGGCGAAATTCCTTCTGGACGACCATGTGGAACTGGTCAGACAACTTGGCGCGGACGGCGTGCACCTTGGAAAAAATGACATGCCGGTGGATGAGGCCAGGAAAATCCTCGGGCCGGACATCATTATAGGCGGCACCGCCAATACCATAGAGGATATAATACGGCTTCATAAACAAGGCGCCGACTATATCGGCTGCGGTCCGTTCAGGTTCACCACCACCAAGAAGAACCTTTCACCGATACTCGGGCTGGACGGATACAAAAGCATTGTCCTGAAAATGAAAGAGTTGGGGATAGATTTACCGATTGTCGCCATCGGAGGCATAACGGTGGAGGACATACCCGCGGTCATGGAGACAGGCGTGAGCGGCATCGCATTGAGCGGAGCTATTCTCGGCGCCCCTGATCCCGTGGAAATGACAGCAAGAATAATTGAAACAATAGATAACAGATAAATATGGAAAAATTAGTTATTGCAGGAAGAGAATTCAATTCCCGCCTGTTCCTTGGAACTGGAAAATTCAATTCCAACACACTGATGGAGAAAGCCATCCTCGCATCAGGCACCGAAATGGTGACTCTTGCAATGAAACGTATAGAGCTTGAGGACAAGGATGACGACATGCTCAAGCATATCAATCATCCCGGCATACAGCTGCTTCCGAACACGTCCGGCGTAAGAAACGCTGAAGAGGCGGTGTTCGCGGCACAGATGGCACGCGAGGCTTTCGGTACCAATTGGCTGAAACTGGAGATTCATCCGGACCCGCGCTACCTGCTGCCTGACTCCGTAGAGACATTGAAGGCGACTGAACAGCTCGTCAAACTCGGCTTCGTGGTACTGCCTTATTGCCAGGCCGATCCGACATTGTGCAAACATCTGGAAGAGGCCGGAGCTGCTACCGTCATGCCGCTCGGCGCACCTATCGGAACCAATAAAGGATTGCAGACCAGAGACTTCCTGCGCATCATCATTGAGCAGGCTACCGTTCCTGTCGTAGTGGACGCAGGTATCGGAGCGCCAAGCCACGCGGCGGAAGCCATGGAATTGGGAGCATCCGCATGTCTCGTGAACACGGCAATCGCTGTGGCAGGTGACCCTGAGGCAATGGCCGTGGCATTCAAGAATGCCGTCGAGGCCGGCAGAATGGCTTACGAGGCCGGACTGGGAGCACAGAGCGACAGTTTCGTCGCAGAGGCCAGCTCTCCGCTGACCGCATTCCTTGACGAATAACAGGAGGGCGAGATGTTTACAGATGAACTTGCCAAGATAGATTGGGACGAAACGACGGCGCGCATTGCAGCGAAAACTGACAATGACGTGCGCAGGGCACTGGGAAAGGCGCATTGCGACGTGGAAGATTTCATGGCGCTCATTTCGCCGGCAGCAGAGCCGTATCTGGAGACGATGGCGGCGCTCAGCCGTAAATATACGGAGGAAAGGTTCGGAAAGACCATGTCAATGTTCATTCCGCTGTATATCACCAACTCATGCATCAATTCCTGCGTTTATTGCGGATTCCATGCAAGCAATCCGATGAAGAGGGTCATACTGACTCCGGAGCAATGCGAGGATGAGTACAAGGCCATCAAGAAGCTGGCTCCTTTCGAGAACTTGCTGATAGTCACGGGAGAGAACCCGGTGAAAGCAGGTGTGCCTTACCTGGCGAAGGCGCTGGATATAGCGAAGAAATATTTCTCCAACCTGAAAATCGAGGTCATGCCTCTGAGCGCCGAGGATTATGCGGAGCTCACGCACCATGGAATGAACGGCGTGATCTGCTTCCAGGAGACTTATAACAGAGCGCATTACAACATCTACCACCCACGCGGAATGAAGGCGAATTTCGACTGGAGATGCAACGGGTTCGACCGCATGGGTCAGGCTGGCGTCCACTCCATCGGAATGGGCGTGCTCATCGGTCTGGAGAAGGAATGGCGCACGGATATAACGATGATGGCTTACCATCTCCGCTACCTGCAGAAGCATTACTGGCGCACCAAATACAGTATCAATTTCCCTCGCATGCGTCCGGCGGAGAACGGCGGTTTCGAGCCGAATTGCGTCATGACCGACAAGCAGCTGGCGCAGGTAACATTCGCCATGAGAATCTTCGACCACGATGTGGACATTTCCTATTCGACACGTGAGCCGGCGAAAATCAGGGACAATATGGCTACTCTCGGCGTTACCACTATGAGTGCGGAGAGCAAGACTGATCCGGGAGGATATCATACTTATCCTCAGTCACTTGAGCAGTTCCACGTAAGCGATGACAGAACGGCCGCCGAGATAGAGCGCCGCCTGAAAGAGCTTGGCAGGGAACCTGTCTGGAAGGACTGGGATTCCAGTTTCGACATGATGAAGTTTACGAAATAACATGGATTCTGCGGAAAGATATTCCAGGCAGACAATGCTGCCGGAACTTGGGGCGGAGGGTCAGAAAAGGCTCTCCGCCACTAAGATTCTGCTCGTAGGAGCAGGCGGACTCGGCTCACCCATAGCCACTTACCTCACGGCCGCCGGAATCGGGACGCTGGGCATCATCGATGCGGACAAGGTCAGCGTTTCCAATCTCCAACGCCAGACATTGTACACGGAAGACGAGGTCGGACAGAGCAAGGTTGAGTGCGCATACAAGCGTCTCCACGGTCTGAACCACGAGGTCAACATACGCACTTACGACTGTTTCCTGACCAAGGACAATGCTGCGGAAATCATTGCCGGTTACGACATGGTGGTGGACGGCTGCGACAACTTCGCCACACGATTCATCATCAATGACATCTGCATTGCCGCAGGCAAACCTTACATTTATGGAAGCATTCAGGGGCTGAACGGACAGGTTTCTGTTTTCGGAGTGCCGGACGCTTCCGGTAAAGTCCATTCATACAGGGATTTATACGATGAGAGCGAGCTTCTTTCCATGGAAGCGCCGAGCAAGGCTGTCCTGGGGATCACTCCGGCCGTGACAGGAAGCGTGGAAGCGAATCAAGTGCTCCAGCTGGCTGCGGGTTTCGGCGAGCCGCTTATAGGAAAGCTATGGAGCATCGACCTGCGGACCATGGAATCTTATATCATTGACATGCCATGAAAACCATCGTCATAACGCGCCCCGCTTTCTTCGACGGGGAAACCGACCTGGTGAACAGTCTTTTCCGCGAAGGCATGGAGCGTCTCCATCTGCGCAAGCCCAAAGCATCGGAAAAGGAACTTGCCGCATGGCTGCAAAACATTGACAGTCAATACTACGGACGCATTGTCCTGCATGATTGCTTTCCGCTGGCGGAGAAATTTGCGCTGGGCGGAGTGCATCTGAATTCGCGTAATCCGGAGGCGCCGCATGGCATTCACGGCATGACGGTTTCACGTTCTTGCCACAGCATCCGGGAGGTCATTCGGCACAAGTCCGAGTGCGACTATCTGTTTCTCAGCCCTATTTATGACAGCATCTCGAAAGAGGGTTATGGCGCCGCGTTCTCCCGCATTGAACTGAAACGTGCAGCGGAGGAGGGAATTATTGACAATAAGGTATTTGCGCTTGGCGGGGTGAGTCTGGAGCATATTCCGGAGATACGGTCGCTGGGCTTCGGCGGGGCTGCTGTCCTGGGCGCGCTCTGGCAGGCCGAATCGCCGGCAGAATACCTTAAAGCATTGGAAAATGCATAGTTGATTACGTGCAAAATGCGTTTCGTGCGTATTAATATAAAATAACACAATCATGACAATCAAGAAAATCACATCCGCTGCGATATTGCTCATGGCAATGTCGGCTGCAGTTTACGGCCAGGACAAGCAGACCCGTGCTGCTGATTCCACGGCTTTCGTCAATGCTGAATGGAATTGGAAAGACCTCGGGAAAGGCGCCGTGGCAGGTTCCGCCCACATTTCCATGTTCGGAGGCGACCAGACGGTTTCCATCGTGAAATATCCGGCCAAGAAGTTCCGCACCGGCATCGAGGAGTCCGCGGGAGATTTGTGCGTCACCACCGATTCACTGGCGGCCAGGACGCACGCGCTCGCAGCGATAAACGGCAGTTATTTCAATGTCAAGACGCTCCAACCTTGCACTTATTTCGCGCTGAATCACAATGAGATAAGCCGCACGGACAAGACCGAGTTCTTCAGGACCAATGCTTTGGTGGCGTTCAAGGACAAGAAGGGCCGCAAGATGGATATAATGCTGTGCGACACGACGCTTTATGAGCATTATACGAAGCATTACCATGCGGCATTGGCTTCAGGTCCGCTGCTTGTCAAGGATGGCAACATACCTGTGTTCGCTACGGACAAGAAGTTCAGCAATGCCCGTCATCCGAGGACATTGATAGGAAAGGACAACCGCGGGTATTATTATTTCGTGACCATCGACGGGCGTGCGAAGAATCATGCTGACGGCGCGACATTGACCGAAAGTGCTTTGATAGCTGTCTGGGCTGGCATGAGTGATGCGCTGAATCTGGACGGAGGCGGTTCCACCACAATCTGGACTGCCGAAGACGGTGTTCTGAACCATCCGACAGACAACAAAAAGTTCGACCATGCAGGCACGCGTCGCGTACCGAATATAATCGTAGTAAAATAAGTTTCGCAGGGGCGGTTCCTTATGGAATCGCCTCTATGCTTTTTTCTTGTAGAGTCCTGACCAGGTAATGAGCGACCAGATTCCGTTCACGAGGTAGAGGCCGCAGACAATCGGCATAAACACGTGGCCTACAGAGATATGCATCGCCAGCTGGAAGACATTGACCAGAAGCCAGGCAATCCAGCAATCCCATTTCTTGAGGGCTGACAGGAATTGCGCCACGAGGATGAGCACGGTCACACAGGCATCGAGATACGGTATCGGGTCGGACGGTATCTTGCCGGGGAAAACGACATTGCCGGCAAGGCTGATGAACCAGCCCCAGCCTGCTGCAATGACGAATACGGATGCGATGGCAAGTATGCGCTGTTTCCATCCGAGCATGGTCACTTTCAGGGCGCTGCTGTCTTCCGAACTCTGCTCTTCTTTACGCGGATGAGTCCACCTGTAATGACCCAGAACATTGATTCCCAGAGATATAGGCTGGAGAAGGAGGTTCGCGTAAAGGTTCTTGTTCCAGAACATCAGGAGCAAGAGGAGGGAATACAGATAGCCTACCCAGAAATTATATTTACTGTTGCGGCCGGCAAGGAATACGCATGTAAGACCGACCACGGATGTGAGCAAATCAATAAGAAGGACAGGAGTGTCTCCCCCTATCGTGAACAAAGTGTAGTTTATAAAGTCCATTGTTAGATTTTCAATTATTTACGCCTGCTAACCCACTGAGCCTTCGAGTGATACCTGAAGGAGTTTCTGCGCCTCGACAGCGAATTCCATAGGGAGTTTGCTCAACACTTCACGTGCATAGCCATTGACGATAAGTCCTACCGCGTCCTCGGGGCCGATTCCGCGCTGGTTGCAGTAGAAGAGCTGGTCCTCATTGATCTTGGATGTGGTGGCCTCGTGCTCCACGACTGCGGTGGCATTGTCACTACGCACATCAGGGAAGGTGTGGGCTCCGCAGAGCGAACCGATGAGAAGGCTGTCGCATTGAGAGAAATTGCGCGCTCCTGTGGCTCCCGGCAGCATTCTGACTAGACCGCGGTAGCTGTTCTGGCTGTGTCCGGCGGAGATTCCCTTGCTGACGATTCGACTTCGCGTGCCTTTTCCGACATGTATCATCTTGGTGCCCGTGTCGGCCTGCTGATAGTTGTTCGTGACGGCTACGGAATAGAACTCGGATGAGGAGTAGTCGCCCTTGAGTATGGTGCTCGGATATTTCCACGTGATGGCTGAACCTGTTTCGACCTGCGTCCAGGAAAGATGCGCGCCTTCCATACATATTCCCCTCTTGGTCACGAGGTTAAGGATTCCTCCACGACCGTTTTCATCGCCCGGATACCAGTTCTGCACCGTGCTGTATTTGACGTCGGCGTCTTTGAGCGCCACGATTTCCACGACTGCCGCATGGAGCTGGTTTTCATCGCGCATCGGCGCCGTACAGCCTTCCATGTAGCTTACCGTCGAGCCTTCGTCGGCCACGATGAGCGTCCTCTCGAACTGTCCGGTTCCCTTGGCATTGATACGGAAATAGCTGGAGAGTTCCATCGGGCAGCGTACGCCTTTCGGGATGTAACAGAATGATCCGTCGCTGAATACGGCTGAGTTCAATGCTGCGAAATAATTGTCGCCGGACGGCACCACAGTCGCAAGATATTTGCGTACCAGGTCAGGGTGCTCCTTCACGGCTTCGCTGAATGAGCAGAAAATGATTCCGCGTTCGGCGAGTTCCTTACGGAAAGTGGTAGCCACTGATACAGAGTCGAATACGGCATCTACTGCCGCTACGCCCGCGAGGATTTCGCGTTCCTTCAGAGGAATTCCCAGCTTGTCGAAGGTTTCCGCAAGTTTCGGGTCGATTTCCTTCGGCCTGTCAGAGTCCTTCTTCGGGGCAGCATAGTATATAATGTCTTGATAGTCAATGTGCGGCATATCCAGATGTCCCCAGTCGGGCATCTCCATCTTCTGCCATTTGCGGAATGCGTCCAGGCGGAAGTCCAGCAGCCATTGCGGCTCGCCTTTCCTCTCGGATATCATCCGGACAATGTCTTCGTTCAGGCCTTTAGGTATAAAGTCCTGGTCCACGTCCGTGACGAAGCCTTCCTTATATTCTTTCTTCGTTATGTCTTGGAGAAGTTCCTTCTCTTCATTTATATCCATATAATCTCCTTCTGAAATTATTGCCGCGTAAAGTTACAACTTTTCGGCCGATATCGTTACTAAAGCGACATGAGGTCAGCCAGAACGATGGCGGTCATCGCCTCGACAACCGGNNCGGTCATCGCCTCGACAACCGGTGGAGTACGCAGGGCAAAACATGCGTCATGCCGTCCCGGAATCTCCAGTTCTGTCATCTGTCCGGTAGCGAAATTGAATGTCTTCTGTGCTTTTCCGATGCTGGATGTCGGCTTGAATGCCACCCTGAATACCAGTGGATTACCGTTCGTTATACCGCCATTGACCCCTCCCGCACCGTTCTTGGACGGGTGGCAGACGACAGGGTCCTTCATCCAGCATGCAATGACATTGTCCCCTCCGATGCTGTCGAACGGGTCATTGTGCTCGGAGCCTTTCATGCGCGCCGACGCGAATCCGTCGCCGAATTCGATGCCGCGGACGCCTGGTATTGAGAAGATTGCGTGGGAGACGAGAGCTTCGACCGAATCGAAGAACGGTTCGCCGATGCCTGCGGGCAATCCCGTGGTGACGCATTCCACGATACCTCCGACGGAGTCTTTCTCCCGGATGGCCTCGTCGAGAACGTCACGCCAGATTTCAGAATCTGCAACAGGTTCATTGACAGCGGTTTTCAATGCTTCTTCCCTGGTGACGCCGCCGACCTCGACCAGCTGCGCCTGAATGTCGCAGGAGCACATTTTCTTCGCCACGACACCGGCTGCCACTATCGGCAATGTAAGTCTGCCGGAGAAGTGTCCGCCGCCCCGAGGGTCATTGAAATCCAGCCACTTGACGCTGGCGGTGTAATCTGCGTGGCCCGGACGCGGGACGTCGTTGAAAAGCTTGTAGTCGCCGGATCTGGTGTTCCGGTTCCTGAAGATTATCGCCATGGGCGCGCCTGTGGTGTAGCCGTTGTACACTCCGCTAAGTATCTCAGGTTCATCGGTTTCCACACGTGGAGTGGTTCCTTTCGGACCGCTCTTTCGGCGCAGAATGTCCGGCATGAAGTCTTCTGCCGTGATATGCAGTCCAGGACGTACGCCATCCAGCACGACACCGATGGCTTCGCCGTGTGATTCTCCGAAGATGGAGATTCTGAATTTTCTACCGAACGTATCCATTTTTCAGTAATTTTTCGAAAAGTTCCATGAATGTCGGACATGATTTCGCCACGCACCCGACGTCGTCGATTTCTATCGGACTGTCCGCTCCGAGTTCCGCCACTTTCAGCGCCATGACCATCCTGTGATCGTGGCTGGAGGTATAGTTTCCGCCTTTCAGCAGGTGCCCGGTAAGACATCTCTGCGCCAGGGAGTGGCCTTCAATAATCATCTTGTCGCCTGATATCCTGGCTTTTACGCCAAGCTGCAGAAGCATTGACAATATCGCCTTGCCTCTGTCGCTTTCTTTGTTGGCGAGTCGTCCGACGCCTGCTATCCGGCTGGTCCCCTGGCAGAATGCCGCGAGCACCGAGATTATCGGAAACAGGTCCGGGCAGTTGTTCGCATCCACTTCGAATGCATTGAGCGGGGCTTTCTGGACGTGGATCGGGCCGCGGGATTCGTCCTCCCCCATCTGGGAGAGGCTCGCGCCGGCTTCCATGAGGATGTCCATTATGGAGAGGTCGGCCTGCAGGGATTTGGTGTCCAGTCCGGAAATCTCGGCCTTGCCGAATACGGCGCCAGCTACCAGGAAGTTGGCCGCGGTGCTCCAATCCCCTTCGATATCCATGTCGGCAGCGTTGTATTTCTGCCCGCCTTTTATGTGGAGCACGATTTCCGTGCAGTCGTTCCAGTCTTGCGATTCGGCGAAGTCCTGCCCGCCTTCCATGTCACACCAGATTTTCACGCCGAAAGCTTTGAGCACATCCATCGTTATGAAAAGATATGGGATGCTTTTCGGCTCGGTAAGCCGCACGATGGAGTCTTCTTCCAGCAGCGGCAATGCCATGAGCAGTCCGGAGATGATTTGCGAACCTCCTGAACCTGAGACGGTTATCTTTCCGCCAGAGAGTTTCCCCGAGATTTTGAGCGGGACGAAAACTTCTTCCGTTTTCTCTTCCTGCGGAAGATTCTCCAGTTTCACCCCGAAGGCCGTCATGATTTCGCGCGCGCCTTTCAAAGGTCTTCGGGTCAATGTCTTTTCGCCGGTCACTGCAATTTCGCCTCGGCCCAATGCAGCCAGAACCGGTATCATCAGTCGTGTGAGGAGTCCGGATTCGCCGGTATGGAGGCTGTCCAGGTCCAATGCTGCCGTTCCCCGGCCTTTTATGGTCAATGCTGATGTGTCTTTGAGGACTTTACCGTCCTTATATGTCAGTCCCACAGTGACTTCCGCTCCAAGTGAGCGTGCCACGGAGATAGCCGCTTCGTTGTCGCCACATGGCGAATATCCTTTCAATGTGGTGGTTCCGTCTGCCAATGCAGCTGCAATTATTGCCCGCTGTGCAAAGCTTTTCGATGATGGCATCGGGATGATTTCCATGCCGTCGGATTCCGATGAACGGTCATCGGCACATCCTGCCGCATGTCCTGCGTAGACCTGGCGCATCATTTCCGCCGTAGACATCTGTCCCGGTGCGGCTGCTTCACTCTCATCCAAAGCGGCATAAGTATATGGAGCTCCTTTGGCAAGGCATTGGATACGAGAGCATTGACCTTGCTCACCCATTGCGAAAGCGATGAGTTTTGCGGGATCGAACGAGTCATACAGCGACAGGACTCTGGCGACGGAAGCATTGTCCTGACTGTCGTCGGGTACTGCGGTGGTGACGATTTTGGCGATGTCGGCCCCGATGGCGAAGCATTTCTCTGTCAGCGCTTTAAGTGCTTCGATGGAGTCCGTGCCCCGGAAGTCGTGATATGAGCGGACGAATACTGTTCCGTTCTCGCGTGTTTCGCGGCGCAACCGCTTGGACATCATCGGCGGCGCTTCTATTTCCAAGTCCGCGAATGCCGCTCCGGAGTGAATTGCCGTGATGAGCCTGGCTTCGGCTTCCTGAACGGCTTTCGTGTCGAGCTTCCTGTCTTCCGAGTGCTGTTTTTCTTCCGTATCAGCCTCATTGACAAGCTTTTCCCTCATCTCACTTATCCGGCATGTGGCCACCAGCGGCACGTCCGATGTGGAGAAGAGTTCGGCGATTTCGTCCGTAGTCAGCGGGCACCGGTCCAGCCGGATTTCGGCCATTTCCACGTTCCCGCTTTCCAGAATCGCATATATTTCCTCAAGTGTCTTGTTCTGTATTGTCGTACAAATCATTATCTGCTTGTTTTGCTTACCTGGTAACCGTCAAAAACAACTTGCATCCCCTTGTTTTTTGACGATTACCAAACCTACAAATATAATGATTTTTTCACCGATATTTTATTCGTCACGCCTGGCCGCAGGAATTCGTGGCCGAACAGGGGTTTACGATGTACAAATTTTGATATATCAAAATTTGTATATTTTTTTGTATCAAAATTTGAACATTACTTATTAATTGCGCTTTCTACCGCCAGATCCTCGATGCGGACGTCGCCCAAGGTGCGGATCAGGACGAAATGCACAATGCCGTTTTCGGCTTTCTTGTCTTTCCGCATTGCCCCGGACAGGGATTCCAGCGGGAACGGGCACTCGGTAGGCAGGCCGCAGCGGCTGAAATCGCGCGTAAACCTTGCGCTTAGAGACTCGTCTGCAACTTCCTGCCCCTCAACGCTTTCCTGCCCATAGTACCGCTCGGATGCCTTCGCCGCCAGGATGATTCCCATCGCAACCGCCTCGCCGTGAGAAATGTCTTTCTTCGCGGCCAGGGCCTCCCACTCGATCGCATGCGCGAAAGTGTGCCCGAGATTCAGCTTCCGCCTCTCGCCCTGCTCGAATTCATCCCGCTCGACCACACCCGCCTTTATTCTCGCAGCCGCGCCCGCAAGTTCTTCAAGCTCAGCCAAATGCAAGGCTATCGCCTGTTTTCGGTCAATGCTTTCGTGTATTTCGGAAAGGACTTCGACCGCCTTCTCGTAGTTGTTACCGGCATTGTCAATGATGAAGGTCTTGATGAGTTCCGCAGCTCCTGAAAGAAAGTCTCTATATGGCAATGTCTCAAGCACTTCCGGACAGATATATGTAAATTCCGGCTGCCGGATTACGCCCAGGATATTCTTGTAGTTTTCGAAATTGACCCCCGTTTTTCCGCCGATTGCGGCATCGACTTGCGAGAGGAACGTGGTAGGGATATATGCGAACCGGATTCCCCTCTTATATATGGATGCCGCGAATCCCGCCATGTCCGTAGTTATCCCGCCGCCTATGGCCAGCAACAGGGCATTCCTGTCTGCTCCGTTATCCAACAGCCATTTGCATATCTCCATTACGGTCTGCATTGACTTGTCTTCTTCCGAGGTATCCAGCAAAAGCAGTTCTGGTGAGATCGGATCTTCACATTTACAATCCGCTTTTCCGCCAGTCAACGATTTCACGACTTTCTCAGCAAAATGTGCCACATGTCTATCTGCAACGATGTAAATGACAGGGTACCTTTCGAGATACCCTGCCACGTCCGCAATCGTCTGTCCGTTAAATATATTGCATTTCATAATCTTTTTTTTGTGTGCACGTTACCCTCACCCTAAATCCCTCCCCTCTCCATGCGAATTTAGCAAAATATCATTATTTCCGGAAAAATCGACGTTACATTATGCCGACACTTGCCGAAATATTTGGTAATTCGCCAAAAATACCTAACTTTGCCATTCCGATTCCCGGAAATGCCCGAATGGCGGAATTGGTAGACGCGTTGGACTCAAAATCCAATGTCCTTTAAAAGACGTGCCGGTTCGATCCCGGCTTTGGGCACCGAAAATCCCTCTTAATCATCCGATTAGGAGGGATTTGATTTTTATCCGGCGGGACGCGGCCACGCTCCGTTTTCAGAAACATTGATTATCAATCAGTTGCAAAACACAGCGTGGAAACGCGGCCAAAAAATGTCGACGTTTCCACGCCCTCGCCAGAAGCATATCTGACTACCAACAAGTTACAAAACCGCCCGTGGCCGCGTCCCGACAGCCCCCAAAAAAGTTCCGTCAACGTATAAAAAAGAATTTCAACGAGATAACGCGAGTTATTGCTTATTTCTTGTTAACTTTGAGAGAATGACTTCCGGACGATGTCATGTCTGGGATTGGTGAGCATGAAAAAATAAGTTGGTAAAGATTTGTAAAGAATTACTAAAAACAATGTTGAAATGATAGTTACTAGAAAAGTAGCAGTATGCTTGGCGGCATTGACACTACTTGCCTCCGGCATCAAGGCGCAGACGCGCGAAGACAAGATGGTCAAGACCCCGAATTATGCTCTGGCAGAGAGATTTTCGGCCAAGCGTGTGGGACAGATGGTATTCTCCACGACCGTGAAACCGGAGTGGTTCAGGAACGGAAACCATTTCCTGTACACATGGAAGACATCTGAAGGGACGAACTATTACATTGCAGAACCCGCTACAGGTACCGTCAAACCGGTATTTGATATGGAAAAATTGGCGATGCAGATAACGGAAATCGTGAAAGATCCGTTCGAAGCGCGACATCTTCCGATACGCAACCTCAGCATTGACCCGGAAAATGACAATGTCCTGAAGTTCGATATCCAGAGTTCCCAGGAGAAAAAGGACACATCGAAAAATGCCAAGACGGAAAAGCTCACATATCATTTTAAATATGACATCACCAGCAAGAAGCTGACGTTCAGCACGAAAGACGAGAATGCCAAATACCCTGAATGGGCGAATGTGTCCCCTGACGGACTTGTAGGAGTCTATATGAAGAACTCAAACCTCTTCTATATGGACACCCTCAACATGCGCAAGGCTGCCAAGGACCCGAAAGACAGCACGCTCGTGGAGCATCGCATCACAAGCGACGGATTCAAGGATTTTTCATACGCTAGCGGAAACTATGCCGGCAATACGGAAGCAGATACGACCAAGCGTGTGTTCCCGTTTGACTTGGCATGGTCACCTGATTCGAAACATTTCGCCGTGATGCGCTGGGACATGAGACCCGTAAAGGACTTCTGGGTAATCAACTCCCTCAGTTCTCCGCGCCCGACATTGGAAACATATAAATACCAGATGCCGGGAGAACCGGGACCGCTGGGACACCTGTATATCTTCAACGCGAAGGACTGGTCTTCTCACCAGGTGAAAATCAATGCATTCAAGGACCAGGACCTGTCCCTGCAGACCGCACCGGGGACAGTGAAAACGTCGTTCAATGAATTCGACAATTACACATGGCTCGGCGACAATTCAGGTTTCTATCTGAACAGATTGAGCCGCGACCTCAAACGCCTGGACATCTGCTACGTAGGCATTGGCAGCGACAGCACGAAAACAGTGCTTTCGGAGCGCATGAACACCTATGTGGAGAGCCGTCCGCTCAGAATTATCGACAACGGCAGGAAAATGATTCATTGGTCAGAGCGCAACGGCTGGGCGAACCTTTATCTTTACAATACCGACGGAACATTGATAAGAAACCTGACCGAGGGCGCTTATCATGTGGACGACGTGCTGGCTGTCAATGAGAAAGAGGGCTACGTGCTGTTCCGCGCATGCGGCAAGGAGAAGGGCGAAAACCCTTATCAGATGCACGTATACAGCGTCAGTCTCCAGGGCGGTGAACCGAAGCTGCTCGACATGCCTGACATGAACATTGACGCCATAGCGACAGAAGACGGCAAATACTTCATTGCCAATTACTCACGCGTGGATTACAAACCGGCATCCGCACTTTATGACGCAAAGGGACGCAAGGTCTGCGACCTCGGCGAGGCTGATTTCTCACTGCTTTTCGCTGCCGGATACAAATTCCCTAAGCGTTTCACTGTCAAGGCTGCCGACGGCATCACCGATTTGTATGGCGCCATCTACAAGCCGTTCGATTTCGATTCCACAAAGGTCTATCCTATATGCGATTACGTTTATCCGGGCCCTCAGGTGGAAGCCAACAACATCGAGTGGAGCAGAGGATTTACCAGGACCGACAGGCTGGCCCAGCTCGGATTCATTGTCATAACCGTGGGCAACAGGGGCGGTCATCCGGACAGGTCGAAATGGTATCATAATTACGGTTATGGCAACCTCCGCGACTATGGTCTGGAAGATCAGAAATATGCAATCCAGCAGCTTGGTGCCAAATATCCTTGGATTGACCTGGGACGTGTCGGTATACACGGACATTCAGGCGGCGGATTCATGTCCACTGCGGCGATATTGAAGTACCCTGATTTCTTCAAGGCCGCCGTTTCCTGCGCAGGTAACCATGACAACAACATTTACAACCGCTGGTGGAGCGAACAGCACCATGGCATTCAGGAGAAAATCGAGGCCGGAGATACTACATTCGTATATTCCATCGAGACCAATCCTCAGATTGCCAAGAACTTGAAAGGCCACCTCATGCTTGTGCACGGCGACATTGACAACAACGTGCATCCCGCGAACACCATCCGCGTGGTCAATGCTCTCATCCGCGCGAACAAGCGTTTCGACATGCTCATCTTGCCTGGACAGCGCCATGGATTCGGGGACATGAACGAGTATTTCTTCTGGAGAATGGCCGATTATTATTGTGAATGGCTGATGGGCGCAAGCGAGCGTCACGAAGTCGACATAAAAGAAATGAATAATGACTGATATGAAAAGGTTTTTCAATTCAATGTTAGTTTTCGCGGGAGCAGCGATGATGCTCGCGTCCTGCGGAGAGACCAGTATGAAAGTCAATACTCTCGATACTGCTGTCAATGAAGCACTTATGGCCGGAAGGGAGGATTCCCTGCACGTGGTAATATCTCTGGAATACCCTGTCGCCAACATCTCAGATGAGGTCAGGAAAGCGATCTGCGATTCGATTTCGATGATTGCGTTCGGACAGGATTATGCCGGTCTCGACCTCAAGGAAGCTGCCGGGAAATGGTCTGCCGATTACGTCAGGATATATCACAATGAATGTGAAGAAACCCTGAAATTGTATGAAGGAAACGGAGATATTCCTATGTCCAGCGAACTCAACAGGGAGCGCTACAAGACAGGCTATTTTACAGAAACGTACAAGAACATCGCTTCGTACACTTACGAAGAGTATTTCTACGAGGGTGGCGCACATGGCTCGACCGTGGAAACTGCCCTGAACTTCGACCTGGAGAGCGGCAAGGTGATTACCGAGGCCGAATTCTTCAAGCCTGGCTATGAGGAGAAACTGGCAGAGGCGCTTACGGCCCATCTTCGTGAAGCCGTGCCTGACCAGGAGTCCTACGACACCATGTTCACCCATGAAATCAAACCTAACGGCAATTTCAATGTTTCGGAGCAGGGTGTGACATACATCTACAACCAATATGAGATAGCTCCGTACTCCATGGGAGCAATCCATGTTTCGGTTCCATGGGATGAAATCCGTGACCTGATCCGTGAATAACTGATATGAAGAAAATACTTGCGACATTGGCCGTACTTTGTCTTGGGGCAGGTTTCTGCTTCGGACAGGGTGCGGCCCTTGACGTCTTGCAACGTCGCTTCGTGGATTTGCGCTTCGGCATGTTCATACATTTCAATATGCCGACGTATGTGGACGAGGATTGGCCTGACCCGGATGCGTCTCCGGAACTCTTCAATCCGGTAAAACTCGACTGCCGCCAATGGGCCAAAGCCGCAAAATCGGCCGGAATGACCTATGGCTGCCTTACTGCCAAACATCATAGCGGGTTCTGCATCTGGGACACGAAAACGACGAGGTATTCGGTGATGAGCAGCCCGTTCAAGCATGATGTCGTAAAAGAATATGCCGATGCCTTCCGTGCAGAAGGGCTGGACGTCATGCTGTATTATTCGATTCTGGACACGCATGCACGCCTGCGCCCGGGATGGATTGTTCCCGAGCATAAAGACATGGTCAAGAAGCAGTTGCGTGAGCTTCTGACGAATTACGGCAAGATTACAGCCATAATAATCGACGGCTGGGATGCCCCGTGGAGCAGAATCTCATACGACCAGATTCCGTTCGAGGAAATCTACGCATTGATAAAATCCATCCAGCCCGAGTGCCTGGTGATGGACCTGAATGCCGCCAAATATCCTGCCGACGCATTGTTCTACACCGACATCAAGTCCTACGAACAGGGTGCAGGTCAGCACATTGACAAGGAAAGCAATGCCCTTCCGGCATTATCCTGCCTCCCTATCCAGAAAACGTGGTTCTGGAAGTCTTACTTTCCGCAGACGCCTGTGAAGGACGCGAAAATGCTCGTGAAGGAGAACATTGTCCCGATGGGAAAAGCGCATTGCAATTTCATCCTGAACGTGGCGCCGAACAGGGACGGACTGATGGATGACAATGCGATAAAGGCATTGGCGCAGATAGGGAAAACCTGGGCGAAAGCTGAACCTGGAGCCGCAGAAAAGGCGACGGCAGCGATTGACCCGCATTATGCGGCATCGGACGCGCGCTTTTCGGAGTGCCCGGCGCCGATAATCGCTTCGAATCTGGCGAAGGGGCGTAAGGCTGACAGCAGCTGGAGCTACGACATGGAGATCTCGGATTTCGCGGTGGATGACAATTTCAAGACCGCATGGGTGGCAAATGCCTTGGGGCCGGAGCACCCGCACCTGAAGATTTTCCTCGATAAAGAGCAGCAGTTCAATATGATAGCGCTCACGGAAGAGGTGGGTTCCGAGATTCTCGGTTATCGCCTGGATGCACGCGTGAACGGCCTGTGGCACGAGCTGATGACGGTCAATGCAGATGTCAGTTCTGCGTACGCCAATGCCGGTTCATTGCTGTCCGGCCCGGTTTCCGCGAAGAAAAGCGGTCGAGTTACCGTTCTGCGTTTCGGCGCCACCTATGCCGATGCCATCCGTCTCACCGTCCTGTCCTCCCGCAAGACCTCGGCGCCCGACGGCGTCTACGAGTCCGGCAGCACCGTCGCCATCTCCGAACTCGGCATCTACAATGAAAGACCGCGCTAGAAGCGAAGTTCAAGGCCAATGTTGATGTCAAAGCAGTTAGGAGTCTTCACCTTACCGGCCGGGGTATCCTTGTAGCGGTGGGTCATGCGCCATACGGCATCGACACGGAGAATGCGGAAAATATTGGTCAGACCTACGCCCATCTCCACATACGGCTTGTTGAGCATGTCCATGCCGGCAGGAAAAAGCATAGGAGCATTGGCGGAATTCGGGTTGCCTATGATGCCGTTGTTCTTCCGTGAGAGGGTGCCGTAAGCTGCTTTGAGCGTGAATACCTCACGCATCTTCATCTTCTTTATGAGTGGAATCTTCCCCAGGAAGAAGCCGCCGAAATTGTGCTCCCAGAACAATGTAGCCCAGGTATCGGAAGCGAATTCATAGAACTCCATGCAAGAGAAAGAGCTCTGGTCCAGGATATAAGTACCGTTGCCCTCGTGCAGTTTCAGAAGCGGATACGGCACGGTGCCGACAATATTGCCGGCAGTCAACTTGATTTTCGACATGCCGAGAGGCGGAATCTTGAGCTTGTAATCTATCGTGAACTCGCTCCGGAAATAACTGTACTCGTTCTTTCCGATGCCTTTCAATGACCCAAGCAAATCCAGAGTGAAGATAGGATAATCCGAATGGAGATATGACTTCTGGAAAGCGCCTCGTGCTACAGTTTCGTCTTTGGAAAAGCGCAGCACGGTACGCAAGTCATTGGAACCCACGGAATTGACCATTACCGTATCTCTCGCCCCGTCGCTATGCAGGTGCACCCGTTTCATCGGAACGAACACGTTGGAGAATATCCTCCGGGACTCCAATGACGTCGATGTGTTCAGCCACGGTCGGATTTCCCAGTCAAACGTCATTGAATATTCATTGACAAGACTTCTCTTCTCACTGCCCCTCTTACTTAAAAGCGACGACAGGAGACTCGTCTCATTGAATGCTTTTTTACCTTTCCCGAGCTGAAGCATGTCGTGCTTTCCGTTCAGGGTAAGCTTCATGGTAGGCTGGGTGCTGAACATCCACTCAAACGAGCCGCCGCCTTTGAACTCCTTATCCTTGAAGCCGTAGCCCAAATAGCCCTCCAGCCTGAACTTCCGGCTCAATTCCGATGTGGTCCGTACTCCGAAAGAGACCCTGTTGCCTTCAATGTTGTTGAAACTGTACAGTCGCGAATATGGTCCGAATGCCACATATTTGGTCTCCAGATAACCTGAAACGGCGGTATTTATGATATTGTATATGGTATTGTACATCGGGACGTTCTTTATGGAGTCCACCATATTGTAAATATTCTGTTCCTTCTCCGAAAGTTTGTAAGGCCGGGCCTCGTTCCACCACGCCTCATCCTTTCTTCCGGCATTTTTCATGACCTGGACAGAAGACGACTGCACCTGCCGGGCCTGATCTCTGGCTTCTTTCCCGAACTGCGGATTCATATAGTCGATCTGCCGGTTTCCCAGGAAGGAGACAAACTTGGAGGAGTCGTTCATCGTCACGGAGAAGTCCACATACAATTTATCCTGCTTGTAGAACCACAGCGAGTCCCCGACCAGCTGGTCGGTGCGGTCAATGACCATGTCACGTATCCAATTCACGTTCGCCCCCTTCATCATTTTCGCATGTATCTCCCTGAGAGCGAAGGTTTTGGTATCAATGCTCATTTCTCCGTCGAAGACCGTGGAAGACACGCCTCTGCCGGGATGGAATCTTATTTTCCATGTCTTTCTTCCGTCAATGTCAAGGCTGTCTACCAGATAATAATTATAGTAGATGTTGCCGTTCGATGACAGCGGAGATGGAATCTGCACATTGAAGGCATTGATGAAATTGTTGTAGAAATTCGTCTTCAGGTGCATGCTGCCGGTGAACTGTGAGACAGCATTGTCCTCATTGAGTCCGGATATCCTGGTAGCTTCGATGGCTTCCTTGCTGATGTCCGGTGCAATGCTGTGATACCGCTTGGCCCGTGTCTCGGAAATCATCACCGGAAGGTATGGCTGTCCGGAGACGACGGATGTGTCCATGTAGTCGAATATAAAACCGAAGTTCTTACGTATCAGTCTGTTACGCAGATTTTTGTCGGCATTGACAAGGTCCAGTTCCATCTTGGTGTAGATATCACAGACATAGGCGTCACGACGTTCCGGATCATTGAATTTCTTATGGGCATCGATCTGGCCCAAAATCCATTTCATATACCTGTTGTCCGGCTTTACCACGGCAGCATTGAGCGATGAGTTTACGGAATGCAGCCGGAAATCGACCTCGCTGAACGCGCCTCGGCTGATTCTGATCATCTGGGTTTCATAGCCCAGCAATGCTGCGCACAGGATGTTGGCGGCAGTGTCACGGGTTTCCATGGAATAGTATCCGTCCATGTCGGTGGATACGCCGATGGTCGTGCCATAGAAATATATGGCAACAAAAGGGATTCCCTCTCCGCTCGCCGAATCCGTCACCCTGCCTTTTACCTTGGTGGTCTGTGCTGTCATAGGCAACGCAAACAGGAGCGCCAGAAAGACTGTAAGAATCACATATATGTCAATTCTTCTTCTCACAACAAAGCACACTCTAACCCTAAATTCGCGAATTTAGACAATCCCTGCGACAATAGGAAATTTTAGACGGAGAAACGGCGGGAATATGAAAAAGAGCGGCATGAAACCATGTCGCTCTTCAAATTCTGTCGGGGTACTGTGACTCGAACACAGGACCCTCTGGTCCCAAACCAGATGCGCTAGCCAACTGCGCCACACCCCGATGAACAAACCTTCGGATTTTCTCCTTAGGTCCCGCTTGCGGAAGACGCACTTCCCAAATGGGACTGCAAATATACGGCTCTTTTTCTGATTTGCAAAATTTTTCTTAAAAATCTATCCAATTATTGACTATCTTTGCGAAAAAGACATTGGATATGATGATAGAAGCCTTGAATATCGAGAAGTCATTCGGCAACCTCAAAGTGCTGAAAGGCATTGATTTCCGCGCGGAAAAATCCGAGGTGGTCTCCATAATGGGAGCATCCGGCGCCGGAAAGTCGACATTGCTCCAGATTCTCGGGACTCTGTCATCACCGGACAATGGAACATTGCGCATAGACGGAACCGAAGTCCTTTCACTCGGCAGAAAACAGATAAGCGAATTCCGGAACAGGCGTATCGGATTCGTGTTCCAGTTTCACCACCTCCTGCCGGAGTTTACATCCGTCGAAAACGTGATGATACCGGCGTTGATTGCCGGAAAGAAAGAAAGAGAGGCCAAGGAAGAGGCGCTGAAACTGCTTGACACTCTGGGACTTTCGGAGAGAATCACACATAAGCCGTCCGAACTTTCAGGAGGAGAACAGCAGAGGGTCGCCATCGCCAGGGCATTGATAAACCAGCCGGCCGTATTGTTCGCCGACGAGCCGTCAGGAAACCTTGACAGCGTCACGAAAACAGAGTTGCACAAACTGTTTTTCAAACTGAGAGACGAGTTCGGCCAGACCATCGTAATCGTCACGCATGATCCGGAACTTGCAGGAATGTGCGACAGGTCATTGTTCATGAAAGACGGAGTTTTTGTGGAGAAATGAGCGTTTTCCGGTTCAAGAAATTCGAGGTGAGGAACGAGAAATCGGCAATGAAGGTGAATACCGACGGGGTTCTCCTTGGGATTGCAGCACCCGTAAACAACTCAGACTCAGATATTCTCGACATCGGAACAGGAACAGGAACGATAGCATTGATACTTGCCCAGCGTCTTCACGACACTTGCGGCATAACAGACAATGTCAGCATCACCGGAATCGACATCGACGCCCCGGCGGCTGAAGAAGCCGGGATCAATTTCAGCAATTCTCCATGGGCGGATTCATTGACTGCCAAGAATATAAGCCTGGAAGATTTTTCCACGGAAACCGGTGACAGAAAATTCGACCTCATTGTATCGAATCCTCCGTATTATGATGCGTCATTGACGAATCCCGATGCCCGCAAGACCACCGCGCGGCACACCGGCGCAACCGGAGAATCGACATGCGGCCTGTCATTCAGAGAGGTACTGACATTCGCATCCGGACACCTGAAAGAAGGAGGGCGCGTCTCGATAGTATTGCCGGCAGACCAGGAGGCGGCATTGGCAAGATACGGGAGAATGTGCGGATTACACATTTGCAACATATTGAGAGTCAAGACAGTGGAACGTAAGCAGCCGAGCAGGATCATAGTTTCTTTCACTAGAGAAAAATCCGTCCCGCAGGAACAGACTCTCACTATTATGGAAAAAGGGAAATATACATCGCAGTACATTTCCCTCGTAAAAGAATTCTACTTGTTCGCCTGACAGCCGCTATTTCCCGCGCGGTTCCTGAGACGGCTTGCCGGCATTCCAATGTCCTATTTTCTGTCTTCTGAACTCTTCCTCTCCGATAAAAAGTTTCGCAACTTTCTCAACGGAAAGAATCTTGGTGAACATCGGAACATATTTGGCCTCAACACTGCGGGAATCCTTCATGGCATTCACATAATTGTTAAGCAAAACTGATATTTCTTTCTCAGTTTTGCCGGCCTTGATTCCCTCATCCAGAGCCTTGTACGCCTTCATTACTTTACCGAAGGAAGCACGACGTTCGTTTTCCATACTGTTGTACAAAGGCCAGAATTTCTCGGCTTCAGCAGGAGTAAGATTCATGGCGGCAGTAAGATACGCCACGCGTTCAGCCTTCATCCGTTCCTGCCAGCCATTGTCGCCGTGACATCCGGCAGAAGCATTGAAAAACATTGATATTGAAAAGAATACGGCTATAGCCGCAATGATGTGCCTACCTGTTGTCTTCATAATATCCGATGTAGTCTAATGTTATTCCTGAATCTATAAGATATGATGCGAAAGCATCCTGTGTTTCGCCATTTTCCTTGGCGGTGTAAATCATATACGGATCAGTAACCGGTATCAAGTCAGCGAGCGCAATTTCGTCGAACATTGAAAGATTGCTGTCGGCTGCCCGACCGGATGTAAACCGGAGCAATGCAGTTCCGCAGGTGACAATGATGAGAAATGCGGCCGCCAGCGCCACGTATGGTTTCAATTTATCAAAACGCGACACCGCCACATTCCGGCGCGGAATAGCCCCGAGGCGTTCCTCCAATTCGGAGAAATACCCTTCAGGCACCACGTATGGCATTTTTCTGTCAGTAGTTTTCATATTATTTCCTCCAACCGAATTATTAGACACGCATTGACCCGAAAAGTCAAATCAATTCTTTCTTAATTTTTTCGTAAGCGATATGATACGAGGCTTTCAGCGCTCCGACAGTCGTTCCGGTTATCTGCGCGATATCCTCATATTTCATATCATCAAAATACCGCAAAGAGAACACAACCCTCTGTTTCTGAGGTAGTTTCTGTATAAGTTTCATCAGTTTCCGCTGCGCGGCATCGCCGTTGAAATAAGGGTCGTCGTCAATCATCCGCTCCATTTCCGCGTCAATGCTCCTGAAAGAAAGCGCCGCCCGGACCTTCTGTTTCCGCAGAAAGTTCAATGTCTCGTTGGTGGCGATGCGGTATATCCATGTAAAGAGCTGCGCCTCCTCCCGGAAAGAAGGAAGTGCAGCCCATATTTTCACGAATATTTCCTGAACCAAATCGTCGGCATCTTCATGACAGCACACGAAGCGGCGGACATGCCAGTAAAGTCTCTCGCTATACGATCTGACTATTTCTGAAAATGCCCTTTCTTCTTCACCGCTACGGTAAAGACGGATGATTTCCCCGTCTTGCATAAGGCCGGCGATTACCGTTTACTTGCGGAATATAGCTTTTCTCGCAGCTTCGGCGATATGTTCGCCGTCCAGTCCGTATGCAGCCATCAGCTCAGCAGGAGTTCCGGACTCACCGAAACGGTCACCACCATTGACATACTCCATAGGAACCGGCATTTTAGCTGCAAGCACACCGGCTACGAGTTCGCCGAGACCGCCTGCCATGTTGTGCTCTTCAGTTACGACTACAGCCTTGGTCTTCATTGCGGAAGCGACGACAGCAGCCTCGTCGAGCGGCTTGATTGTCGCGATATCAATGACTTCCGCGCAGATGCCCTCGCCTTCAAGTATCTCGGCAGCCTTGAGGGCTTCCCATACGAGATGTCCCGTAGCGATGATCGTAACATCCTTGCCCTCGTTCATGACATAAGCCTTGCCGATTTCGAAAGTCTGGTCTTCAGGTGTGAAGTTAGGCACCGAAGGACGGCCGAAACGCAAATAGACAGGACCGTCATATTTGGCAGCTGCGATGGTCGCGGCCTTGGTCTGGTTATAGTCGCAAGGATTGATCACCACCATGCCCGGCAATGCCCGCATGAGAGCAATATCCTCCATGGTCTGGTGAGTCGCTCCGTCCTCTCCGAGAGTGATTCCCGCATGAGAAGCAGCAATCTTCACATTGGTCTGGCCATAAGCCACTTCCTGACGGATCTGGTCATAGACACGACCGGTAACGAACTCTGCGAAAGAGCCTGCAAAAGGAATCTTTCCGGTAATCGCCAATCCGGCAGCCACGCCTATCATATTGGACTCGGCAATGCCGCACTGGATGAATCTTTCAGGAAAATCATTGGCAAATGCATCCATCTTCAAAGAGCCCTTCAAGTCGGCAGTTAGAGCTACGACTCTGGAATCAGCCTTGCCGGCTTCATAGAGACCGGCACCGAATCCGCTTCGGGTATCTTTCTTTCCCGTATCAGTATATTTCGTCATATCGATATTTCTTTATCAATTAATAATCGCCCAATGTTTCCTCCAACTGAGTGAGAGCATCCTGGCACTGCTCCGGAGATGGTGCCTTGCCATGCCATTTGCATGTTCCGGCCATGAAATCCACTCCATGTCCCATTTCCGTCTTGAACAAAATCATCGTAGGAGTTCCCTTGTTCTCACGAGCTTTCGCGAATGCGGGAAGAATCGACTCGAAATCATGTCCGTCAGCGACAATGACATTCCATCCGAATGATTTCCACATGGCTTCAAGATCGCCCTCTCCGGCAACAGCCTCGACAGTACCGTCAATCTGCTGTCCGTTCCAGTCTGTCATGGCAATGAGGTTGTCCAGTTTATGGTGTGCAGCAAACATGCCGGCCTCCCAAATCTGTCCTTCCTCGCTCTCGCCGTCACCGCAAAGCACATACACGAAACGGTCTTCACCGTCAAGTTTCTTTCCGAGAGCAATTCCGGCCGCAGCAGAAAGTCCCTGTCCGAGAGATCCGGAAGCCTGTGCAATGCCTGGAAGTCCCTTCTCCACGCATGGATGTCCCTGAAGACGGGTGCCGAATTTCCTGAAGGTAGCAAGTTCCTTGACCGGGAAATAACCACGACGAGAAAGAATGGAATAATAAACCGGGGTCATGTGGCCGGCAGAAAGGATGAACACGTCCTCATTCTTGCCGTCGCGTTTCCAGTTCTCAGGATCAATCTTCATTTCATTGAAATAAAGAGCAGTTAGCACATCTGCACTACTCAGGGAGCCGCCCGGATGACCGGATTTGGCATCCGTGACCATTCTGACAATGTCACGTCTTACCTGAGATGCGATTCTTTTCAATTCTTCGACCGTTGCCATAAAATATTAAGAATTTGTTTTATTTGATTTCATTTCTAATTCAAAATCCAAAGGTAATGAAAATTTCCGAAACGATAAGAAATCTTACTGTTTCATTTCCCTTATAACGCTATGATAAACATCATCTATCACCAGCCCGGAAAGCGTCATTCCGAATATCGCCGTTATATAAGCCGTCGTGCCGTTGATCTGAGCCTTCGACGAATCCCATTCATGGTCAGCCAATGCAGGATCACCGGCGGCAACACCTTCCTGGCCTTCCACAAATGCTTGCAGCCCAAGAGAATAGCTACCACCTCTGTTCAGCAGGACCTCATCATCATACACACAAAGGAACTTGCTGGCAGGCAATGTCTTGGCGCGTTTCATCTTCTTCCGGAGAGCCGACCCCAGAGGGCATCCCTTCACATCCCAGAACTCCGCCACCTGGATTTTCTGCGGATTCGTCTTCAATGCCGCCCCGAGCGAACAGAAAAACTTTGCCCTGCTGGCAGCAGCCCGCAAAATGAGCAAAACCTTGTTTTTCAACGAATCCACAGCATCTATAACATAGTCATAACTGTCCAGGTCGAAAGAATCCGCAGTTTCCTCACAACATATCGCCTGAACAGCTTCAATCTCAGCATCAGGATTTATCTCCAGTAACCGCGTCTTCAAAGCCTCAACCTTAACCTGGCCCACAGTCTTCACCGTCGCCATAAGCTGCCGGTTGACATTGGTAATGCTCACCCTGTCCGAGTCCACTATCGTCAGATGCTTGATTCCGCTTCTGACCAGCCCTTCCGCGCACCAGCTGCCGACACCGCCCACGCCGAAGATAATGACCTTCATCCGCGAAAGCGCCTGCATGACATCCTCACCCAGAAGCAGTTCCGTCCGTCCGAATATAGCCTGTTCCCTCGCGTTCATCTATTCCTTCGTTATACGAGCAGCCCAGCCACCTCCCGGAGCCATATGAATCCTCACCTGACGGTTCTCCGGAACGGTCTGAATCTCATGTCTGAAGTCGCGCGCCGCACGATCAGCATTGATGCCGTCGCAGAAAATTTCCATCGTCCAATGTCCTTCGCCGAGGAAGCTGAGGTCAATGTCGAGGTCACGGGCATTCCAATCAGTCATTGAGCCGACATACCACACATCTCCGCTTCTGCGCGCCAGCGTGATGTATTTGCTGATTTCGCCGTTTACGGCAATGCTTTCATCCCAAGCTACCGGACAGTCAGCGATATACTTGGTACAGAGCGGTTCTGCCATATAGTTCGACGGAGAGTCGCAAAGCATGTTGAGCGGCGACTCAAATACCACATATTCAGCAAGTTGGCGACAACGCGTCCCCTGACTCATAGCCTCGGTATTGACCGGATGATAATTATTCTTGTTGGAATTGCGCATTGCACCCTGGGTGTAGTCCATCGGGCCGGCAGCCATACGGATAAAAGGAACAGTCACGTCGTATGTAACCTGATCGACAGTGTTAGGGCTCCATTTCATCTGCTCCAGACCATGTACTCCCTCATAGTTCACGACGTTCGGCCAGGTCCTGTTCAATCCGGCAGGCTTATATGTGCCGTGGAAGTCTATCATCAAATGATATTTGGCTGCCATTTCAGCCGCACGCTTGTGGAAATCAACCATAATCTGGTCATCCCTGTCCATGAAGTCCACCTTGAAACCTTTGATGCCCATCTCCGAATAATGGCGGCATACGTTTTCCATATCTCTGTCGAAAGCCCAATATCCGGCCCACAGAATCAGACCCACGCCACGTTCTCTTGCATATCCGCAAAGCAGCGGGAGGTCAATTTCCGGGATAACCTGCATAAGGTCGGCCTTCTTGTTCACAGCCCAGCCCTCATCGAGAATGACATATTCGATTCCATGGGAAGCTGCGAAGTCAATGTAGTACTTGTAAGTGTCATTATTGATGCCCGCACGGAAATCCACGCCATAGAGGTTCCAGGCGTTCCACCAGTCCCAAGCCACCTTGCCCGGACGCACCCAGCTGTAGTCTTCTGCAGGATCGGCAGGCTTTCCGAGAAGCCACACGAGGTCATTGACAGCCAAATGGGCATCGTTGTCGGTCACCATGATGATTCTCCACGGGAATGCTTCATTGTCAGAGCATTTCGCTATATAATCTTCTCTTGATTTGACTATCCCCTGCAACATATTGTGATCGCCCTGCTCGATTTCCTTAGGATAAGGAGCGAAACGGCCGGTGAG
>FR882182.1:31716-37513 GCA_000434935.1 Bacteroides sp. CAG:709 | reverse complement strand
GGCCGTTGAGCGTAGAAGCATTTCCCTCATTGTAAAGGAACATTCCAGGATAGTGTCTCAAATCAGACTCCGTCACGAGGACTTTCACGCCGTTGTCAGCCTCCACGGCCACCGGCAAAAAGGCAAGACGTCCCTTGTCCCACTTGGAGACGGCATGACGCTCATAAGTATTTTCAAATGAGTTATAATACTGGCTTTCAAGCGTTTGCGTATGCTGCTTCACATAAGGGACGAAAGCATTCCAATCCTTGCAGAAAGCGAATTCAGCCTGTTCACCGGAAACGATGAAGTCTCCTTTGAGCTTACTCACAAACCTGTATGCGACACCGTCGTCATAAGCGCGGAAAACCAACGAGAACTCCTTGAAATCGAGAGTCATTTCATTATAATTGTCCCGAACTTCGGATTTCTTGTACAGCACAGGCTTCAAAATCTGGTCGACGCTCGCCCTGCGGACTTTCCTCACCTTGTCATCCGCTCCGAAAACCGTACCGTCCGACATTGTCATAGACACCCTTGAAGGGTTCAGAATCTGCATTTCATCCTTCGCCACCGTGTAGGAAATTTCCTTGCCTACCACAACGGCAGCGCTCAAATGTCCGTCCGGAGAAACCACCCGATAGGACCCGTCACCAGCGGCAGCCATCAAAGGCAAGGCCAATGTCAATGCCGCGGTCGCCATAAAAGTTTTTAGTGTCATGATAATTTCAATTAATTTAAATTATAAGTTCATGTTATTATATTCCAAGTTCTTTCTTCATGTCACGGAGAAGATCGAAAGCCTGCATTGGGGTCATATTATTGAGGTCCGCAGCCTTCAAAGTATCTCTCATTGAGGACAATGTAGGATCATCCAGCTGAAAAAGCGACAACTGTATCGAGCCGTCACTCTCTACCCTGCCCTCCTTTGTGTTATAAGGCTTGTTTATTCCTGCTTCACGATTTTCCTCGCCTTTACTTATGAACCCGGCGTTTCCGGCTTCCAATGCGGACAATGTCTTTTCGGCAGACACCAGCACTTCCCTAGGCATTCCGGCCATGCGCGCCACGTGGATACCGAAACTGTGCGCCGTGCCGCCTTCCTTGATTTTTCGCAGGAACACCACTTCCTTGCCCACCTCCTTCACGGTCACGTGAAAATTCTTCACCCTCGGATATATCCCTTCCAAATCATTCAGCTCATGATAATGTGTGGCGAACAATGTTTTGGCGCCCTTTCCATATTCATGTATGTATTCCACGATGGCCCTCGCTATGGACATGCCGTCATAGGTCGATGTTCCGCGGCCTATTTCATCCAGCAGGACCAATGAACGTTCGGAAAGATTGTGAAGGATCATTGACGTTTCCAACATTTCCACCATGAACGTGGATTCGCCTCTGGAGATATTGTCAGACGCACCTACTCGCGTGAAAATCTTGTCGAAGTAGCCGATTTTCGCAGATGTTGCCGGCACGAAAGACCCGATCTGGGCCAGCAGCACTATCAGTGCCGTCTGGCGGAGCAATGCCGATTTACCGGACATGTTCGGGCCGGTAAGTATTATGATCTGCTGTTTGTTCCTGTCCAGATAAATGTCGTTCGGCACATATTCTTCGCCCGGCTTCATCAATGTTTCGATGACAGGATGCCTGCCTGCCTTGATTTCAAGTTCCAGTCCGTCACCGACTTCCGGGCGGCAATAATGGTTCTCCAATGCCAGTTCGGCAAACCCGACGAGTATGTCCAGCTTGGCAATCACCATTGAATTCCTCTGGATAGTGCGGATAGATTTCTGGATTTCAGCAATCAGGGCACCATATATCGAAGATTCAAGAGCATAAATTTTATCCTCGGCGGAAAGAATCTGCTCCTCATAGTCTTTCAATTCCTGCGTGATATACCTCTCGGCATTGACCAATGTCTGCTTGCGTATCCAATCCTCCGGCACCTTGTCCTTATGGGCATTGCGAACCTCGATATAGTAGCCGAAAACATTGTTGTAACCTATTTTCAATGAGCTGATTCCGGTGCGTTCTGTTTCCCGCTGCTGCATCATGAGGAGATATTCCTTCCCCCCATGCGAGATGTCGCGCAGCCTGTCAAGTTCAGGGTCCACACCCTTGGCGATAACGTCGCCCTTGCCTATTGCGGCGGCAGCGTCCGGGGTCAATGTCCTGGCGATTCTGTCATAAAGATCCGAACACCCGTCGATTGAGCTTACCAATTCTTCCAGAGGGGCACAGCCGTTTTCTCCCGAGCAAAGTGATTTTATAGGGCCGAACTGCGAAAGTCCCCTTCCGAGCTGCAGGACTTCTCGCGGCATGATTTTGCCCGTAGCTACTCTGGACATGATTCTGTCCAAATCACCTATATTGCTGATTCTTTCCTGGATTCCGGTCAGGAGTTCCTCGTTTTTCGTGAAATATTCCACTATGTCGAAACGGTCGCCGAGTTCTTTCAAGTCCATCGAAGGCATTGCAAGCCAGCTTCTCAGGAGACGGGAGCCCATCGGAGAGCAGCATTTGTCGACGACATTGACAAGAGACACACCTTCGCCGCCGGCAGAGGCGTTGAAGACTTCGAGATTGCGGAGCGTAAACCTGTCCATCCACACGAATTTGTCTTCGTCAATGCGGGAAATCGAGCAGATGTTGGCAAGCCCCGCATGCTGCGTCTGTTCCAGATATACTACCAGCGCGCCGGCAGAGCATACGCCAAGCGGGTATGTGTCAATGGCATAGCCTTTCAGCGATTCCACATGGAGCTGTTTCTTGAGTTTCTCCACAGCGGCATCGTGGACGAAAGCCCACTCATCCATCGTAGATACATACAAGTTCTCCCCATACAGTTCTTTTACCGTCTTTTCAAATCCGCGCTGTACCACGATTTCCTTAGGAGAGAGCGAGGCAATGAGCGTTCCGATATAGCCGGTGCTGCCCTGCGCCACCTGAAATGTTCCCGTGGACACATCCAAGAATGCTGCACCGCACTGGTCTTTGGAGAACGTCAGTCCAGTCAGGAAGTTGTGTTCCTTCTGTTCCAGCATGTTTTCGCCGAATGCGATTCCCGGGGTAACCATTTCCGTTACGCCCCGTTTTACCAATGCCCTGTTGCCCACCAGTTTAGGGTCTTCCAATTGGTCACAGACCGCGACCTTGTAGCCGGCACGGATGAGGCGCGTAAGATATTGTTCTATGGCGTGATGCGGAAATCCTGCCATCGGAACGGCCTCTTTGTCGCCATTAGACCGCTTGGTCTGCACCAGTCCGAGAACCTTGCTCACGAGAACCGCATCGTCAGAGTATGTCTCGTAGAAGTCTCCCACCCTGTAAAGCAGGACTGCTTCAGGATGCTGGGCCTTGACAGCAAAATATTGTTTGAGCATCGGGGTGTCTTCCGCCTGTTTCTTCGCCATATCGTTCGCTACTAATTATATCGTCTGTCTAAAACGCGCATTGCGCTAGAACTAACAAATTTACTTATTTTCGGTCCACGATTCAACACCTCGATTGAAAATTTAGCTATATTTGAGAAAGTTCTCGGAAACGATCATGAAAAAAGTACTTATCATAACATATTACTGGCCGCCTACTGGAGGTTCCGGCGTGCAGAGATGGGTGAAATTCAGCAAGTATCTGCCTCAATTCGGGTGGCAGCCCGTCATCTACACTCCTGAAAATCCGGAGATGACCAGCATTGACAAGACTTTGGAAGAGGATGTGCCGAATGAGGCTGTCGTCATCAAGAGGCATATCACGGAATTTTATTCATTGTACCGGAAACTGACGGGCGGAAAGAGCGCGACCGGACAGGAGGTGAATCCGATAAACAATCAGAAGAAGACTTTCAAGCAGAAACTCATGCTTTTCCTGCGCGGCAATCTGTTCATTCCGGATCCGCGCGTGACATGGGTAAGGCCGTCCGTGCGTTTCTTGAAGAAATACCTGAAGGAACATCCGGTGGACGCTATCGTAAGTACCGGACCGCCTCAGTCAATGCACCTGATAGCCAGGCAGTTGTCCAAGGCCACCAACATTCCTTGGGTAGCTGATTTCCGTGACCCGTGGACCAAGATGTTTTATTTCAAGCACCTGTGCCTGTGCAAATGGGCGGAGAAAAAGCATCATCGCCTGGAGCAGGAGGTTCTGGATGACGCTACTGTCGTGGTGGCTGTTTCGCCTCTGGTCCAGGAAGAGTTCCAGACTATGACGGACACGCCTGTCGAACTGATTACCAATGGTTTCGATGATGATGATTTCGACCAGGTCGTAGAGCCGGACGGATATTTCAACATCACCCATACGGGACTTTTCGCATCTGACGGCAACCCGGAGGTCCTCTGGCAGGCGCTAGCGGAAAAGTGCCAGTCCGACCCTGATTTCGACAAATTGCTGCGCGTCCGCCTCGTCGGCAAGACCGACAAGGAAATCATTGATTCGATCAATGCTGCCGGGCTTGGCAAGCACTTGATAAATTTGGGTTATCAGGACCACAATATCGCCGTACGTGAGCAGAAAAATGCTTCTTTGCTCATTCTGCCTCTACGTAAAGAGCCTGAATACAGGGCGACATTGCCCGGAAAATTGTTCGAGTACCTGGCTTCCATGAATCCGATTCTCGGGATTGGCCAGACAGACGGAGCCATGGCCCGCATAGTGAACCAGACCGGCGCAGGCGTGGTGTTCGGATGGGAAGACAAGGCCTCCGTCACCGCATATCTGAACCTGTGCTGGAAGCGTTTCAACGCGGCTGACGATGATGAGGATATCCAAGTAGAGCACTCCGGAGAGACTGAGCTCAAGGAAGTTCTGGCTGACAATGACAAGTCAGATGCCATCCGTCAATTCTCCCGAAAGGCATTGACAGCCCGCATGGCGGACCTTCTCAATTCCATCACGGAGTAATCGGACTGCCTACTTTTTCGTCGAAAGGAACATTCCTCCCGATGAAAGGAGAATAAGCAGAATCAGCAGGATGGATGAAGCACGGGCGATATTCGAGCTGACACGATAAGATGCCGGCGCAAAGCGCATTACAATATCATGTTCGCCGGCAGGAAGAACGGCTCCGCGAAGTGTCCAGTCAGCACGGAAAAGTTTGATGCCATCCGTAGCCTCCGCCTTTCCGTCCAAGGTCAATGTCCATCCGTCCGGATAGTATATCTCACTGAATATCACTGCTCTGTCTGATGCCGCCCGATAATGGTAACGAAGTTCATTCGGAGCATACGATGTCATGTAGATCGTGTCAGCACCGGCAGCAAGCCTGGACTCCAAATCAGAAGATGACTTGGCGCATTGATCCACCGCATCGGCAGCCCACGCAAAATCAGGCCCGATGACGGCAGTAGTATGAAGGTCAATGTTTTTCAGCATTGATATTTCCTCATTGGCGGAAGCCGCACGCGCAGCGGAATCGACGAACCACGCATTGCCCATCGTATGCGGATTGATGACCGGCGCGCTGTTGCCGTCGAGAATCACGTACTTGTCATTCAGCATTGACAGCACCGGCACGCGCGGGAACGTGGCCGTAAGTTCCTCAATCGTTCCGGCAGCATTGACAGCCTTTATTATGGAATTTATTTCGCCGGTCAGGTGGTATTCAATGAGGTCCTGATAGCGCTGCATCTTCACCGGGCTGTAGCCGCCGATGTTCTTGTGCCAATAGCTCGGATGGGAATCATTGAAAACATTGACCGTCAGGTCGAGGACGCGGTAGTCGAGAGCCGGATCGGCCAGAATCGCCTTGTCCACAGGCCTTTCCGTAAATTGTCCGTGGAAATTCTTAGGCGTGATGAAGTGGTCGGAGTTC
>FR882182.1:0-31698 GCA_000434935.1 Bacteroides sp. CAG:709 | reverse complement strand
TCGGAGTTCAGATAGCGCTTTCCGACTGCGAACATGTTCAGCAGCACCAATGCGGAGATTGCTGCAGCTGCGGCATATCTTCTGTTGCCTACATAGGCATCATCTCCGGGAACGTCTTTCGGCTTGCCGTACGCCCACAAAATCAGGACATACGCGAAGATGATAAGCCAGAATGATATCATGGCGTCATGGGATAGGAGGCTCGCCCTGTCCTGCTGGAGCGCCGCCACGAGCTCAGGATGCATCTGCGCATCGGACGCGGAGGAAAAATCGCCGGCAATGCCCGGGAATATCCAGCACAGCAAGCAGAAGCCTGCGGTCAATGCCAGTGCGGCAATGCCCGGTTTCCGGAATTGTTCAGCGGTGTACCCGCCTTTCAGTATCTTGTCCAGGACAATGAATCCGAGCATCGGCAATGTTACTTGCAAGATTATCAATGCCATGGACACGGTCCTGAACTTGCTGTAGAACGGCATGTATTCATACCAGAACTTGGTGAACGGCATGAAATGGCTGCCGACTCCGAGGAATATGGCAATGATTGTCGCGGCGAAAATCCACCATTTGTCCTTTCCGTCGCACAGGAAAAGTCCGAGAAGGAACAGGAAAACGGTTATTGCACCGACATACATAGGTCCGGCCGTGAAAGGCTGCGGTCCCCAGTAGAGAGGCAATGTCTTGGTCACTTCCCTGACATTGGTCTGGCCGTATCTCTTGAGCAGTTTTACAGTTTCGGACTTGGAAGGATTGACAGCACCTGCCGATGAGCCTCCGTTGAAGTTCGGAATCATCAGGTTAGGCAGTTCCTGCCATCCGTAAGACCAGGATGTAGCATATTCAATGTCAAGGCCTTTCGACTTGTCGGCATTGCCTTCGACCGTCAGTTCGGATCCGCCTCGCATGGTCTGGTGCGAATAGCGGTACATCGGGATGAGCTTGTTGGCATTGGCGCCGATTCCGACGATACCGAGGAAAAGCAGAAGGAATGACGCAGCGAAGAATTTGCCGATGCCGCGGCGGCGTTCCTTGTCGGAGATGAGCCAGATGAAAAGTCCTATGGCATAGCAGAATATGATGATTGCCAGATAGTAGGAAATCTGGATATGGTTCGCTTTTATCTGGAAGTTCAATGCCATTCCGAAGAGCGCAGCTCCGAGAACTGCCTGCGGGCGCCATGATTTCCAGCCCTTTCCGGCATCATCATTATCCGGCTTCCGATATATTCCAAGTGCCGAGCGATAGGTAAATATCACGGCGGCAAGAACCCAAGGGAGCCATGCGATGGCCATCATCTTGGTATTGTGCCCGACCTGGATTATCTGCATGTTGTATGAGCAGAAGGCGACAGCGACGGCTCCGCCGATGGCAAGTATCTTGTCAATGCCGAGGGACAGCAGCAGAAGGAATGCTCCGAGGAGGGTGATGAAGAGGTATGTCGCCGGGCGTCTTCCCGTCAGGAATGCGTCATAGATTTTCTGAGTCCAGTCGCCTTCATGGTTTCCCGTGATCATGGTGGTAGGCATACCTCCGAACATGGAGTTGGTCCATGCCGTAGGGTCATCAGGATGTGCCTTGTCCCACTGGTTTGCTTCCCGGGACATGCCCACATAACCCGATATATCGCTTTGGTTAACTATCTTGCCACCAAGCACTTGCGGCACGAATCCGTATGCAAGCACCAAAAAGAACAAAACAATGCCCGCATACACCAGGGCCTTCTTCCATGTTTTCTGCATTTTCGCCTATATTTTTCTCACCCGCAAAGTTAGTTCTTTTTTCTGTCCGGCTATCCGTTTGCCCTGAAAATCCACAAAGTTCACAAACTTGTGGTCCACAATATTGTGAACTTTGCGGAAAAATGCTTATATTCGCCATCAAATCAGAATGTTATGTATAAGCCTTTTGTTTATGGAACTTCGGTTTCAGGAGAAAATTTCACTGATAGGGTCAATGAAACCACTAGAATCAAGAAGAATTTTTCTTCCGGTATAAACACTATACTTATCTCGCCACGTAGACTAGGAAAAACGTCATTGGTGAAGAAAGTGATTTCAGAACTTGATGGAAAAGACCCTGTTATCGTATTCATGGATATTTATGACTGCCGGAGCGCGCACGATTTTTATTTACGATACTCACAATCTATCCTGAAAGCATTGTCCTCCACTACAGAAAGACTCATGGAGAATGCTAAAGAGTTCTTGGGCAGACTGGCACCTCGAATATCGATCAACCCTGATTTGACATCTGAATATTCATTGTCAATAGGCGTAACGCCTAAAGACATTGATCCCGAAGAAATCCTGAATCTTCCTGAGCGAATTGCCGAAAAAAAAGGTCTTCATATTGTGGTGTGTATCGATGAATTCCAACAAATAGGTGAGTTTTCGGATTCATTGACCTTTCAAAAGAGGCTTCGAGGAGTATGGCAGCACCAGCAAAGAACGTCGTATTGCCTGTTTGGAAGCAAAAAACACATGATGGAAAAGATATTCCATAGCAAAAGGATGCCGTTCTATATGTTCGGAGACACCATTCACCTCGGAACAATCCCGGAGGCTGACTGGGTGTCATATATATGCTCCAGATTCAATAAAGCAGGCGTCACCATTTCAAAAGGACACGCTGAGGATATTTGCCGCAGAGTTGATTGTTATTCTTCGTATGTTCAGCAACTTGCGTGGAATGTTATGGTCAATGCCGATTCTATAGTTACTGATATTGACATTGAAAATGGACTAGAGTACTTGCTTTCCCAGAATGAGCCCCTATATATCGCAAAAATCGAGAATTTGTCCTCATTCCAATTAAATTTTCTTCGAGCTATTTGTTCCGGCGTAAATTCAGGTTTCACTTCGGAAAACGTCTTGAAAAAATGGAATCTAGGCAGCAAATCAAACGTTTCGAGAATCCGATCGGCGCTGATTGAGAAAGAACTCATTGATAAGCAAGGCGGAAAACTCTATGTTTCTGACCCTGTACTTCGTTTCTGGCTTACCAGATATCTACAGAGGATGTAACCCACGAATCTGCCATGCGGAACTGCGGTAACCTCGGAGAATCTAAAGTCTTTCAAGCGGGACGCGGCCACGGTCGATTTTGTAACTTATTGATAATCAGATAGTGTTTAAATAGTGGCGTGGAAACGCGGCCTTTTTTTGGCTACGTTTCCACGCTATGATTTATAACTAATTGAAAATCAGCGACTCCTAAAACAGGGCGTGGCCGCGTCCCGCTAGAGTGGTCGTGGGATACCGCGGAAGTCACGCCTTTCTGACGTACACTGCGAAGGAGTATTGAAGGCCGTTTTCCGGGTCGGTTTCCAGAGGCGTTTCGGATTCCTTGTGCCAGACTGCGGGATCAATGGCCGGGAAGAAGGCGTCAGCATCGGGAACGGAGGTGCGGACATGCGTGATGTAGAGTTTGTCGGCAGAAGCAATTGTGCGCTCATAAGTTTTCGCGCCACCGATGATGAAACATTTCGCCGGCACCGGGGCATCGGCGGGCGGGATGGCGGCGGCAGCTAAAGCAGCGGCCACGTCAGGCACCTGCACCACGTTTTCCGGGGCATCGAAATGACTTTTGGTTATGACAATATTCTTGCGTCCAGGAAGAGGTCGGCCGATGGAAAGCCATGTCTTATAGCCCATTATGATGGGACAACCCATGGTAACCCTGCGGAAATACTTCATGTCCGCAGAAATATGCCATAACAATTCGTTATAGCGGCCTATCGCCATATTGTCGGCAACCGCCGCTATGATATTCTTCTGCATTGTCGTACATTGTTCGGGTTATACCGCCACAGGGGCCTTGATTGCTGGCCACGGGTCGTAGCCCTCTAGTGTGAAGTCCTCGTACTTGAAATCAAAGATGCTCTTCACCTCGGGGTTAATCTTCATCACGGGGAGCTTGCGCGGCTCACGGGAAAGCTGGAGATCCACCTGTTCGAAATGATTGAGATAGATATGCGTATCGCCCGTGGTGTGGATGAACTCGCCAGGCTCCAAACCGCAAACCTGCGCAATCATCATTGTCAGAAGCGCATAGGACGCGATATTGAACGGAACTCCCAGGAAAGTATCTGCACTGCGCTGATACAGCTGGCAAGACAATTTTCCCTCGGCCACGTAGAATTGGAAGAGGCAATGGCATGGAGGAAGCGCCATGCTGTCCACCTCGCCCGGGTTCCATGCTGAGATAATCATCCTGCGGGAATCCGGATTATTCTTTATCATATCCACCACCTGCGACAGCTGGTCGATGCTTTTTCCGTCAGGAGCCGGCCAACTGCGCCATTGATGCCCGTAGACAGGACCCAGATCGCCATTTTCGTCAGCCCACTCGTCCCAGATGGACACGCCGTGCTCTTTCAAGTACTTGATGTTCGTGTCACCGGCAATGAACCACAACAATTCGTATATGATGGACTTCAGATGAACCTTCTTGGTGGTCAGCAACGGAAACCCCTCAGAAAGGTCAAACCTCATCTGGTAACCGAAAACGCTCTGAGTGCCGACACCCGTGCGGTCATGTTTGACAACTCCGTCTTTCCGTATGTGACGAAGCAGGTCAAGATATTGTTTCATAACAAGTTACGCTCTTATAGAGAATGCGAAGATAATGGCCTGCTGGAACACTTCACCAGGACGGAGGACAGTGGTTGGGAACTCCGGCTCATTAGGTGAATCAGGATAATGCTGACACTCGATGGCCACGGCATCATAATCATGGTATATATGGCCGTTCTTGCCCACAGGACAGCCCTCCAGCCAGTTTCCCGTATAAATCTGCACACCAGGCTGAGTAGTCAGGACCTCCAATACTCGTCCGCTTTCAGGAGAATAAAGCTCGGCTGCGGACTGAATCTGTCCAGGCTCGGCGCCGTCGATTACATAACAGTTGTCATAACCCTTGCCGTAGTTCAATGCCGGGAAATCAGCCTTGATATCACGTCCAAGAGGTTTGGCATTCACGAAATCCATCGGCGTACCTGCGACATCTTCTGCAGTTCCTACAGGAATCAATGTATCATCTGTCGGCAGGAACTCCGAAGCATTCAGTTTGAGAATATGATTCAGCACAGTGCCGGAACCTTCGCCGTTGAGATTGAAATAAGCATGGTTCGTAAGATTCACCACGGTAGGCGCATCGGTCTCTGCGGTAAAGGTCAATGCCAGTTCGTTTTCTTCCGACCACTCATAATGAGCGACGACTTTCAGGTTTCCCGGATAGCCGGCTTCCCCGTCCTCCGAGAAATACATGAATTCCACGGCATCCCCCTCTATCCTGCTGTCCCACACCTGATTCTGGAATCCGTCAGGACCTCCGTGAAGATGATTGCAAGCATTGTTAATCGGCAATGTGTATTCTTTTCCGTCGAGAGTGAAATGTCCTTTTGCAATTCGGTTCGCATATCTTCCGGGGCATTTTCCTGCACAAGGTCCGTCTCCGAAATATGACATCGGATCATCATAACCGATTACGACATCAGCAAGTTTTCCATCCTTGTCAGGAACATTGACAGAAACTATTCCGGCACCGACGCTGGAAAGTGAAACTGATGCACCGGAGGCATTGGTCATCGTATAAAGGACAATCTCCTTTCCTTCAGGAGTCTTTCCCCAGACTTTGCTTTCAATCTTCATATTCAAACAGATTCAAAAAACCAACAAAAAAGGACGTAGTCATATATCCTACATCCTTCAAATTTATAATATTTCACGCGCTTACACAAGAGAATTAATGCAATGTCTTAAGAATTTCATCAAGTTCATCCTCTCTGTTATAAGGGCAATCAAAAACAAAATCAAGTTCTTTCTTATCTGTTACTTTTTCATAGATATCCTGAGCCCAACAGTTATTCAACTCATAAATATATGAGAAACATCCGGCATTGAATTCTGTAACCATAAATGCATTACAGCATAATGCGGCACATTCCCCTTTACGGCTCATTTTATCCACGGACAACGTACCGGAAGCTTCTTTAGGTATCACATATTCCGGAAGTTCCGGTTTTGTATGAATATTATACCTGTAATACGCTTTGCTCACAGCGTTGTCTTTCCACAGAAAATAGACAGTAACTTGCCAAGGAAGCACAGCATCCACAAGAACATTGTCTATAATCTCACCATCGTTGTTCAGATGAAAATATTTACAACCATCCTTTTTCCACAAGCCGTCAGGCATTGAAATCACATCCAGACTTCTGAACACACCTGAATTTTCACCTTCCTTAACATTAAAGCCTTCTATTTTATCAACCTTCTCGCAAGAACCAAACAATATCACCGCAAGAAAAAACGGTACAACACCATATTTTATTAATTTCATAGTACAACGGGTTTAATATTTGTAAATATCTTCACTTCGTAGTTCAATCCAAATTAACTAATTCTGATGCCATGACACAGGAATAAAAGGACGGACTGTTTTCAGAATGTCATACAATTGCTAATTTAGCAATTATTTTCTACCGTACAACACCGCGCCCAAGAAAAAATAATTTTATAACTAATTGACAGACAAAGAAGTCAGCCGCTCGAAGACTTTGTCCTGCGGCGCGTCTTTCAGAAGGACACGCTTCTGGCCGTCAAGGAGATAGAGCGACGGAATCGCGCGGACATTGTAGGTGACATCCGTGCGGATGATATAATTGTGGTCATAGCCGCAAATCCACTCCGACGGATAATCTGCCGCGAAAGATTTCCACTTGTCAATCTCCTGGTCGATATAGACATTGACCACGGCCAGACGGCCGGATTTTTCCAATGCCGATATTTCAGGGCTGGACTCTATCATCTCCGTGATTTCCCGACAGTTAGGACAGCCTGGATTCGAGAAGAAAAGCAATGTATAATCAGCTTTCACTCCATAAAGAGTATGGACCTTGCCACGTAGATCCTTGAAAGAAAAATCCGCTGCCTTCGTCCCGATACGGTTCAATGCGCACATCGACGCATCGTAGGAATATGCCGGACGCATGGCCTCGGACACGCATTCAGATTTCGCAAGACCCTCTACATAAGGAAGATAGAACTCTTCATTGCGAAGCGGGGAATTAGGATCATAGAAATATTTTTCCGCGAACTTGGTAATCGTCTCGAAAACATTGGAAGAAGTATCGCGCTTCTCGCAAGCCTCGGCGGCAGAAAAAAGCCTGGACACGGACTTGCATGCCTCATCCAAGGGAGCACTCCACAGAATGGTGGTATACAATCCGAATTTCTGCTCCACATCATCCTTCAAAATGCCTTTTACATGCAGAGAATCACATTTTCCTGCCAATGAAGCGGACATCATCCCATCCCAGAAATGGTCCAGTACGTATGTCATCCTCTCGGAAGGCTCCGTTATCATATTCGGAATCTTCACTTCCGGAAAAGGAACAGACTTGACCGCCTCGCCTGCCGACGAAGTATTCTTCCTCTGTCCGCAGGCCACCATCATGGCCGCCAATACAGCCAACCCGATGATATGCAGCCTTTTAACCATTTTCAGCAATTTTAGCCTCGGAAATATTGATGATGAAATCACCTATCTTCTCAAGTTCAGCGACAATATCCATGTAGAACACGCCTACCTGATAATTGTAGTCAGGATTCTCCTCGATGTTGATGATATGCTCCTCGCGGAGAGTGTTGCGGCATTCATTGATATTGTACTCGGCATCCTGGGCATTGGTAATGTCCTTCAGGCTGGTATAGGCGACTTTCAGGTTCGCCGTCATTGCCTTGAACGCATCGTCGACGATATCGCACATGCGTCCGAGACGCTTCAGCTGCTCTTCATCGAAAGACAGGCCGTGCTCATTTCGGCGTGCAAGAATACGTCCTACAGCATCGCCGGAGTCTCCGATACTTTCCAGCTCGCCGATAATCTTGTACATGCCGTTGATCCGCTTGGCTGAAGATTCGGAAATTTCACCTTTCGCCACCTGATTGAGATAGTCCGCGATTTCATACTCGATACGGTCTGTAATCGCCTCATATTTGATAAGTTTCTCACGCAACTCGCTGAATTTGTCAGCAGAATTCTCGGCAATCGCCTGACGCATGTACAAGAAATCATTGTAGCAAATCTCGGAGAAATGCACGATTTCCTGCTCTGCCTCATCCAATGAAAGCTCGGCCGTGGAAAGAGGACCGCCCTGAATATACTTGAGCCTGAAGACCTCTTTCTCCGCTTTCTGCGGGATAATCCAGGAGACAATCTTCTCAATCTGCGGAATGAACCATATGAGTATCAATGTATTGGTAACATTGAACAATGTATGCATCGTGGTTACGCTGTACAGCAGCGAAGCCTTTATCGTATCAGCATTGGCAACGTCGGTCAAGTCCGCGGTGTTAGGATCAGGCAGTCCGCAGGAACCGATTATGAATCCGATAAGTTTCAGGAACCAAGGGAAGATGCAGAGCACCCAGATGACTCCGAAGACATTGAAAACGGTATGAGCCATGGCCGCCCTCTTGGACGTGGTATTTCCCACGGAAGCAGCGATATTGGCCGCGATGGTGGTACCGATATTCTCTCCCAGAATCATTGCGGCAGCCAGTTTGAACGGTATCACGCCGGTAGTGATGAGAAGCATGATGATCGCCATCGTAGCGGCCGAGGACTGGAAACAGATGGTAAGCACCGTTCCAATAAGCAGGAAGAGCAATACCGACAGGTTCACCGGCCCGAGATGAAGGTTCGTCAATGCCTGCAAACCGCTCAGGTCAATGTTGTCGAGCAATATTCCGGATGTCTCCTTCAGTTTGGCAAAGCCCACGAAGAACAATGCGAAACCGATGATGATTTCTCCCAAGTCTCTCATTTTCTTGTTCTTCTGGTTCATCATCATGATGAATCCCAGCGCTATGAGCGGGAAGGAAATCGTGGAAATGTCATACGAGAACCCGAAAATCGCCATAATCCATGACGTGACCGTAGTTCCGATATTGGCGCCCATGATGACACCGATGGCTTGTGCCAATGTAAGAAGTCCGGCATTCACGAAACTGACGACCATGATAGTCGTCGCTGTGGAAGATTGGATGGCCGCAGTCACTCCGACACCTGTCAAAAGACGTTTGAAGCCATTGGAAGTCATGGATGCCAGGAAAGACCGGAGACCGTCTCCGGCAACTTTCTGAAGCCCGACACTAAGTAGGCTAAGTCCAAACAAAAATAGAGTTACTGCACCTACCAGGGTCAGCAATTGAAACATCATCTGCATATACGTGCGGCATTGAAGTTTATAAATCCTCGCAAAATTATAAAAAATAGTTAGATTTGCCTTTCACAAGGCGGCTTAAAATTAAAAAATACCATGAATTCATTGCGTCACATAACTTTATCTTCCCTGATTCTGCTGTTTTCAATGATTTCGAACCCGGCGAAAGCGCAGTTTTCCAGCAATGGGGACGACCCCGGAAGACTCAGATGGTTCCGCATGGACACCCCGGCCTACCGGCTAATCTATCCGGCAGGATGTGATTCTCTCGCAATGAGTTACGGCAATGAGCTTGAACGCTTCCGCCTTTCCGAGAGCATCAGTTCAGGACTTGTCCCTGGAGAGGGTTACCGGAGAAAGACGCCGATAATTCTCCACACTCATCACGGAATTTCGAACGCAGCCGTGACATGGGCTCCAAAACGCATTGACATATACACATTGCCCGACGCCTACGACCCCGAGCCTGTTCCATGGACGAAGACATTGGCCGTACACGAAAGCCGCCACTTGGCGCAGATGCAATTCGGGTACAAGGGCTGGCTTAAACCATTGACATTCATTGTCGGAGACATGGCGCCCGGCGCATATTCGGCATTGTGGCCGAACACCTGGTTTCTCGAAGGCGACGCGGTGACCGCCGAAACTGCATTGACCGGCACAGGCAGGGGCCGCACGGCGGATTTTCTGGACTATTACATGATGGCGTTCGACAACGGCGACCGGAGGAACTGGTACAGATGGAGATACGGCTCTTACAGGCACTATGCGCCGGACCACTATGCGCTTGGTTATCTGACAATTGCAGGCACGCGGTACTGCTTCAACGACCCGCTTTTCACCGAGCGCTACTTCTTCAGGCTGGCTGCCAATCCGTTCCGTTTTTCCAATGCGCAGAAGACCGTCCGCCAGGCTTCCGGAAAGAGTTTCCGCAAGTCATTCAGCGACATAATGTCCTCATTTCATGATATTTGGAAGGAAGAGGCGGAGGCAAGACGCCCGTTCACTGAAGCGGAGCAGCTCCAGACCGGAGGAAAATGGTACAAGACGGTTCATGGCAATGTTTCCGCGAACGGCAAGGTTTATTCCATAGTGTCAGGTCTGGCGGAATCCGCAATGCTCACGGAGTTCGACCCCGAGACAGGCAAGCGCAAGAATCTGCGTACATTCTCCTCGACAGCAGACGGGCTGTCCTACGCCGACGGCAAGCTATGGTGGAGCGAATCCGTGCCCGACGCCCGCTGGTCGCTGGAAATGACCTCCAGAATACGCAGCTACGACCTCGCCACCGGACGCACAGGCACCCTCACCCGAAAAGGACGCCTGTTCAATCCTTCGGTTTCCCCTGACGGGACAATGCTGGCGGCCGTGGAGTACCCAGTCACCGGCGGTTCGGCAATAGTCATATTGAACCCAGCCACAGGAAAAGTGCTTCGCCGCAGGCAAATGCCGGACAGCCTCCAGGCCGTAGAGCCGCGCTTCATGAGCAATGCGCTCATTTTCAATGCTATATCAGAAGGCGGTTCCGCAATATATCGCATCAATGCTGGTTTGGACGGCGAGCCGGAATGTCTGCTCGGGCCCGTGAAAGTCAGCATAAGGAATCTTGTTTCCGCCAATGACAAGGTGTATTTTTCTTCTGACAGAGACGGCACACAAGAGTTGTACAGCATTGACACAGAGAGCAGAAAAGTATTTCAGCACACTTCCCTCCCCTATGGCGGAGACGAATTCTGCTTCATCGGCCAGGATGTGATTTTCTCAATGCTGACGAAGGACGGAAGGCTGCTGCACAAGGCTCCGGCGCCGGAGATGTCAGGCAAGGAAGTGGATTTCAATGACATACATCAATACCGCGTAGCCGATAAATTGACAATGCAGGAAAGGGCTTCTGCCGCACAGAAGTGTATTCCGTGGGCAGATTCCGCGAAAGACTACAAGACCACCTTCAGCAAGCCGGAACGTTATCGCAAACCTCTGAATATATTGAGGTTCCATTCATGGGCTCCGCTGTATTTCAATTACGACAGAGTACGCAACCTGAGCGGTGACCTCACATATGAGACTGCTTCAGCCGGCGCGACGGCATTGTTCCAGAACAGTCTGGGAACAGCCTGGGGTTCTGTCGGATATTCTTTCCATAAGGACCCGTTTGCGGGCGTTTACAAGGACGGCAGCCACAAGTACCGCCATTCAGGCCATATCCTGTTTACATACAGCGGATTATATCCAGTATTCGAGTTTTCCGCCGATTTCAATGACAATGCCGCCATTCAGTATTCCCGATTGATTACTGAAAACCGAGGAAGAGTCAAGGAACAAGTCGTGGGACTTCTTCTGGACAAGCCGTCGTTCCAAGGTTCCGTCAAGGTCTATATTCCTTTCAATTTCTCTTCAGGCGGCTGGTCCCGTGGCTTCATTCCCCAAATCAGCTATGCCGGAAGCAATGATTTGTTCAACAAATCCCTGTTGGACCTGAGCAAAAACGGCATTTTTGCAGTTCCGGACAAATCCGAGGAGTATAATAAGGGAAAGAATGTCTACATGCAGACGCTGCGTGCTTCCGTGAGGGGATATGCCCTGCGTCCTGTGCCGGCATCAGGTACATTTCCACGCTTCGGCATCGGTGCAGAGGCCGGTTATTCCACAAGGATAATGATGGATGACCTGTATTCCGCTTCTGCATATTGCTATGCATACGGCTATCTCCCTGGAATCACTCTTACACAGGGACTTAAACTCACCGCAAGGTATCAGCACCAGTTCAGGGCGGAGTTAAGGCGTGAAAATGCCATTTCAGTGGCTCCACGAGGTTTCGAAAATTCCAGCGCAGAGTATGTCATCAGGAATTTGTCTTACGACCATCTGAAACTCACTGCCGATTACGCGATTCCTCTCTGGTTCGGCGACATATCCTTCCTCTCCCCTGTCGCATATATAAAGAACTTCGAAATAACGCCGCATTTCGACTATACCATGTTCTCCCTGGGGAAAGGGCTCACTGACGGCGGATTGTTCAGTGCAGGGGCTTCTATCGTGGCAAAACTGGCCAATCTGCTCTGGATTCCATACGATTGCAGCATCGGCATTACCGCAAGTTACAACGGCGGACCCAGTTTCAATGTCATAAAAAATAGTGGCTATCCGATGGACAACCACTATATAGGATTTGTTTTCGATATTTCGCTGTAATGCTTACAATGCCGGCTTGATCATGCCGAAGATGATGTATGCGATTACGAGCGTCACGAAAATATTGAAAGTCTGAGCGGTAAGGAATACCTTGAGAGGCACTCTGTTCTCTTTTCCGAAGATATCCTTGAGTCTGGTTTCAAGTCCTATGCAGACAAAAGCGATGCTGAACAATGTGTTCTGGAAGCCCTTGGTCACGACACCTACGCTCTTCGCCATTTCTTCAGGAAGCGCAAAGCTGAATACGAGGGATGCCAATACCATACCTACCACGAATTTAGGGAATCTCTCCCAGATGACGCCAGCTGTCGGTCTGGTATCGCCGTTCGTGCCTTTATATGCCCACATCATTGAAATAAAGAAGGCCGCGAGGCCGAGAAGGACATTCTGCGAGGACTTCACGATGATAGCGGTCTTGCCCGCTTCTTCACTTACCAACGTACCTGCTGCCGCAACTGCGCCGGTAGTGTCGATTGTCCCTCCGATCCATGCTCCTGCAACGTCCGGCGTGAGGTTCATGAGACCTGCAAGCCAAGGCAGAAGATACATCATAGGAATGGCAACTATAAGCACAAGTGATACCACGTATGATAGTTTCTTGTTGTCTCCCTTGATTACACCGCATGTGGCGATTGCTGCCGATACGCCGCAGATGGAAACCGCGCTGGCAAGCATTGTACCCATTTCAGGATCGACATTCATCTTCTTTCCTACCCAGAAACAGAAGTACCACACCAGGAATACGACGATGAATGACTGTGCGAGTCCGTATGCGCCGGATTTTGCAAGCTCGCCGAAAAGTATCGTGGAACCGAGGCAGATGATGCCCACCTTGATATAGAATTCGCTGTTTACGGCACGTTTGAGCCATTCAGGAAGGGTGAAGCAGTTGTTCAATACAAGTCCATAGATGACTGCGAAGAATACTGATTCGAATCCCCATGTCTTTATGATAGGAATGTTCGCCGTAAGCTGTGCCAGAAGCGTAATCACGAATATGAACAGCAGGGAGACGAATGTTCCTTTGAGCGGTTTCCTGAGGGCCGCAAGTGTAACATAGGTCAGAAGAAGGACGAACCCGAACATATAGACGGCATTGATCCAGTCTGCTGATGAAAGAAGTTTTTTAGGCATTGAAGGCATTGCAGCAGGGAAAATGCAAGCAAGGGCAAGCACTACGGCACCCACAAAGACGATAATCCAGTCTTCAGTGGTGAATTGTTTAAGCCACGATTTCATTAAAATTAGATTTAGTTTTCAGTATCTTTCGGCGGTTGGCTCCGAATGTTCGACAAATATAGTAATTTTGCATTGAATATTAAAAATCAGAACTTCTATGGCTACATCAATAACTGCGGCTGTAACGTGCTCGCAATGCGGTAAAGAGCATGACATCCAGACATATCCGAACATCAATGTAAAGGAATCGCCGGAACTGAAAGCGCGCATAAAAGACGGTACGTTGTTCCTTTGGACATGCCCGGACTGCGGCCAGGTGAACCTCGCTCCGTATCAGACATTGTACCATGACCCGGATGAGAAAGTCATGATATGGCTCACTCCCAATTCAATGTCATTTTCCGAAAGAGCATTGGTGGACAGCCATATACAGGCGATTGCCGGACAGCTTGCCGAGGACAAGAGCGGAGAGCTCCTACGCGGGTACGCATTGCGCCGCGTAAAGGAGGCGGGGGAACTTATCGAGAAGGTCAATATTTTCGATGCCGGGCTGGATGATATCGCTATGGAAATGTGCAAGTACATCACCAAGATGGAAATTGCTGAAAAAGAGACAGATAAAGAGAAAGCCAAGGAAATAATGGATGCCGTTTTCAAGTTCTACAAGATAGACGGCGCTGACAATGACATTACACTCACCTACCCTGTAAACGGACAGATGCAGGGCCTCCAAATAGGCTTCAACGTTTATGAGGATTGCCGGGGAATTATAAAAAGAAATCCCGACGTCATGCCGACACCGGGATTTTCTTATGTGAATGCTGAATGGCTGGCGACCAAAATGCGCTAGCCATCCGGTTTATTATTCAAGTTTTCTGGCACCGTCGCTGATGACTACATCGTAAATCTTAGGTGCATGGCCGAACTTCTCGCTGAATTTTTCGATAGCTGTATTAATGAAGTTATCGTAGAATTCTTCTTTCACGAGGTTGATGGTGCATCCGCCGAAGCCTCCGCCCATCACACGTGAACCGGTAACGTCGCATTTGCGTGCGAGCTGGTTCAGGAAGTCAAGTTCTGCGCAGCTTACCTCATAGAGACGGCTGAGACCGAAATGTGTCTGATACATCATTTCACCGACTGTCTCATAATCACCTCTTTCGAGAGCGTCGCAAACGTCAAGAACACGCTGCACCTCACCGATTACATATTCTGCCCTGAGGAAATCCTCCTCCGGAACGAGGTCGCGCACTTCCTCCAGCCATACACGTTTCGCATCGCTGAGGAATTCCACATCGCTATGGTTCTTTCTGATGGCAGCGCATACGTTCTCGCAAGACTGACGTCTCTTGTTGTATGCAGATGAAGCAAGTTCATGTTTTACGCAAGAGTCCACGAGCACGAGCTTATATCCGGCCTGGACAGGATCGAACGGGAAATATTTGTATTCCAATGTCTTGCAGTTAAGTCTGATGAGACTTCCCTTCTTTCCGAATACAGAAGCGAACTGGTCCATGATGCCGCAGTTTACACCGCAATAGTTATGTTCTGTAGCCTGGCCGATCTTCGCCAAATCAAACTTATCTATCATGTTGTTGAACAGATAGTTGATAGCATAAGCAAATGTACTTTCGAGTGCAGCTGAAGAAGAAAGTCCGGCTCCGAGAGGAACGTCTCCTGCAAATACAGTATCGAATCCTTCTACTTTTCCGCCTCTTTTCAATGTCTCGCGGCAGACACCGAATATATATCTTGCCCAGCTCTGCTGAGGTTTGTCTTCCTCATTCAGTCCGAACTCTACATATTCATCATAATCAAGAGAATAAGCATGAACCTTGTCAGTTCCGTTCAATTTCATTTCAGCTATGATACCTTTGTCGATAGCTCCCGGGAATACATAACCGCCATTATAGTCGGTATGCTCTCCGATAAGGTTGATACGTCCGGCAGATGCGAACATTTCGCCATCCGTTCCATACAGGGTCTTGAATTTCTCCTGAATTCTAGATTTCATTTCCATAATAAGATATGTGGTTTGTTAAATTTTACAACCATTTTCGTGAAGTACCCCATGGTTTTATGCTATAGAAAACTTCATAGCAAATTTATATATAATTATCATTTTTTCCTACAATATATTTCGAGAACTACAGGACAATGATCGCTCACTCCCCCGGCATATCTTGGGCCAAGATATGTCCGCAACGGCTTTTCGCCCGACATTTGTCTGTCCCGTACCATAAGAAACGGAATTTTGACAATATGCATCAATGTACTGTCGGCCAAATCCGCAGTCGTCCAGAACATATCTATCAGATTCCACTTCCCGTTGAAGCGTATCGTCCCCTCTCCTTTTTTGTCCAATTCTTCAGAGACATTGACAAGAAGCGGACTCAGCCGGGCGAACGCCTCCGCCGAAGGAACATCATTGAAATCTCCCATTACAATGATTCTTTTACAACCCTCATCATACACTGAATCAGCTACTTGCCTCAATCTTTCAGCAGCTTTTTCCCTCTTCCATGCCGTTTTTCCTCCTCCATATTTGGAAGGAAGATGCACGACAATGAATGCCATTTCTTCACCGTCCAGCTTGTTCCGCATCCTGGCCAGAAGAATGTCCCGCGTGGCCATTCCCTGGACATGGCAGGCTTTCGAAGACAATAATTCCAGATTCTCCCGTTTCCACAGCAGTGCCACATCTATTCCTCTCTTGTCGGGTGAATCATAATGTACAATGGAGTATTTTTCCTTCCTCAATCCGGCCGTATTTATAAGTCTCTGAAGCACTTCCCTGTTTTCCACTTCCGCCACGCCGATGACGTCCGGCATTGACCCGAACGAATCGCCTGTCCAGAACAGGGCCTTGGAAATTGCCGAGCATTTGGCATAGAATCGCGAGGAGGTCCAATGCCTTTTTCCTTCTGCGCTGAATTCGTGGTCAGCCTCCCCTGTCCCGTCGTCCTTGTAGCTGAAGAAATTTTCCAGATTCCAGAACATTGACAGAATCCTGTCTTCGTACTGCGCTTGCGCGGATAAGTTCAATGTAGTGGCAATCAATGCCGCCAGAATAGTCGTCCGGATTTTCATAGTCTCATATTTTTTCGCAAATGTCATCAATTCATTCCGGAAAAGAGTTAAAAATCATAAAATTAATCCATAAGAATATCATTTATTGCTACCTTTGCAGTCCAATATTGAAAATAGAGTATTAATATATGTCACTTAAATGCGGTATTGTAGGACTGCCGAACGTGGGCAAGTCCACATTGTTCAACTGTATCAGCTCGGGAAAGGCCCAGAGCGCCAATTTTCCTTTCTGTACGATCGAGCCTAATCTCGGCTCCACAAATGTTCCTGATAAAAGACTTGAGGCTCTTGCTGACTTGTGCAACCCGAAGAGGGTAGTGCCGGCAACTGTCGACATCGTGGATATCGCCGGCCTCGTGAAAGGTGCTAGCAAAGGCGAAGGTCTTGGAAACCAATTCCTTGCAAATATCCGTGAAACTGATGCCATTCTTCATGTGCTGAGGTGTTTCGATGATAACAATATCGTGCATGTGGATGGTTCCGTGGACCCTGTCAGGGATAAGGAGGTTGTGGATACCGAATTGCAAATCAAGGATTTGGAAACCGTAGAAAGCCGTATTGCAAAGGTTCAGAAACAGGCTAATACCGGGGGAGACAAGGATGCGAAGAAGCTTTTGGACCTGCTTCTCAGATATAAGAGCGCATTGGAGGCAGGCAAGTCTTGCCGTACAGTAGAACTAGGCGCTGATGAGGAAGCAATGGCTCACGACCTCTTCCTGCTTACCAACAAGCCGGTAATGTATGTCTGCAATGTAGATGACAGTTCCGCCGTAAACGGCAATGCTTATGTAGATGCTGTCCGTGAGGCTACCAAGGATGAGAATGCTGAAATTCTCATCATTTCTGCGAGAACCGAGTCCGATATTGCGGAAATGGAGAGTTATGAGGACAGAAAGATGTTTCTGGATGAGATGGGACTTGAGGAGTCAGGTTCCGCAAGGCTGATCCAGGGAGCATATAAACTGCTCGGTCTCCAGACTTTCTTCACTGCCGGTGCAGATGAGTGCCGCGCATGGACCATAAACAAGGGAGACAAGGCTCCGAAAGCTGCCGGTGTCATCCATTCGGACTTTGAAAAAGGCTTTATACGCGCCGAAGTCATCAAATACGAGGATTTCATCAACTACAAGTCAGAGGCTGCCGTAAGGGCCGCCGGAAAGCTTGCTACAGAGGGCAAGGAATACATCGTCCAGGACGGCGACATCATGCACTTCCTGTTCAATGTCTAATATATAATGGAGACTGTGCAAATCAGTCTCCGTAAAAATATAATATAAAAACAGACCGCTCAAGAATTCCCGAGCGGTCTGTTTTTATGTTTATAAGTAGCTGACTACTAATAGAATCTGTTTCTATTATCCTTCACGTCTGCCTCCTGCATCATTACAGGGATAATCATCTGTGAAGAATACATTGCCATCTGAGACTGTCTGGTCTTGGCATCATCCTCAGTGTAGAAAGAACCTGTATCACGGCCGGTAACCTTGAATACATATACACCGATAGAACCCGCTACAGGAGCGCTGATCTTGTCCACTGGAGCAACCGAAACGGCACCGATGAACTTAGGATCCAATCCCTGTGAAGTCATTGAAGAGAATGCTACACCGGACTGTGTGCTTACGGTAGTACCGAGTTTCTCTGCAATTGCCTGAAGATCATTCAAACCATTGATTTTCTCAGCCACCTCGGCAGCCTTCTTCTCAGCAAGTTTCTCATAGTAAAGCTGCTGTTTGATAGAAGAAGCCACTTCCTTGACTGTAGCATAGCCTTCCTTGTGGATGCCACGTACAGTAGCGATGATGAAGTAAGCGTTGTCTACAGTAATGATGTTGGAAACCTTGCCTACCTTGTTCTCATAAGCCCAGCGTGCAACTTCCTTGGTATTCTCGATAGCTCCAAGTCTGTCGGTACCCTCAATCATATTGTTAACAGGATGAGAATAAACTCCGAGTGAATCCACAGCCTTTCTATAGTTCTCATACTTGCCGGCAGCCATCACAGCGAACTGGTTGGCCTTAGCATAAGCAGCCTGGAATGTTTCCTTGCTTGCAAGAGTCTCTTTCACGAGAAGAGCAACCTTCTTCTTGAGAACAGGAGCGGTAGTCTTGGTAACTTCCACTACATGAACACCATAGTTGGTCTTGAGAACGAAAGGAACATTCTTCTGTGCGGTAAGAACGGACTCGAAACCAGGAATCATATAAGTCTGGGTCATCCAGCCGATATTGCCTTTCTCTCCGTCAGCAGCAGAGTTCTTGTCTGAAGAATAAAGTGATGCTATGGAAGAGAAGTTGCCGCCATTGGCGATGACAGTCTTGAGGCTGTCTGCCTCTTTCTCCGCATTGTCTCCCTGGAGCAAAATATGTCTTACATAAACTGAATCCGGAACCATCTTGGTGTCCATGATTCTTGCTACATAGAAATCATTGCCTTTCTCGATAACACCGGAAACTTCACCGTTGCCGTTCCATACGAACTCCTCGATTTCAGGAGAAACGGTCTTGAGGTCGCCAGGTTTGTAGAAAATATTTTCGTAAGGCTTGTCAGAGTTCTTCATGAGGAAAGACTTGATGTTCTCGGCAGCAGCGAACTCATTGTAAAGGTCAGCTACTTTCTTTCCTTCTGCAGCAACATCCTTGTCAGATGGTTTCACCTCGTATACGACATACTCGATATCGCGGCTTGCCTGCTGCTTGTAGAACTTCTTGTGAGAATTGTAATAGCTCTTTATCTCGCTGTCAGACACTACGATAGAAGAATCCTGCTGATATCCGAAAGGAACCATCACGAACTCGACGTCTGAAGTATTGTTGTTCTCCGCTACAGTTCTCTTGAGCATCATAGGGGTAACCACATTGCTCTGCGTGAAGAGAGAATTGTACTTGGAGAAGAGCTGCTGGTTATAAATTGAGCTCTGGAGATAATTCCAGTAAAGTCTCAAGCTTCCGCTCTGGTCAGAATCCAGATTGTTGACCAACTGGACAAGATTTGCCTTGGAGAAATTTCCGTTTTCATCGAGGAAAGCCGGATTCTGCGCAATAAGAGGGGAAATCATGTTCCCGGTGGTAAGGTCGAGCAACTCTGCATCGCCTACCTTGAGTCCTGCCTCTGCAGCCTTCTCATCGAAAAGATATCTATAGATAAGGTCCTGCCATGCTGCATTTCTGATCTGTGCCTGCTGCTCAGCGCCCTGAGCCGAAGAACCTGTCATGAACTCATTGATAGTGGTAAACTTCTGGATATCCTCCTGGAAGTTATTATAGGACACCGACTTGCCGTTAATCTCGCCTACGTCATATTTGGATGACATTCCATTGAAAGCGGAGATTACTTCATTCGGGTCTATAATGAATGATAACAGGCCGATAGCGATAATAATGGATACCGCCATGCCGAATTTAACGCGTAACTTTTCAAGAACCGCCATTGTGTTATAATTGTTTAATTTATTTACATATTATTGGGGGTACGAAGATAGTAATTTTCCATGAAACCAACATTATTTTTTTAGTAATGGACCTATAAAATTGGCCGAATCTATCAAGACCTCGGTCGTATCCTTGACCACCACCGCGAAATTGTTGAAAGGCTTCATTATTATGGAGTTTCTGGCCCTCTCATCGGAGCGCATTCCATAGCCCTGCATAAAACCGTCGGGGGAGTACATCCTGACATAACAGTCTGTATATATCTCCTTCTTGGTCCTGTCCCAGTATATGGTATCAGTCTCCATAGTCTGCTGTTTCACAATGTTTTTCACCACCACATTGCCGAAAGCCATCCAGATTTCTTCTCCGGAATCTTTCCTCTTTTCGTGGCTGGCCTCATCGGAAACTATGGTAGACTCCAGCACTTCATCGTCAGTATAGGCGTACACCCACATTCCCTCCGGAAAATATTCACGTGATACAGAATCATTGTCGAAACGCTGCATCTGTCCTGTGACGACACGCATTTCGATTTTCCCTTTATTGGTCTGTACCATATTCATGCTGTCGACAATCTGCAGGGGAGTGGCTGACAAATCCAGTTTTCCGGCTTCAGACAATCCTGATTTACATGAATAGACGACGAAAGCAACCGCAAATGCAGTTGCTATCATCGTCTTGATATTTCCATAATTCTTCAAGAAGAATATTATTTCTGAGTTCTTACTGTAGTATTGGCTGTCATGCCGTTGCAAGATACCTTGTAAGGCTTGCCGTCAGTAAGGTCATACATGAACGCTTCAGCTGTCTGAGGGAAGTAAACCCTGTACTGGGACATCATTCTGTTGCAATCCTCAGCAAGTGAAGGATCAGCCTCCTTGGCTTTAGCCATATAATCATAAGCAACCCAATAAGGAGCGCGTCTGCTGATTTCATCACCTCCGCAAGTAGTTGCACCCCAAATGGTTCCTATGAGGAAGTATGCCTTACCCTTGTAAGAGTCAGCAAGTTCCATTGATTTGTTGGCAAACTCAAGTGCCTTGGCGTTCTTACCGTTCTTCACGCAGAATGTAGCAGCCTCATAGTTGTAGTCAGCAGCTGTTTCCACGCTGATTTCAGGATAAGTCAATGCCTCTGATATATACTTGACAGCCTCATCGAAGTTTCCTCTTGCAGCATTCAACTTGTAAAGGAAGTAAGCTGACTGTGAAGAAGGCTGAAGCTTGTGGAGTGATGTAGCAGCATTGAGGTACAAGTCATTGTCAGTACAATCATCTGCTGAACTCATCATCTTCACGATATTGGAAACGAGTGCAAGATCCTCAGGAGCAGCCTCATATCTAGGAGTATAAACCTCGAGAATCTTCTCGCAGCTTGCAACCTTGCTGCTGATGAAAAGGCTTTCCATGTCATCTTTCACCTTCTCGAGATCCTCTTTTGCATTGGCATCTGTCGGAACGGCCTGCTCAAGATAAGCCATATTGTTCTGATATACAGAGATAAGGGCATCTGCATCAAGCTCATTGTTCTGATACATCTGGATTGCCGCATTCAGGTCAATGAGGAGAACTGAAGGCTTGGTAAGTTCCTTGTTGGCAGCGATGACCTCATTCAATCCCTCGAAAAGTTTCTGTGCGTCATTCTTGTAGAAATTAGCCATATCGAAACCGAGATTGTTCATAGCCACAACCTTGTATTTAGGATAATACTCGGCGCGAGTCCTGTGAATAGAGAACAATGTATCAATGAGAGCGTTGCGATACTCTGCATTGGCTGCATTCTTGGTAATCAATTTTCTGACAAGAGTTGTTCCGTCCACAAGCATTGTCTGATTAGCAGTAGGAGGGCAGAGTGAATAAGCCTTTCTCCAGTTAGGCAGAGCTGAATCGTAGTTCTTGCTCTTGTAATACTCTTTGTAATAAGACAAATACTTGATACACTCAGCGCTGTCCGCACCATACTTACCCTGCGCAGACATGACATGTCCGCCGAAAACCATCAAAACCGCCGATACGACGATAAATCCAATTTTTTTCATATCAATAAATATTTTTAATTATTCGTATTTAGGTTTCTGGAACCAGATGTCATGAATATTGAAGCCAATCACAAACATCGCATATCGTTCCCTAATCATATTGTTGCCTTTAGTTCCACGCTGTCCCAAATCGATGCCGAGAGACACTCCGTTATACCATCTGAATACCGGAAGCGTAATACCTAGAGTTACTCCATAGGAGTTTACCGTATTGCCGTTAAGCTTGTAATAATCTCTGTCATAATATGCTCCGGCCCTATAAGAACACCTTCTCATATAATAACGGATATCGTTTCTGTTCGGAACAATCTCGAATCCGGCCCTGAAGGACTGTGAAAAAGTCGTAGAGAACTTGGATTCACCGACATTGGAAAAACCGGTAGTGTTCTCAAGATTGGACTTGGTCCAGTCAGAACGGAGATAGTCAAACTCGATTCTCCATTTGTCGCCTTTCCTCAATGACACGCCCACGCCATATTCGCTTGCAAGTTTCGTAGCCTTTCCATGAGAGAGGGTATCAATGCTGTGGTGAAGGGTATCGCTCACGCTGGAAATCGTAGCATACTTGTAATCAGTTACATAGCCATGCAGTTTGGACGATGTCTTGTACGTGGCTCCGAATGTCATGTAAAGTCCATTGTTCAATGACTGCTCGTATTGTACTCCGAACTTGCCTCCGAATGAATGAAGATTCAAGGTATAACCGCTGTAAACATCACGGAACGAAGACTTTTCGAAATCCATAATGGTGGACTTGTCCATGTTTCCGAAGTAGTACAAGAACTGCGCACCTACTGAAAACTTGTTCCAGAAAGTGGCTCCGCCGCCAAGAAAAATCTGATACAATCCTCCGTTTCCGTAAGAACGGTAATTGATGTTGCCGGCACTTGCGATAAGGTTCTTGTCTGTAATATCATGGGAAAAATCATATCCCAGCGAACTGTAAGGAGTAATACCCGCAATCAATGCCGAACTCTTGTAAATCGGCACGGTAAATATGAAGTCGTAGATATTGAAAATATTGTTGGCGGATTTCACATTTCCCTGTTCGTACATCTTTCCTTCTCCGGAAACGCCGAAATCCAGCATGAATGACAATGTATCCCTGGCCGTGACAGCCGCAGGGTTAAGGTAATTGATCATCCGGTTGTTTCTGGACGCAATTCCGACACCGCCCATACTCTTGTTGTATGACGTGCCTTGACGGGAGAGGTCTCCTACACCGAAAATCGAATATGGTGAATACGAATTGTAGGCTCCATCCTGAGCATAAATAACGTTACAACCCAGAAAGAGCGCAATTCCACATAGAAAATTTCTAATAATCTTTTTTGACATACCCGTCAGCAATTAAAGCTAAACCTATTAGCACCAGGTTACAAACTACAAATATCGAGTTTTTCATCCATTTTGCAAAATAATTCGCATCACCGCCTGTGAAAACGATGACATTTTCAGGATAACTCGAAACATACCCCTCTATTTCAAACATTATGCCCGATATGATTCCGGACGTTACGGATGATAAGAAAGAATCGCCGGGGAACACGATTTCTGACGGTGTATCGACAAGCGGAAGGGCCCTCGAATATCGGTTCAATGCCTTGAAACGGGTACGGCATCCAAGCGAAATATTGCCGCCCGCATACCCTCCGTCCTTATCTATGAAATCAATGCTGAAAGTAGTTCCGAAATCCATTACCGTGCAGCCGTTTCCTCTGAACAGATGCCTTACGGCAATCACGGACGCAGCCCTGTCACATGACACCCACTCAGGCACACCGTTATCGGCAAGTACTTGAGTGTGAGCGCTATCCATAATTATCAGACGTTCACATTCATTGGAATAAGCCGCTTCATCATGAGCGGAAATCTCATTGACAGAAGAAATTATCATGACAGAAGGCTTCTCCTTTTCAGTCAATGAAAGTATGAAATTCCTCACCCTTTCACCCTGATACCGGAAAGTCTTCCCTATAGTCGGGCCCTCTGCCCAGGCCGCCTTGACAGCCGTATTTCCTATGTCAATAATAAGATTCTGCAAAACCTGTTGAATTTACCTGCAAAGTTATAACTTTTCTGCAATTAACGGAGTTTGCACAGAATATTGTACGCATCTGAGAGGGTATTCACCTTCCTGGATATTATCCTGAGTTTCGAATCGTTCTGCTTCAGTTCGAAAAGACGGCTGTATTCAGATACTTTCTCCAATATCTTGGTAAACACTCCTGACTTGTAATACGCCGCCATCTGGTTGTTTATGAAGAATGCTATCAATATGCCGTTCTTTATGATAATCTTCTCGAAACCAAGCTTTTCACCAAGATGGCGGATACGCACGATATCGAAAAGCCGGGCGACTTCATCCGGTATAGGGCCGAACCTGTCAGCCAGACGCGCAGCCATCTTGTCCAGTTCACTATCCTTGTCCAGGGAATCAAGTTCCTTGTAGATACGCATCTTTTCAGCCTGCACGTCGATATAACTGTCAGGAATGAGCGCGACCTGATCAGTCTCGATGGTACAATCCTCCACGTAAGAATCATTGACATTCTTGCTGGAAAGTCCGATTTCGAGTCCAAGTTCGTCCATCGCCTCCGCCAGAATCTTCTGATAAGTTTCGTATCCCATATCGGCGATATATCCGCTCTGTTCAGCCCCGAGAAGATTGCCGGCACCACGGATATCCAAATCCTGCATGGCGATATTGAAACCGCTGCCCAGGTCGGAGAACTCCTCGATAGCCTTGAGCCTGCGTCTGGAATCCTCTGACAATGTCATCAGCGGCGGCACAATGAGATAGCAAAATGCCTTCCTGTTCGACCTTCCTACACGTCCGCGCAACTGGTGCAGGTCGCTCAATCCGAAATTCTGCGCCTGGTTTATAATGATGGTATTGGCATTCGGAATATCCAGTCCGCTTTCGATGATGGTAGTGCTCAGAAGCAGGTCATAATCTCCCTGAATAAAATCCATCATCTTATCTTCCAGCACTTTAGCCTCCATCTGTCCATGCGCGACACATATCTTCATGTCCGGCACGATCCTGTGAAGGATGTCATACACTGCCGGAAGTTCCTGCACTTTGTTGTGGAGGAAGAAAATCTGCCCGCCGCGGTTCAGTTCATACGTGATGATGTTCCTGATTTCCTCCTCGTCGAAAAGAATGATCTCCGTCTGGGTCGGAATCCTGTTCGGCGGGGGAGTGCTGATGATCGAAAGGTCGCGCGCGCCCAGAAGCGAAAACTGCAATGTCCTCGGAATAGGAGTAGCCGTCAATGTCAATGTATCCACGGAAAGTTTCAGCTGACGCAATTTCTCCTTCGCGCCCACGCCGAACTTCTGTTCCTCGTCAATGATCAGCAGGCCAAGGTCCTTGAATTCAAATGTTCCGCCGAGAATCTTGTGAGTTCCAATGACTATGTCAATGGCCCCGCTTTTAAGTCCAGACTTGATGTCCGTGAGTTCCTTGGCAGTACGCATCCTGCTGACATACTCTATGTTACAAGGAAAATTCTTCAGACGGGACTTGAAAGTATTGTAATGCTGGAAAGCAAGAATGGTAGTAGGCACAAGCACCGCCACCTGCTTGCTGTCCGTAACTGCCTTGAAAGCAGCCCTTATGGCAAGTTCAGTCTTGCCGAAACCCACATCGCCGCACACGAGCCTGTCCATAGGACTCTTGTCCTCCATATCTCTCTTTATAGCCTGTGTGGCCGTTTCCTGGTCCGGAGTGTCTTCATACATGAAACTCGATTCCAATTCCTCCTGAAGATAAGTGTCGGGGGAGTATGCGAAGCCGTCGGCTGCCTTTCTTTTCGCATAAAGATTGATAAGTTCCTTGGCAATATCCTTTACCTTCGCCTTGGCATTGGACTTGAGCGTCTGCCACGTCTTTGAGCCGAGTTTGTTGATTTTCGGCGGCATGGCATCCTTGGACTTGTATCGCGAAATCTTGTGCAATGCATGTACGGATACGAACACTACGTCATTGTCCTTGTACATCAGCTTCACGACCTCATGGATTCTGCCCTTGTCATCTTTCATGCGGACAAGACCGCCGAACACGCCGACGCCGTGGTCGATGTGCACCACATAATCACCGATATTGAAAGAATTGAGGTCGTTCAATGTCAGCTGCTCGCTTTTCTCGACGGTTCTCCTGATGCTTACCCTGTGGAACCTGTCGAAAATCTCATGATCCGTATAGCAGCAGAGTTTGTCTTCATTGTCAATGAATCCCTTATGGATATTCTGCTCCGGAATGAACTCCGGCATGATGCCCTCGTTCTGGTACAATATGGACCTGAGGCGCTCTACCTGAGACTCTTTCTCGGTGTAGATGAATACCTTGTATCCGCTCTCCATGCGGCTGCGGATGTCAGCTGAAAGAAGCTCGAAATTCTTGTTGAATACCGGCTGGGGAGATATGCGGAACTTGACCTGTTCTTCGCCCTGATGCGAAAGGGGAGTGTCAATGTAAACTTTACGGAAGCTTTCCAATCCGCTGTAGAATGGTTTTTCCCTGTACATGTCCGAGGAGTCCATCCATACCAGTGTTTCTTTCGGCAGTATTTCCGCAATGCTTACGCCTGGGCCGTCGTCAGCCACAATGTCGGGAAAAATGTCCGCACTGTCTCTTTCTTCCTTGGAAAGCTGTGTGTTGCAATCAAATACGTTTATCTTCTCTACCTCGTCGCCGAAGAATGAAATTCGGAAAGGATCATTGAACGAGTAAGAGAAGATATCTACAACGGCGCCTCTAATCGCGAACTGCCCCGGAGCGGAAACGAAATCCACGCGCGAGAATTTCTTTTCGTACAATGCTGCCGCAATGCTTTCGTGACTTATGGTGTCGCCTTTGCGGATAGTCAGCAGGGAATCGGCAATGCGTTTTTTCTCCGGCACCGGCTCTTCGAGCGCTTCCGGATATGTAACTATGAAAAGTTGTGAAGCATTGTCCTGATCAGCAAGGATGCTGCCGACGGCGGATGTTCTCTGAACTCCCAGTGAAGACTTGTAATTACTTCTCTCTACATTCTTTCCGGAGTCCGGAAGGAAGAACACCCTGTCACCTTTTACCAATGTGTAAAGGTCTGATGCACAATATTCTGCGGAATCCTTATCAGGAAGCACCACCAGGTTTACACCCGTGGAAGCGCATTGGGAAACTACGAACCATCTGGCGGAAAGGAACAAGCCGCTGCAGTAAGTATTGAGCTGTTTTTTTATCAGTTCTGACAGTTCGGCTGAAGTTTTCGAACTTATTAACATATACCCCCTATTTTCTGTTGATAACCCGTTGATAAGCCTGTTGACATCTATTGAAAACTCGTTCTTTCTTTTCCGGTTTCAAATGTTATGCAGACGTCCGGGCAAACTTGCAAATATTTTTCCAAACAATTTTTCACCGGACCATCTTCAGTGATATCAACAATTATTCACCGCTACAACTAATTGATAATCAATACTCGACAATCGTTTATCAACATATCAACAGCGATATATAAAACAACATTAAAATAAAAATATATAAATTTGTATTATTAATGTTTTTTGAGAATGCCTGATGATTTTTCACCGTATTCTTCCGGTACGGACAAAGATAAGGATTTAGACGGAATTATAAGACCACATGAACTTGGAGATTTCACAGGTCAGGACAAGATCGTGACTAATCTGAAAATCTTCATCCAAGCGGCGAAAATGAGAGGGGAGCCTCTCGACCATGTTCTATTTCACGGGCCTCCTGGACTGGGAAAGACTACGCTTGCAAATATCGTGGCAAATGAGCTCGGGGTGAATATCAAGATTACATCTGGTCCGGTGCTGGACAAGCCCGGAGACCTGGCAGGGCTTCTGACCTCCTTGCAGAAGGGCGACGTCCTCTTTATAGATGAAATCCATCGTTTGTCTCCGGTGGTGGAAGAGTACCTTTACTCCGCTATGGAGCAGTTTGCTATAGATATACTTATAGACAAGGGACCTGGTGCCAGGTCCGTCCGCATTGCACTGGACCCTTTCACGCTTGTCGGCGCCACTACCCGCAAGGGTCTTCTCACTGCGCCGTTGCGTGCGAGGTTCGGCATTGACTTCGCTCTTGAGTATTATGATTCGAAAGACCTCATATATATTATAAAGCGCAGCAGCGCTCTTCTGGGGGTAGGCATTGAGGAAGATGCAGCACGTGAAATCGCATTGCGAAGCCGTGGTACGCCGCGTATTGCGAATGCGCTCCTGCGTCGTGTGAGGGATTTCGCACAGGTGAAGGGGGACGGGCACATTGACCTGGCCATTTCGCGTTATGCGTTGGATGCTCTCAACATTGACAAGAGGGGATTGAACCAGATTGACAACATGATTCTTTCGACTATCATCACGAAGTTCAAGGGCGGCCCGGTGGGCGTGAATACGATTGCGACGGCAGTGGGGGAGGATCAAGGCTCTGTCGAGGAAGTTTACGAGCCTTTCCTTATAAAGGAGGGTTTCCTGCAGCGTACGCCACGAGGCAGGGTAGTAACGGAGCTTGCTTACGAGCATCTCGGATTGGAGCGTTATCCTGGTGTTTCAGAGGGCCCGGAAGTCATAGAAAACACTCTTTTTTGATTTTGTTTTCAGTTTCCAAGGTTTATTCATTAAAAATCACTAAACTTGCAGAATAATTGTACAATTTCATAATAACTATACAATGGCCGATAAATTAATCTCAAAGATTCCTGACGGACCTTTGGCTGAAAAATGGACCAAAAGGAAGTCAGAAATTCGTCTTGTCAGTCCTAACAACAAAAGGAAACTTGAAATCATTGTAGTCGGTACCGGTCTTGGTGGAGCTTCTGCAGCTGCTACCCTCGGTGAACTCGGTTATAATGTTAAAGTGTTCTGTATCAGCGATTCACCTCGTCGTGCGCACTCTATTGCAGCACAGGGTGGTATCAATGCTGCGAAGAACTACCAGAATGACAATGACTCTGTCTACCGTCTTTTCTATGATACCATCAAGGGTGGTGACTATCGTAGTAGAGAGGCTAATGTCTATCGTCTTGCTGAAGTCAGCGCCGCTATCATTGACCAGTGCGTTGCGCAGGGAATTCCTTTTGCAAGAGAGTATGGCGGATACCTCGCGAACCGTTCTTTCGGTGGTGTGCAGGTAAGCCGTACATTCTATGCCAGAGGACAAACCGGACAGCAGCTTCTTCTCGGTGCTTATGCCTCGCTCAACAGGCAGATTGCAGCCGGAACTGTAAAAAGCTATCCACGTCATGAGATGCTCGACCTCGTAGTTATCAATGGTGAGGCTAAGGGTATCATCGCAAGAAACCTCGTAACAGGTAAGCTTGAGAGATTCGGTGCTCATGCTGTCGTTATTGCTACAGGTGGTTACGGTCGTACATACTTCCTTTCGACCAATGCAATGAACAGCAACGGTTCAGCTGCAATGCAGTGCTTCAGGAAGGGTGCTTATTTTGCAAATCCTGCTTTCGCACAGATTCACCCTACATGTATTCCTGTTCATGGTGACCAGCAGTGCAAACTGACCCTCATGTCAGAGTCTCTCCGTAATGACGGTCGTATCTGGGTGCCTAAGAAGATGGAAGATGTGATGAAGCTCCGCAAGCATGAAATCAAGCCTTCACAGATTGCAGAGGAGGATAGAGACTACTATCTTGAGCGTCGTTATCCTGCATTCGGAAACCTCGTTCCTCGTGACGTCGCTTCACGTGCAGCCAAGGAAAGATGTGATGCCGGCTTCGGTGTAAATGAAACTGGCCTCGCAGTATTCCTTGACTTTAAGGATGCTATCCAAAGACTTGGAAAACAGAGAGTTGCAGAGCGTTACGGCAACCTCTTCCAGATGTATGAGAAGATTACGGCTACCAACCCTTGGGAAGAGCCTATGATGATTTATCCTGCTATCCACTATACAATGGGTGGTATTTGGGTTGACTATGATCTTCAGACTACTATCCCTGGTCTGTATGCTATCGGTGAGGCTAACTTCTCTGATCATGGCGGAAACCGTCTCGGTGCATCAGCCCTCATGCAGGGTCTTGCAGACGGATATTTCATCCTGCCTGTTACCATCGGAGATTACCTTTCTCATAAGTTTGCAGAGCCTAAGACTGACACTTCAGCTCCAGAATTCGATGCGGCTGAGAAGGCAGTTCAGGCACGTATTGACAAGCTCTTCGCTGTCAAGGGTACAGAGCCTGTTGATGCTATCCATAAGAAACTCGGACACATCATGTGGGAGCACGTCGGTATGGCTCGTACAGCAGAAGGTCTTAAAGAGGGTATTGAGCAGATCAAGGCTCTCCGCAAGGAATTCTGGAAGACAGTCCGCGTGACAGGAACACAGTATGAGTTCAACCAGGAGCTTGAGAAGGCTCTCCGTCTTGAGGACTTCTTCGATATCGGAGAACTTATGGCTTTTGATGCGCTTAACCGTAATGAGTCTTGTGGCGGTCATTTCCGTGAGGAGAGCAAGACCGAAGAAGGCGAGGCTAAGCGTGATGACGAGAACTATATGTATGTAGCTGCCTGGGAGTACAAGGGAGAAGGTGTTGAGCCGGAACTCCATAAAGAACCACTCGTATACGAGAATATCCATGTTGCTACCAGAAACTATAAAGACTAATTAGAGATGGATTTCAAGTTAAAAATATGGCGTCAGAAAAACGCCCAGTCTAAAGGTGAATTTAAGAATTACACCGTGACCGGAATTGAGGAAGATGCTTCATTCCTTGAGATGCTTGATATTCTTAATGAGCAGCTTGTACGTAACGGAGATGATCCGGTAGCTGTAGATAAAGGATGTCAGAGTTATGGTCCTGTTTCATTTGATCATGACTGCCGTGAGGGTATCTGCGGTGCTTGTTCGCTGTATATTGACGGTAGAGCTCATGGTCCGGATGATCAGGTTACTACTTGCCAGTTGTTCATGCGTCATTTCAAGAATGGTGCTACTATCACTGTAGAGCCTTGGAGAAGTGCTGCTTTCCCTGTAATCAAGGACCTCGTCGTAGACAGATCTGCTTTCGACAAGATTCTCCAGGCCGGCGGTTATACTTCCGTAAGAACTGGTTCCGCGCAGGATGGCAATGCTCTTCTCATTCCTCATGACAAGGCTGAAAAGAGTATGGACGCTGCTGCTTGCGTTGGTTGCGGTGCCTGCGTAGCTACCTGTAAAAACGGCTCTGCAATGCTCTTTGTGGCTGCAAGGGTAAGTTCACTTGCTCTTCTTCCTCAGGGACGTCCAGAGGCTGCTAAAAGGGCTCGTGCGATGGTTGCGAAGATGGATGAACTCGGCTTCGGTAACTGTACCAACACCAGAGCTTGCGAAATGGAGTGCCCTAAAGGTATTTCAGTGGAGCATATCGCTCGTTTGAACAGAGAATTCCTTGCTGCCAAATTTAGCGAGTAATACTTTTTTCCCACATAAATGTAAAGAGACCATCCTTTTCCGGGTGGTCTCTTTTGTATGTGTTTGTAAATTTGCTGTTGGGATTTGCGATGTATTTTCGAGGATAGATTTCTTTTTGAAG
>FR882181.1 GCA_000434935.1 Bacteroides sp. CAG:709 | reverse complement strand
CAACTCCTTCGGCGAAATGAAATACGAAACCCGCCCGATGACCACTGTGCAAGCCATGCTTGTGGCTGACAACGGAAGCCGCAAAATCCAGAAAAACGTATCGCGCAGCCTCAGGAAAGGCGCCGAAATGCTCACCGACGCATTGATAACCGAACTCGCCGGAAAAATCACCGACGGACTGGACAATGCCTTCGAAGCGGTGCGCCCTAAAGGTGGCCAGATGCAGGTGGTGATGGGAGCCGGCGCATCAGGAATTCTGCTGCACGAAGCCATGGGACACGCATTTGAAGCCGACTTCAACAGGAAAGGCCAGTCGATATTTTCCGACAAGATGGGCAAGCGGGTCTGTCCCGAAGGCATCAATATCGTGGACGACGCGACCATCCGCGGCAACCGGGGGTCGCTTAATTTCGACGACGAAGGAGTGCCGGGACAGAGGACCACAATGGTCGAAGACGGCATCCTGACCTCGTACCTCCACGACCGCATCAGCGCCAGGTACTACAGCGTCGCCCCGACCGGCAACGGAAGACGCGAAACATTCCGCTCCAGCCCGATCCCACGCATGCGCGCCACCTATATGGAAAGCGGCAACGCTGAGCCTGACGGCATCATCGCCTCAGTACGTAAAGGTATCTATGTCAATGAATTCAGCAATGGACAAGTGAAAATCGGGGAAGGGGATTTCACCTTCTTCGTGAAAAGCGGCTTCCTCATCGAAGACGGCCGGCTCACGCGCCCGATAAAGGATATCAATGTCATTGGCAACGGCCCGCAGGCATTGAAAGACATTATGGCCGTAGGCAACGATTGCGTCATCGACGACAGCGCCTGGACCTGCGGAAAAGGACAGTCGGTACCGGTTTCATGCGGCATGCCGACGGTATTGGTAAACAATCTTCTGGTAGGAGGAGAACAAGATGGAGAATAAACTGGAATACGCTATAACAGAGGAAGAAACAAGGATTGCCGACCGGAGCGTGGTACTCGCGGTCGAGGCCGGCGCATCGGCGGTTCAAGTGACATTGGACAAGGCAAGAACGGAAATCTACGCCCTTCTGGACGGGGAACTCGACAACATCCGCCAGACCGGCGACAGGGCATTGACCTTCAAGGTATATGCCGACGGGAGATACGGCGTTTTTTCCACCAACAGGCTGGAGGAGAGCAGTATACGCGACTTGCTGGTGAAAGCCGTGCAGAACGTGCGGATGCTCGCGCCCGACCGGTTCAGGAAACTGCCGGCGAAGGAAGATACTGCCAATGATGCCGTGCGTGGCGACGAAATGGGACTTGTCTGGTACGGATATGACACCGTGACGGCAGACGGAAAACTGGCAATGGCGAAAAATGTCTCCGTGTTCGCGGAGTTCCGTGAGGCCGCACCGGATAGAAACTGGAAAGTGGTATCCGAAGAAGTGGAATACAACAACACATTGACAGACACATATTTGACGAACTCCGACGGCATACGTTGCCGCCATACCGAAACCTCATTTGAAGTCTGCGCCCAGGTGACGGTCGAGGACAATGCCGGCGACAAGTACAGCGGTTTCTGGTGGGACTACAGCATCAGCCCCGAAAAAGTCCGCGCCTCCGACTGCGGCCATAAGGCCGTGATGCAGGCTGTCAGCCAGATAGGTCCTGTCAATGCTGATGGCGGCCGTCATGTGATGGTGGTTTCTAACAGGATTGCCGGACGATTGCTCCAGCCGGTCCTGGATGCTCTCGGGGGCAGGGCGATACAGCAGAAATCTTCATTCCTGACAGACTCTCTCGGTAAGCAGATATTCGCCAAAGGGCTGAATATCATGGATATGCCTAGGGAAAAAGGCAAATGCGGAGCGATTCTTTTCGAGCAAGACGGAAGGGCGTGTCTGAACCGGGAAATCATAACCGACGGCGTGGTCATGGAATATTTCATCAGCACATACATGTCCGGAAAACTCGACATGCCTGCCACCTCCGAATGTGCCAACCGGCCGGTTGTAAAGCCGTTCGTCAGCAGCGAACTGGTTGAAGGTCAGGACAATGTATCTGTGTCCGGCAGCATTGGCGAAGCCGAAATCCTGGGCCTCTGCGGAAGCGGAATCCTGGTGACCGACTTCAATGGAGGTAATTGCAATGCCGCCACCGGTGATTTTTCGTATGGCGTGGAGGGGCTTCTTTTCGAGAACGGAAAAGTCACGGCTCCGATATGCAACATGCTGATTACCGGCAATATAGTGGAATTGTGGAACAACCTCATTGCCGCTGGAAATGATCCGTTGGACGGCATGAGCCGTCAGGTTCCTACCGTGGCATTCAAGGATGTGAATTTCAGTTCGTAAGTAAACGCTTTGAAAACGAAAGATAATCCGTAACTTTGCAGCATATACAAGACATATTAAAATATAATATAATATAATGAAAATAGAGAACAACAAGGTAGTCGAGCTTGAATACGAGCTCTCTGTAGATGGAAAAGTGGTAGATAAGACTACCGAAATGACAGGTCCTCTGGACTACATACATGGTACGCACATGCTGTTGCCTAAATTCGAATCCGAGATCGAGGGCATGGAGCCTGAAAGCGAATTCGCATTCACATTGACCCCGGAAGAGGGTTATGGCGAGTACGATTCCAAGCGCAAGTTCGACATTCCGAAATCATCATTCGAGGTGGACGGCGCCATCAGGGAAGACCTGTTGGTCATCGGCAGAGTGATTCCGCTGCTGAACAGCTCCGGCATGGTAGTCCAGGGTACGATTGCCGAGATTCACGAAGATACGGTGACCATGGACTTCAATCATCCGATGGCTGGCAAGACATTGAATTTCAAGGGAAAGATTGTTTCAGTGCGTGATGCTACCGAAAAGGAACTGACCGAAGGCCTGCATGGCGAATTCGCGCCGCAGGAAGGTGGCTGCTGCCATCACGGCAAGGGCGGCTGCTGCCACGGCGAGGGCCATGGCGAAGGTGACCACGAGTGCTGCCACGGCGAAGGACATGGTGAAGGTCATGAGTGCCATTGCCACGAGGAAGGCCACGAATGCCACTGTCACGAAGAAGGTCACGAGTGCCACTGTCACGACGAAGGCCACGAGTGTCATTGCCACGAGAATTAACCATGGTTTTGAAGTATTTTCGAGGCAGGATTTGTTTTTGACGAAGGAGTGTACCGAGGTACTCGACTGTGGAAAAAGCGAATCCTGACCGAAAAGACGAAAAAGAATTAATGAAGACAGCAGTCGTCATACTTAACTGGAACACAAAGAACTACCTCGAAAAGTTCGTTCCTGGCATACTTCGCTCGATTGAAGGCGAAGACGCCGAACTCGTCGTAGCCGACAGCGCCTCCACGGACGGGTCAATGCAGATGATGGCGGAGAAATTTCCAAGTGTCAGACGCATTGAACTGGACAAGAACTACGGATTTACGGGAGGCTACAACCGCGCGCTGGGACAGATTGACGCCGAGTATTTCGTGCTGCTGAATTCAGATATTGAAGTACCTGACGGGTGGCTCCATCCATTGACGGAAACATTGGACCGGAATCCGGACGTGGGCGCGTGCGCACCGAAACTGCATTCCTGGTACGAAAAAGACAAGTTCGAGTATGCCGGTGCCGCAGGCGGATACATCGACAGTTTCGGCTTCCCGTTCTGTCGCGGACGCATCATGAAAATGGTGGAAACGGATGAGGGCCAATATGATACGCCTGCGGATGTCCTGTGGGCCACGGGCGCATGCCTGATGGTGAGAAGCGAATTGTTCAATTCCCTAGGCGGACTGGATGACAGGTTTTTCGCCCACATGGAAGAAATCGACCTCTGCTGGAAGATGCAGCTTGACGGCTACAAGGTCAGGATTGTCCCAGAATCAGTCGTTTACCATATAGGAGGCGGAACATTGCCGCAGACATCCCCATGGAAACTGAAACTGAACTACAGGAACAACCTCATGCTTCTGGAAAACAACCTTCCGGAAACATATGCATTGGAAATGCTGCGTGAGAAAATTCGTGCGGGCAAAAGATACGAGGACATTGATCTTGAGAAGATTGGGAAGATGGCCGCAAGGCGTGCGGAAAGGCGGATTTTCTGGAGGATGGTCGTGGACGGTTGCACGGCGGCAGCCTATCTGCTGATGCTGAAGCTTGACCTTTTCAAGGCGGTTCTCCAGGCGCATGGCGAATTCAAGAAACTGTCGCGGAAATGGTCGCCGTACGATGTGGAACAATATCTCGCCAGCATTGCCGGACCGGAAGACGGATATTTCGACGAAAACAGTATGCCGGAAGTCCGCGGAATTTATGGACATTGGATTATCCCGCGCGCTATTTTCCTCGGACAGAGGGCTTTCGCAGCGGTGAGGAAATATTTCTAAGTAAGCATGAGAAATTAAGTTGGTAAAGATTTGTGAAGTATTTTCGAGGATAGATTTCTTTTCGAAGATGGAGTGTACTGGACGTACACGACTGATGAGAAAAGGAATATAGACCGAAAAGACGAGCAAAGATTAACAAGTTATTTTTTAAGGATTACTAAACATAGGACTATGATAATCATCATTGAAGGCGCAGGTGAAGTAGGTTCTCACCTTGCCAAGATGCTCAGCAATGAAGCTAATGACATCACGGTCATCGACTGCGATGAGGAGAGGCTTGCGAAACTGAACACCACTGCCGATGTAGTAACAATTCTCGGAGACCTGTCCTGCATCAAGATACTGAAGGATGCGGGAGTGGAACATGCGGACCTTTTCATCGCCGTTAATCCGAGCGCATCACAAGATGTGAATATCGTCAGTGCTCTGCTGGCCAAGAAGTTAGGCTGCAAGAAAGTCTGTGCCCGCATAAACAATGAAGAATATCTCTCCTACGAGAACAAATACCTCTTCACGGAAATGGGCATTGACCTGATGTTCTATCCGGAGAAGATTGCCGCAGGCGAAATCGCTGGTCTGCTGAAGCGTACGGCTTCTACCGAGACGATGGATTTTGCGCGCGGAAAGCTGCAGCTTTCAGTGTTCAAGCTGGAAGACGATTCGCCGATCATTGACATGAAGGTGGCGGAGTTCGCGGCAGCCGTGACATTCGGCACGCAGTTCCGTGTGGTTGCGATTTCGCGTGACGATACGACCATCATGCCGAAATACGATACGAAATTCAAGTATCATGACCTTGTTTTCATCATAACGACGCGTGAAGGTGTGGCGCCGCTGATGAATTTTCTCGGAAAGAGCAACATTGAGATAAACAATGTCATGATTTTGGGCGCGAGCGCGGTAGGGGAGATGGTGGCTTCCGGCATCAGCGGCCAGGTGGACACCGTGAAAATCATCGACCCTGACAAGAAACGCTGTATGGAACTCAGCGAGATTACCGATGACAATGTGCTGGTAATCAATGGAGACGGGCGAGATTCGGACTTCCTTCTGGAGGAAAATATAAAAGATTACGACGCATTCGTGGCTGTTACGGGGAATGACGAGGCGAACATCCTGGCGTGCGTGGTGGCGAAGCGTTTCGGCGTGGAACGGACAATCGCCGAGGTGGAAAACCTCGAATATATCCGTCTGGCCGAAGAGATGGGAGTCGATGCCGTCATCAACAAGAAACTCATTACCGCAGGAAAGATCTTCAAGATGACCCTCAGCAACAAGGTCCGTTTCGTTAAATACATGAGCGGGACCAATGCCGAGATTCTCGAATACATTGTCGCACCGGACAGCCTCATTACACGCAATACATTGAAAGACATTGATTTCCCGACCAATGCCATCATAGGCGGCATCATCCGTGGCAACGATTATTTCATAGCCGTCGGCGACACCCGCATCGAAGCCTACGACCGCGTAGCCGTCTTCGCACTCCCGTCCGCCGTAAAAGAAGTCGACCGCCTGTTCAGATAAAATAGTTATGGCATCCTACTTACAAATAGAAAACATCAGCAAAAGTTATGGTCCGAAAGTGCTGTTCGAGCATATCGGATTCAATATAAATGAAGGGGACAAGATTGCGCTCATCGCACCTAACGGAACTGGAAAATCGACATTGCTGCGCATACTTGCGGGTAACGACAAATCCGATTCCGGCGGGAAAATCACCTTTCTGAAACACATCAGGATAGCATTTCTGGAACAGGAATTCGAACACGACCCCGAGAAGGACATCTTTACGCAGGTATTGGACTCCAGCAAGCAATTCACTGACGGGCTGGATGACGATGCAATGTTTGCCTATGAACTGAGAATCAAGAAGTTCCTGACTAGTTTCGGACTCCAGGAAGGCAGTCTGATGAAAAACCTCTCCGGAGGCGAAGTGAAAAGGGTGGCATTGACCGTGATGCTGGCATCGGAAGCCGACTTCTTCATCATGGACGAGCCCACCAACCACCTCGACATTGACGCCATCGAATTCCTGGAAAACTACCTCGGACACTCACGCAGCACCCTCCTGATGGTCACCCACGACCGCTATTTCCTTGACCATGTGTGCAATACGGTGATGGAACTCGACCACGGGGCAGTCTATACCTACAAGGGAAACTACGAGAACTACCTGGAAAAGCGGCAGGAACGCATCGACAACTATAACGCCGAGACCGCCAAGGTGAACAACATCCTGCGCCGCGAACTCGAATGGATACGCAGCTCGCCATGCGCCAGGACCGGAAAGGCGAGATACCGCATCAATGCATTCTACGACTTGAAGGACAGGGCTGAACAAGTCTACACCAGCGGAAAAGTGAACCTGGACGAGATGGGGAAAGGCTCACGGCTCGGGAACAAGATAATTGACTGTAAGGACGTGAGTTTCAGCTATGGACCTGATGTCTATCTGGACCATTTTACATATAATTTCCAGCGGTTTGAACGCGTCGGCATAGTCGGCAAGAACGGCACCGGCAAATCCACGTTCCTGAACATCCTCACCGGCAACATTCCGGAAGACGGGCAGTTCAGCGGCATCATCGAACGCGGCGAATCCCTGAAAATAGGCTTCTATCGCCAGACCGGCATGAAATTCAATGAAGACCAGACGGTTATGGAGGTGGTGAGCGACATGCACCTGCTGAACCAATTCCTTTTCAGCCATGACATGTTCACCACCAAGGTATCGAAGCTCTCCGGAGGCGAACGCAGGCGGCTCTACCTGATGACCATCCTGATGCAGAACCCGAACCTGCTCATTCTCGACGAGCCGACCAATGACCTCGACATCGTGACGCTCGACGTGCTGGAAGAATACCTGAAAGACTTCAAGGGATCATTGATCATCGTATCCCACGACCGGCACTTCCTCGACCGCCTCGTCGACCACCTCTTCATCTTCTGCGGCGACGGCAAGGTGAAGGATTTCATCGGCTCCTACAGCGAGTACCACGAATATATAAAGGAGTACGAAGCCCGGCAAAAGGCTGCCGCCCGTGAAAAGGCTGGCGCCAATGTCCGTGTCAATGCCGATGTTACCGATGCCGACAAGCCGGCCAAGAAGAAAAAGCTTACATACAAGGAGCAGAAAGAGCTGGAACAGATTGAAACAGACCTGGATACGCTCGGAAAAGAGAAAGCCGGACTGGAACGGGACCTCGCATCCGGGACCCTTCCTTATGACAAGATTCAGGAGGTGTCGGCGCGGTTCGGCGAAGTGAAAGACCTCATGGATGAGAAAGAAATGCGTTGGCTGGAACTACAGGACAGCATCCGATAGCCCGTCACACACAATACAAACCCAAAAAATACATAATAATGGCAAGATTTTTTGACCCGCCTGCACCGAAGCAACAGCTTCCGTCAGAGAAAGTTCCTAAAGTTTTCAATGCGATGAGATGGAAGGTGTTCCTTGGAGCCTTCCTCGGATATGCCGGATATTATCTGGTCCGCAAAAACCTCTCACTCGCAGCCCCGGACATGATCAAGGACGGAATCCTCGATGCCGGAAAAGTAGGACTTGCAATGTCAGCGGTATCTATCGCCTATGCATTCAGCAAGTTCATCATGGGCAGCGTATCGGACCGCTCGGACTCCCGTAAGTTCCTCTGTGTCGGACTGGTACTCTCCGCATTGGTAATGATTCTCACCGGCGTCATCCCTTATGGCGCGAACACGGCGCTGAACACGACCGTCATTTTCATCCTCATGCTCGTGGTAGGATGGCTCTCCGGAATGGGCTGGCCTCCATGCGGCCGAATCATGACACACTGGTTCTCCCAGAACGAGAGAAGCTTCAAGATGAGCATCTGGAACGTATCCCACACCATCGGCAGCTTTGCGCTCGGATTCCTGGCCATCGCAGGCGTGGCACTTTTCGCCTTTTTCGCCCCGACATTCGGCATTGACCCTGCACAGGCATGGCGAGGAAACTTCATCTTCCCGGCGCTCATTGCGATAGCCATTGCAATATTCTGCTGGTGGGCGATCCGCGACACCCCTGAATCATGCGGCCTCCCGTCCATACAGGAATACCGCAACGACTACAGCGGCGTGAAGAGCAAAGGCCCTGCCGGCGACAAGCTCCCGTTCAAGGTCCTTTTCATCGACTACGTCTTCAAGAACAAACTCCTCTGGATCGTCGCCCTCAGCAACATCTTCGTATACATGGTGCGCTACGGTATCGGCGACTGGTCACCGACCTTCCTCCAGGATGCCGGCATCATGACCGCCGACGAAAGCAAGGTGGCATTCTCCGTACATAACCTCATCGGTGCATTCGGAACCATCCTCTGCGGCCTCGCCACATCCAAGATTTTCAAGGGCCGTTGCGCTCCGATGAACGTCATCTGCATGATAGCATGTATGTTCGGTGTCCTCATCTACTGGTTCGTAGGCGCCGGATATGTAGCGATGAGCCCGGCTCTCCAGAAGACGCTCGTCTACGTCGCACTCTGCCTCATCGGCTTCTTCATCTATGGCCCTGTGGCACTTACGGGCGTACAGGCATTGAACCTCGTGCCTAAGAACGCAGCAGGAACCGCAGCAGGCTTCGTAGGACTCTTCGGCTACTTCATAGGTGACGCCATCTGTTCCAAGATTTTCGTCGGCAGCGTAGCCAACCACCTCGGATGGAACGCCGCAAACCTGACTGTCGCCGTCGGCGCCGGCATCGGTGTCCTCCTCTGCGCAATGCTCATCAAGAGTGAAAAGTCAATGACCAACAACTAGAATTTTATATGACAAACGTTGCAATCTTCGTTTCCGGCGGCGGAACCAACTGTGAGGCCATCATCAGGCATTTCGCCGGCTCACAGGACGTGAAAATCTCGCTCGTGCTCAGCAACCGTGCTGACGCCTATGCGCTGGTCCGCGCCCAAAACCTCGGAATCCCGACCATCGTGGTTCCGAAAAAGCAGTTCAATGACGAGGCTTACATGATGGCGCTCATGAAGCAGTTCGGCATCGATTTCATCGTACTCGCCGGCTTCCTGCTCGTCGTCCCTGATTTTCTTATCAATGCTTATGAACACAAGATGGTCAATCTTCATCCCGCATTGCTCCCCAAGTTTGGCGGCATGGGAATGTACGGACATCATGTTCACGAAGCGGTCAAGGCAGCGGGGGAGACCGAAACCGGTATGACGGTCCATTACGTAAGTAATCAGGTCGACGGTGGCGAAATCATCGCCCAGTACTCGACACCGATTTCTCCGGACGATACTCCGGACGACATTGCAGCCAAAGAACACGTTCTGGAGATGCAACATTTTCCTGAAATTTTGGAACAATTACTGTCAAAATAGATATTTGATAATTTATGCCGTAAATTTTCAAATGCTTTTTTGACCGGTTTGAGGTGCTTTAATTCATTTATTGCCCACTTGCGCCAGAAAATGGCGCAAGTGGGTTTTGTGTTTGTCGGGGCGCTTGTTCCTGCGCTAAAATATGGCGCATGTAAATTTCTATGCATGATTTTACAGGGGGGGGGTGAATAGACGCTCTATAAGGCACTTTTTTGCACTGCAAATAGAAAAGTTCCATATTGTAATTTTCGAATCTGAATTCTATTTTTGCAATCGACAAATCAAAGGGATGTTTTGCCGGCGGCTTTCAGCCGCAGCATAACTGATGTAAAAAAGGGAAGATTGTAAAATATGAATTGGCTAGTTAAAATAGCTCTCACGGCATCCTTGTGTGTGTCGACGGTCAGTGCGCTACACGCGCAGACACCACCCGATACGGATGCGCCTCAAGAGACTGGAGCACGTTCCGTCGCACGACGGTTCGCGATTTGGTACTGGCTTGACCGTATCGACATCGACGAGCATTATCTGGATAACGAAAGGCAACTTGCTGAAATCAAGAAATACCTTCTGATTTCACCTAAGATTGACAGTATCACGATATGCTCGTACGCTTCTCCGGAAGGTGTGTATGAGAGAAACGTGTGGCTTGCCCGCAAGAGAGCAGAGGCGGCACGCCGCTTTCTCGTCAACAATATCCCTGACGGGTCGTCTCTGAACGGAGACAAGATCAAGCTTCAGCCGATGAATGAGAACTGGGAGGGACTCAGGGCTGAGATCGAAGCTAACTACACCCTTCCGAATAAAGACAAGGTGATGAGGATTCTCGATGCCAATGTGGGCAACGACACCAAGAAATGGAGAATCCGTCACTTGGACAACGGCTATACTTGGCACTACATAATCGTTAACCACATGCCTAAGCTGAGACTTGCCACATGGATCTGCGTATGGGTAGATCCGGCAGTCCCTGCCGTGGCTGAGATGGGACAGCAGGCAGCGGAACCTGAAAGGCCTTTGGCGCTCGCCGGGCCATCCGCTCCTGCCGGACCTGTTGTCAGGATTGAACCTCCCAAGCCTCTGTATGACAGGCAGATGATTCTTGCCGGACGGACAAATCTCCTCGCACCTGGACTTAATTTCGGCGTAGAGATTCCTATCGGAAGACACGTTTCCATAGGTGCCGACTATTGGTATCCTTGGTGGCTTGCCAAGAACAACAAGTATTGCGGCGAAATGCTCGGCTGGTTCATTGACGGAAAATATTGGTTTTCACGCCCTGGCGGCAAATATGAGTGGACACGTGCAGACAAGCTGAAAGGACATGCACTGGGACTCTATGCCGGCGGCGGTTACTACGACTACCAGAAACGCAGAAGCGGCTACCAGGGAGAATATCTGGATTTCGGTGTGGACTACACCTTCGGTCTTCCTGTCGGTCGCAAGAAATGGATGCGTATGGAGTTCAACCTCGGCGTAGGCTGTATCATGACGAAGGCTCGTCACTACACTCCGACTGCTGATTATGAGGAACTTATCAAGGATCCTGGAATCAAGAACAAGTACTATACTTTCTTCGGTCCTACCCGCGCGGGCATCTCGTTCGTGCTGCCGATTATCGTGAAACACAAGGCAAAAGGAGGTGAGCGATGAAAAGGACAATGCAAATTTTGATTGCAGCTGTAATGCTGCTGTCACTGTTCTCTTGTCACAGAAGGCCGCTCACTACTGCGGACTACACCGTAAGGCTTGATATCAATATCGACCGTGACATCGTGAACTATGAGATGCCTCGGGATCCTGAAATCATGCGAGTTGCGTTCTATGACCACAATACCGGACAGCTGTTCACACAGGCGTTCCTTCCTCCGACAGGCGGTGAAGTGAACATCGTTCCGGAACGTACCTACGACATATTGGTCTACAACTTCGATACGGAAGTGACATTGATCAAGGATGAGAACGACTGGACTAAGATTCTGGCGACTACGAACACCATTTCGGATGCGTTCAAGAGCAAGCTGAAGAGCCGTGGTACGAAGAGTCCTATGACCGATGCGGACGCGGACAAGGATGAGGAAATCGTCTATGACCCTGACCATCTTTTTGTCGGACGCCTTAATGAAGTGAATATTCCGGCGCGCTCCGTGGATTCTCCGGAAATCACTTTGCGGGTGGATTGCAAGTCCGTCGTGCAGACCTGGCTTCTGGAAGTGAACAATATCAAGGGCGCACAATACGTGGCCTCCATTTCCGCAGTCATCACCGGACTTTCCCAGCACCACAAGATTTCCAGGGACCTGCGTTCCAAGGAGTTTGCGTCAGTGTTCTTCGATGTCCAGCGTCTCGACAGGGGCGGTATCCTCATGACCAAGTTCAATACTTTCGGTATGAATCCGGAAGCGGGCGAGAAGCAGATTCTCTCACTGGTCATTACCGATACCGGCGGTAAGTCCCATATTTTCAATGTGGATGTATCCGACCAGTTCCCGGGCAATGACAGTCAGTATATCCAGGTGAATACCGATGAAATCGATATTCCTGAACCTGAAAAGAAGGAAGGTGGCGGACTTGCCCCATCTGTGGATGAATGGAAGGATATCGTTTCCAATATTACGATCTAATTTATTAACAACTATAGTATTACTAAATTGTTTGAACAATGAAAAAAAGTTTGATTATCGCGCTCGGTGCCATTGCACTGGTCGCATGTACCAAGACTTCTGTCAGCTATGAGCAGACAGGCGAGATTGGTTTTGCTCCTGTAGTCAGGAAGAACAGCACCAAGGCTGCTGTCGAGGGTACTGCTTTCCCTAATCAGAAAATCAAGGTTTATGGCTACTATGACAATTCCATGGCTACAGGAAGTTCTTATTCTGCCGGCAAATTTGCTGTAGAGTATCTTCCTGGAGTAGAGTTTGCGAAAAAAGGTGCTACTTGGGCAGGTGCAACAACTCCTTATTATTGGCCTAAGACCGGTTCCATGCTTTTCGCAGGTTATTCTCCTGCTGATTTTGGTGTTGTGACATTCAGTTTAGAGAATAATAGATTCTCTGTTGCAGAATTGGAGCAGCCTGAATTCTATCCTACTATTAAAGACCTTCTTTATGCTGGATATACAACCTCTGTTCTTGGTCGTACTGTAGACATGGCGTTCTCTCATGCACTTTCTTGGGTTACAGTCAATGCTAAAGCAGTAGCTGCAAATCAGATTAGGATTACCAACATTAAGTTTGTCGGTTTGGCGGCGAAAGGTTCTTCTACAGGTCTCCCTGAGTGGACGACAACCGGAACTAAGGATCTCACTGTATTTGCTCCTGAATCAGCATTTCCGGTTCCGGCAGAGGAAACTCTAGTTGAGAGCAATGCTAAATGTGGTCTGGTATTCCCGCAGAAACTTACCAATGCGGAAATTGTCATATCTTATGAAATGAACAATGGTGCTGATCAATGGTTTGCACAGGCACCGTTTGTCCAGAAACTTAACTTGCTTACAATTAATGATGGTGCCACTCCACTTGAAATATGGGAGGCAGGAAAGCATTACATCTATAACATCAACTTCTCTGCAATTGGAGAACCTGGTAGCAATAATGAAATCACGATAGCTCCTAAAGTTGACAAATGGACTGATGTTAATGTTGACGGCGTCTCAGCCAACTAAGATTTAGCAAACATTTACTCGTAGCAATACGTTAAATAACTCTATTATGAAACTCATTTCCAGGACCTTGGTGCTGCTGACTGCAGCAATCACATTGACCGGCTGTCTTGCTTCCACGAAGTACGACAAATCGACCGGCGACATACGTCTACGACCTGTGATCGGCATCGGCACAAGGTCCGGGAAGGAGTTCATTCCATTCCCGGAAGACAGGAAATTCAATGTTTTCGCGATTTCCCAGGACACCGGGCGTAAATTCCTCGACGATGTTGCCGTGACCTACGGGGGCAAGAGGGGCTGGTTCCCGGAGAATACTCCGAAATGGCCGGTGGATGAATCACTTAAATTCATCGGTTATTACCCTTCCGACCTTCAGATGACATGCAACAGCGACGGGATATTGAAAATGCCGGCATATACTGCCGGAGACATTGACCTTCTGGTTACCGATCCCACGAAGGCCTATAACAAGAACGACAGCATCGCGGGCCTCCCGTTCTATCATGCATTGGCGAAGATTGACTTCCGAGCGAAGCATGCATTGAACAGCGCTACACGCGTGCGGGTCGAAAAGATCGTCATCAAGGGAGCGTATGTGCAGGGCGCATTCGATTCTTCCGCAGACCTCCGTTGGAACCCGGCCGGACAGCAGACGGACATAACTGTCTATGCAGCAAACGGTCGCGAGGAGGGGATTGAGATTTTCAATCTGGTTCCTAAATATGTGGGCAGCAGCATGTTCATCATTCCGCAGAAGAACATGGGCTCGTCCATTGAAGTTACCTACGCTTTCCAGACAGGTGAGAGCGGATGGATCGGCGGACAGACCGTGTCCGCACCTGTCACACTTGAGGCATGGGAGCCTGACAGGCACTATACCTACACATTGAGCATTTTCAAGGATCAGGAGAAAGAACTGACCTATACTACCGGCATGAGCAGCTGGGATGATACATTGAAAGATAATGAAAACTGATATGAAACATATAAATTCGTTGGCAGCGGCAGTCTTTCTGGCGGCAGCTCTGTCCTCATGCGCCAAGATGCGTGTGGAGACGGAAGAAATCCGCCCGGCCGGGACTCCTATCCGTATGGCGGTTTCGTCAGAAGGTGCGCAGACGAAAGCATTGTTCGACGCGGCCTCTTTTTCCGCCGAAGGCAATGTCCTGCAGATATGGGATGTCTATTTCAATTCTGTCGTAGCTCCGCAGGCCTACATTGAAGGTGCCAATGTCGTTTCTACACGCACCGGCGCTGTCTGGCCGTTCAAAGAAGGTGATGCCGTTTCATCTCCGGACAAGCATTATTATTGGACCAAGACCGGCACCCACCGTTTCTACGGCGTGCTGGTGAAGGATAATTCCGGCAGCGCACCTTTGACACCGACAACCGGTTGGGGGTTCGACACTGCGCACAAGGTTTACTCTGTGCCGACCACGACATTGACCCTGACCTCGCCCCAGTTCGATTTCGTTTATTCCAATGTCATTGAACGCAATCTCGACAATGGTGACCCTACCACAGCCGTTCCTCTAAAATTCAACCACCTATTCTCGGCATTCGGTTTCACATTCGAAAACGACAGCCCTTCCAGTTTCAATATCAAGTCCGCGACTCTCAAAGTGAACGACCAGGCTGCCGCGACGATTGATTATTCCAATGTTTGGGACAAGGATTTTGCTCCAGCTGATGCAGACAACTGGAATCCGGAAGTTACCTATACCGGTCTGACAATGTCCTCGACAACCGGCATTTCAGGAAAAACCGGAGATATTCAGGCCGGCACCTGCTACGACATGTTCCAGGGTGGCCTGCTCGACAAAAACAATATGGCCAATTATGACAAATATACCCTCATCTGGCCGCAGGATTTGACCGGGAAGACGCTGGTGATCAATTATGATATGACGGTGACTCGGACGTATACGAAATATGTGTATGTGTCATCTGGTTATGGTGGATGGGATGTCGATTTTGAAAGTGTGAGAGATAAGAATGGTGCATATAATCGAAAATATGATTGGGATAATTGGGGTTACTACTACGAATACGTCGGCGAAGGCAAAGGCTCGTATAATGTAATATCTGCCACGGCATCCACTATGGGAAAGTATAAGCAAGTAGAGGCTTCCGAAACTGTAACCGAAAACAAGACCCTGACCATCGACCTTGCCAAGAAAACGAAAGGCGGAGAATGGATTGCAGGTAACAAATATCTTTATAACCTGTTGTATACCAACAGTGAACTTGAAATGAAAGTCACAGTGATGCAGTGGGACGGCGGTCATGGCGGTACTGCGGAATTCAACTAAAGGAGAAATAAGATGAGACACTATATAAATATTATATCAGCATTGATTCTTGCCGCATTGGCAGGCAACTCCTGCGTGAAGGAAAGCGTTGCCGCTATAGGTGGGGAAGGCGAACCTGTGGAATTGACATTGGACGTTACTTCGCGGGCGCTGGACAAGGTCATTGTCAAGAGTTGGGACCCGAATGATGAGGATGAGGCGAAGGTCAATGATCTTCGTGTGTATATCTTTTCAGAGAACGGGGCTCTTGTCGGATACAAGTATTTCGGTAAGGCTGACCTGAATTTCAGCGCGGACTTGGATTCAGATAACGGATACAACTCAAGTGCGACTCTGACCGGTATCAAAACCAAGACCGGAACCGCATATATTTATGCGATTGCCAATGCCATTACTTCTCAGTATCAAGTGACTGAAACTGATGCGAAGGAGATAACCAATATTGATGAGACTGATTTGTCAAGTTCGAATCTTACTCGTGAGAAGTTCCTCGCGGCTACGTATTCCCGCCAGGCCGGTTCTTATGACCCGCGAGACAATACTTTCCTCATGTCGGGATATGTCAATAATGGGCGTCCTGTGACGATCAGGCGTAAGACTGGCGGAACTGGTGTTGCCGAGATTGTCTCACCGACAGAAGATAAGGACAAAAGGCTGAAGCTCTTCAAGGTGTTCTCCAAGAACAAGTTGACCATTGAGACAGGAAATGATGCCGCCGGAAATGCAATATCTTTCGATCCGGACTATATGGAGATTCACAATGTTCCGAAAACCGTGGCGCTGCTCCCTTACGGAACTACGGATGCTTCTGATTTCGAGACATTCGAGCGTGTGGTATTGGATGAAAAGTATTTGAATTTCTACCTGCCGGAGAATCTGCAGAGCAAGAACAAGAAAAACACCATCAGTGTCTGGAATGACAGGGAAAAGAATACCTATTCAGCTGCCGGAGACAAATCTTTCGTCAATGCTCCTGACAATGCAACATATCTGGTAATTCATGGGCGCTACCGTGCTGGTAGTTATGTCGGCAATGTTGCATATACCATCCATTTGGGAGACTTCGGTATCAGCGGAAGCATTGATAATTTCGATGTGTGCCGTAATTTCAGCTATCAGTACACATTGAAAATCAATGGTGTGAACAATTTCATTGCCGAGGCCAAGAAAGAGGGCGACGGGACGATTGCTAAAGACGATCCCGGTTCCGAAGGCATTGTCATTAAGACGACTGCGGCCGGCATGTTGCATGCGGATTGTCACTACGAGGCCCGTGTCATGATATTCAATAAAGCTGAGGTAAAGGGACTCATTGACAACAATTTCGGTTATATTCTGAAGATTCATACGATTTTTGGAGAGTCTGAATGTCTGATAGTTACCGGTGATGGCGTTTACGAGGCGACCCAGTATTACTTGGATAAGTCTAGCGGCAAAGTGCCGACACCTTTGACGACGTTCAACACTGATGGTACGCTGGCCGATCCTTCTCGTTTGTTGGTCGGGAAAGCAGGAGAGGCTGACTTTAATTGGGTACATTTCGTAAAGAATACTGGAGCGGCTCCGAGCAGCTCGCCTTCGAATTCGCCTGGATGTCGGATTACGTCAAATCATACGAAGCAGAATGTTTGTGCCTATCCTGGTACGGATAAGACAATGAGCGTTTTCCAGTTCTTGAAGGAACTGTATGTGGCTGCGAGTACGAACAATGCAAATGATGGTTTCTTCGATAGCGACGGAAATGTCTACGTGACTTGTTTCATTGACGAGAATTATTATGCAGACCGTGAGTGGACCACGTATACGAATCAGACAGACAGCAGAAGGCTTTATATTGCCAATGACTTCCAATTAAGTAAGGATGGAAAGAGTTCCTATGCCGAGGCCAAATACGTCATCGAACAGAATTCCATCTGGACGTTCTATAGACTTGACAACAGTCTGAAGCCTTATGGCGTGGAGACTATTTCGGAGGAGGAAGAGATTGAAAACTTTAGTGTAAGTTATTCTGGTTATTCTTCTTATCAAGATAACTGGAATGGTTATACTGTTGCGTCTAATTATTATAAGGCTAATAGCCTGTATACCCCTGGTAATGCCATCAAAATTCGTTCTGCGAGCACTTCGGAACCAGCAAAACAGGATTTGTACACGGATGCGTACCGAGCATGTATGAGCCGTAACCGTGATGAAAACGGTAATGGAAAAATTGATGACGTTGAAGTGAAATGGTACTTGGCGACTGTGGACCAGTACAAGGGACTTTGGATTGGCGAGTCTGAACTTCCGACCCAGGCTAAACTTTTCGAGCCGACTGATGCTAACTGGGTAAAACTTGATGACGCAGTAAAAGCGGCTGAAGCAAATAATACTGACACTGATCAAGCACTTAGTCCATGGCATTTTTTCACAGCATCAACTCAAGCTGTTTTTTGGCCGGAAGAAGGAGCGTCGACGTCTCCGTGGGGATTAGGCTGGAGTAAAGCCTCTAAGGTGCGTTGCGTGAGGACGTTGGAATCGAACAGTGATGGCCGTAAAGACCCGGATGTCTTTTATGATGCCCCGGTTAAGAATGCTGATGGTTCGTATGATATAACATTGCGTGTGACTGATGGTGCCGGACGCGATTTTCAATCCGGACCTGTGCCTTGCACATTGGAACGTGGCGAAGCGACTCAAAATAAGGTGTCACGTAAATTCCGAGTTGATTCGGGCAATCTGGCGGGAACCTTTAATCGAGCGCAAATTACGAGTAGCGCAACTTCTCCTGATGTGTTAGTCAAGGAGGATGCAGATGTTTGTTGGAACAACAAGAATGGAAGTGCAGATAAGCCATGGCGTGTACCTAACCAGAAAGAATTACTGGTCATGTCGGTGGTAGCTTCAAATAATGATAATACGTTCAAGCTTGATAATATTACCGATTTCTTGTGGTCGAGTACCTATTTTACTGGTTTGGTGAAGAATTATAAGCTTTTCAATAAAGATTCTCAATTGACCGCGATGTATAAATCAGGTACTATAACTACAGATGGTACAAAAGGACTCGGATTTGTTATGTTGAAAAATTCATATCAGTTCACTATTAGTCCTGGAACAAGTAGTACCGGTAATGTCCGCTGCGTAATGGATGTGAAAGAATAATCAACACGATAATCAAAACATCTTTTTGATTATATATACTATATTGGTAAAATGGCGTCCGAAGTGATTTCGCACGCCATTTTTGCCTCTTCCCATCTCACCTCAGCCCGCACCGCATTGTCTTACACTCCGCCTTCTACTCCGCGCTTCGCTCCACCCCGCGCAGCACTCCGCCTCTCACTCTGCCCTTCGCCCTGCCTCCCACCCGGCACTCCACTCTGCATCCCGCCTGAGCTGCACCCCGCACCCTGCACTCCACTCTTCACCCTACTCTGCGTAGCCCTGCACCCACCCCGCACCGCATTGTCTTCCACTCCGCC
>FR882180.1 GCA_000434935.1 Bacteroides sp. CAG:709 | reverse complement strand
ACTCATCGCCACGATAAAGGTCAATGACGCCGCTTCCCTCCGCAAGTTCATCGCTTCGAAGTTTTAGGAATAAATATTATAAAATATTCTCGGGTGAAAATCGCATTGATTCTCACCCGAGTTTTTTATGACAATTTGCGAAACTTATTCGTTGGAGATCACCAGAATAGTGGCGCGTTGGGCGGATTCCGATTTGTCATTTCTGGAATCTCCGAGCGCCTGGCGATATGCACTGCTGCAGTCGATGCCTTTCTTGCCCAAGTAATTGATTACACTGCCGATACGCCGTTCGCTGAGCCTCTGGTTATAACCGCTGTCTCCAATTGCGGAAGCCTCGCCGATGACCACCAGGTCGTAGCCCTCCATTGACTTGAGACGGTTCGCGAAATCATTGAGCTCGGCCTTGGCCTGCGGACGTAGCTTGTAGCTGTCGAAGTCGAACATGGCGCAGCCGGTGTCGAGCGTGTCATGCTTTGGCTTCTCTTCCGCTTGCGTCTTGAGCTCCTCATTCTCCTTTTTGAGTCCCTCCAATTGCGACTTGAGCTTTTCGATTTCGTGCTGCGACTCTGCAAGTTCATCTTTCAGGTCGCTCATCGAGTCCTCGCACTCGTCTTTCAGCACCTCATTCATGTCCCTCATGGCGGCCAGGGCATTCTCGGATTCACGTAACCTGCTGGCCTTGCTCTTGTAGCCGGACTTTCCGCCGAGAAGATTCAGCCTCACGACCATGGACACGGTGCCGATTCCCTTCGGGGCATTGTCGCACTTGAGGAGCCGCTTGTAATTGCCTTGTAATCCCAATGTTACGATAGGGCTTACGTCGAATTCCGCGGAAACCAGCATTGGAACATATCCTGTATTATAGTTGTGGCGGGTGTTTTCGGCCTTGAGCCAGATGTCGGTAGTCTCCTTGTACTTTTCTTTCCATCGCTCATTGCCCATGGCGATGTTATAGGTGTTGCCTTTGGCGAAGAGCCAGCCGAAACCCGCTCCAGCGTAGAGGTTGAAACGCTTGTCCGTCCGGTTTTTCCAGATTTCCATCACGTTGAACTCCAGCGTAAGGTCGGTGGCATGGTAATGTGTCCACATCTTGGTATAAGCGAGTCCGCCGGTTTTCTCAAGAAGATGCCTGTCCCCTGCCGGCGTACCGTCTATGTCCGGAATAATTTCTCCGGAGAAATTCCCCGAGAGGTCCCCTGTGTGGGTGCCGTCAGTGTCAATGGTGCCATCCCCGGCAGGAGTGTCCAATGGCTGCAACTTGTTGAACCTCAATTCTCTGGCATATTTGGAAAAGTCATAGTTCAGGCCGAGTCTGATCCATGGGCGTATGTTGAAGGACACGCCAGCCCCGATTTCCGGAGAGACGCTTGTCCATGGAGCTGCATTCACATTCGAAATGCCGATACCATGCGACATCGTGGCGCCGGCTTCTCCATACAGACTCCAGGTGCAAGTGCGATAAGTCCCGCTGCCGCGCTCCTGAGCCCCGATATCAATGAGGGGCACGAACAGGATCGCTGTCAATGTCAATGTTAGTAATCTTTTCATAATCAAGTGTTTAGCGGTTACTCATCTTTCACGAATATAAAGTCTACACTTTTAACTTTATCTCCGGGAAGTTGGCCATTTGCCAGGCCTCTGTAGCCCCAGACGCCGGTTCTTCCTTTCTCGGCTGCGAAACGATGCTCGTATATGATTACGTTGGAATAATCATTAAACATGTCGTCGCTCGGTATTGTTGACTCTGGCTTGACTTTGATTCCGGCTGTCTTATCTCCCTTATCTACGACGAAATAAGCATATCCTCTTCTATATGTTTTTTTGAGCAGGTAGCAAGTGTTGAAACCGACGTGCCTGTAGCGCGGAGCGTCGCTGTTCAATTCAAGGTCAATCGCAAGGAACAAATCGCTTGCACCTCTTATGGCATTCAAGCATCCGCCTTCCGTAATGGCCGGTCCATAGAAACTCGTAGACTCTCTTCCGCTAAATGCATATTTGCCTGACGCTTGATGGTACCAGAACTTATATCGTGCTGGCAATGATGTAGGTATCAATTCCATAAGGGCTCGTACCACCTCATAGTTTTCGAAATTACTGTTCCAGAAGGTTGCGAGAACCAGCAGATAGTCATCACCGACCTCCAACAGTTCATCTTTGGTGAATTTATACGACGATGAACTGTTCAATGCCGTAAGTATGAGGTCTTGTTTGGCATTGATGTCCACAATTCCCTTGTTGATCGCTTTGTTGATGGCGTCAAGCTTGGTTTTCATGGTATCGTTTCCTGTTTCGAGCGCCTCCTTGATGGCGTCGAGTTTCTCTTCGGTGCTTTCTTTGATTTTCCCAAGTCGGTCAAGCAGCCTTTCGAACAATTCCTCGTATTTGATAACCCCGTTTTCATAGGCTTTCTTCAGGATGTCCGCCTGCTGGGTGATGGTCAATGTCTGATTATCGAGTGCATCATTGATGATCTTCAACTTTTCGGCAAGGGTCAATGTATTATCCTCAATCGCCTGGACGACTTCTGAATAATCATTGGTAACGGTGGTGGTGAAATTGATGTTCGGTGCGTCGTACTCGCACGAAACGGCAGATGCCAATAAAGAACATACTGCAAGGACAATAAAGAATCGTTTCATAATATCAGTTGTTTGTTAGCAAGTGATTTAAACTGCATTTAAAAAATGCTCTGTACAAAGAAAGTACAAAGCTTTCATTTCGGGCCGATTTCCGATGAAAAATAGCGTTTCAATTGTCAGAATCGCACATCTTTGTCGTTTAGGCTATTTTTTTCGCCATCTGGCAGGCGTACATCCTGCGTTTTCCTTGAAGATGCGGATGAAATGACTCGGCGACAAAAAGCCGGATCGTTCTGAAATATCAGCCAGCGTCAACTTAGGATATTGCACGAGCAGGCGTTTCGCATATTCAATGCGGAGCCCTGTAATCCAGTCACGGAATGACACTCCGTACGTGGCATTTATGAACTCGGAGAGATAGGTACGATTGGTATGAAGCTGGTCTGACAGCCCCTTAATGGTAAGGCCTGTCCGGACGTAGCCATCTGCATTGATCCAACTCGCGATTCTTTCCGCGATTTCGGCATGGTATGACGGCGCATCTTGCATCGGCTCCGCCTCAAAATGATCCAGCTCTTCATTGACCTCCATTGCATTTTCCACCTGCTCGTAAAACAGCATATAGTTCAGATAGCAAAGGAAGAGATAGATGTAGAACGGGATTGACATCAGAATCCAGATATAGACGTATTGGTCGGGCAGGAACGTCAGCAATCCGCAGCCCACTCCGAATATTACTGCCCAATAAGTAAAAACGGAAAGCCACTTGATATAGGCCCCGATGTCGTCCGCATGGGTTTCGTTGAAAATGCGGATGACCCTGTGATAAGTCCGCAGCAGCCGCATCGTCAGGAACAGCCCATATACGACCAGCAACACAGCCAAGGCCAATATCGCCACTGTCTGAGCCGTCCCTTCCGGCAACAGTTTCAGGACAATGCAGGAACTCGCCGAGAACAGCACCCACAATGCCATATGTGTCAATAACCTGCGCCGGGTGATATATTTGCGGTCAAGCAATGTGGTTAGGGCCGAGCTGAACAGCCAGTAGCACAGGAAATAAGCGGACAGGTTCATCAGGATGGCGGCATCGGCGTCATTGAAACGGACTTTCATAAAGAAATGCACCGAATAGTTGGCCGCGAGCAACAGCATTGCCGCTCCCATTATGCGTCTGGAGCGCAGATAATTTTCAAAAATCGCCTTTTCCGGAGTCCTGCCCAACAAAAAGTAGAAGCCGAAAAACAACATCAACGGCAGCGCGGCACAAAGGGAATAGTTGTATATAGGATCCATTGGACTTTCATATATTTACGCCCCCTAAGTTACAAAAAATCCACATTTTGTCTGAGAATCGAAACGATAAACTTTGCAAAAGGCCGGATGTCGCCTTTCGTTTCACGGTACAGGGTAATCGAAAGGTCGATCTCGAGATAGCGTCCGTCGTCGGACAGTTTGTAGTGGTTCAG
>FR882179.1:48518-51621 GCA_000434935.1 Bacteroides sp. CAG:709 | reverse complement strand
CCATATCGCGAGCATTTGGACAGAAATCAAACATTAAAACATTGAATATGACACAGAAAAAAACAAACGTAGTGGCTATTGTCACCATGTGCTTCATCTTCGCGATGATTTCATTCGTGACCAACATGGCCGCTCCATTCGGCACCATCTGGAAAAACCAGTATGAGTGGGCCGGAATGATGGGAAACATGATGAACTTCGCCGCTTATCTGTTCATGGGAATTCCTGCAGGTAAGATGCTCGTCAAGTTCGGTTACAAGAAAACCACACTGGCAGCCCTCGCTACCGGATTCATCGGAATCGTCATCCAGTGGCTCTCAAGCCGTGCATTCGTAGGCGAATCTGCTATTTACGTATACCTCTTCGGTGCATTCATCTGCGGTTTCTGCGTATGTATGCTGAACACGGTAGTGAACCCTATGCTCAACATCCTCGGCGGTGGCGGAAACAAGGGTAACCAGCTCATCCAGATCGGAGGAACATTGAACTCCCTTACCGGAACATTTACTCCGCTCCTCGTAGGTATGCTCATCGGAACCGTTACGAAAACCACAGCCATGAGCGACGTGGCTCCTCTGCTTTTCATCGCAATGGGCGTATTCGCATTGGCATATGTAATCATTTCATTGGTAAATATTCCGGAGCCTGCAGCTGAAAGAAAATCAGTGAAATTCGAGCACAGCCCATGGGCCTTCCGTCACTTCGTTATGGGAGTCGTTGCAATCTTCTTCTATGTGGGTGTAGAGGTGGGTATCCCTGCGCAGCTTATATTCTACTTCTCTGACGCTACTGAGGCCGGCGCGGGCATCACCGTGAATGGTATGGCAACCGGCGGTGCAATCGCTGCAGTTTACTGGCTGCTTATGATGGTAGGACGTCTCTGCAGCTCATTCATCAGCGGCAAGATCAGCACTAAAATCCAGCTCACGGCTGTTTCCGCTATCGCAATCCTCTTCACCGTCATCGCAATTTTCCTCCCTAAGGATATTACCATTTCAATGCCGGCCTACAGTGTAGAAGACGGATTTACAATGGTTTCAGGCGTTCCTATGAAGGCGCTCTTCCTGGTACTTTGCGGTCTCTGCACATCGCTCATGTGGGGCGGTATCTTCAACCTCAGTACTGAAGGCCTCGGAAAATACACCGAGCAGGCTTCCGGTATCTTCATGATGATGGTTGTCGGCGGCGGCGTAATGCCTCTTATCCAGGACTTCATCGCCAAATATGAAGGCTACATGGCAAGCTACTGGCTTGTAGTGGCAATGCTCTGCTACATTCTCTACTACGCCCTCAAAGGCTGCAAGAATGTCAATACAGATATCCCGGTTGAATAATAACACATATATAATATGAACAAAATGGATATGCCTTATGTAGTCGGTGTCGACGTAGGCGGACAGACCACCAAGATAGGTGTTGTGGATATGAGGGGCCAGGTGCTGGCACAGACCGTTATCCGCACAGATACATACGATGAAGTAGACCCTTATATCGAGGAACTTGCAGAAGCCATCACCAAGGTAGTGGCAGACGCAGGCGTTACCGGACAGGTCCGCGGAATCGGAATGGGTATCCCTAACGGAAACTATTATACAGGCGAAATCGAGAATGCCGTCAACCTCAAATGGGGTAACAAGGGCGTCGTTCCGGTAGCCAAACTCTTGAAGGACAAGATGAACGGCGTTCCGGTAGCACTTACCAATGATGCCAATGCCGCTGCTATGGGCGAGATGACCTATGGCGCTGCCAGGGGAATGAAGAACTTCATCATGATCACCCTCGGCACAGGCGTAGGTAGCGGTATCGTCATCAATGGCGAGGTAGTTTACGGCCATGACGGATTCGCAGGCGAGCTCGGACACACATGCGCAGTCCGCCACAACGGACGTCTCTGCAACTGCGGAAAGACCGGATGTCTCGAAACATACACATCCGCAACCGGCGTTGCACGCACAGCACGCGAGTGGCTCGACATGAGCGAGGAACCATCTTCACTCAGAAGCCTTGACAACATTTCCTCAAAGGATGTTTATGAGGCAGCCAAGGAAGGTGACAAGCTTGCGCTCAAGATCTTCGAATACACCGGAACAATTCTGGGCCAGTCATTTGCAGATTTCATCGCGTTCAGCTCGCCGGAGGCAATCGTACTTTTCGGCGGCCTCGCACGCGCAAAAGACTTCCTCCGCGAGCCTGTCGAGAGATCAATGAATGCCAATGTCCTTCCTTTGTGGCGCGACAAGGTCAAGATTGTGTTCTCTCAGCTTAAGGAGTCTGACGCTGCCATCTTAGGCGCTTCAGCCCTCGCTTGGGAGCTTTAGCTCGTCTTTCCGGCCTAGATCCATTTTCTCATCGGTCGAGTACTCCAGTACACTCCCTCTTCGAAAATGAATCTAGTCTCGGAAATACTTCACAAGTTGTAGATAGAATAACAGGGCGGTTGAAAAACGAATTTCAGCCGCCCTGTTATTTTATTTTTCCTTGACAGTCATTTCGCAATTCTTGCAGTCGAAATCCAGCACGAAACGCCGTCCGTTATTCTCCAGCATCAGCGGATAATCGATTTTTCTTCCGTTCAGGTCAATGTTGCCGTGGCCGGTCCGCCCCTTATGCTTCGGACATATCCCCAACTCATACCGGATGCAATACTTCGTCCGCATAAGTTCTGCATCTGCCTGATGCCCAATCTCATACGCATCATCTATGACCTTCGCCCCGCAATCGGAATACACCTGGCCGGCAATCCTGTTGGCTACATTGGACTTATAATCAATCTTTTCCGGTGCGACCGGACTGCCACCTGCCGCTCCATTCCTCAGATTCATAAGAGGACGTGCGATTGCCGGCATTCCGTCAAGCGACTCTGCAAGCGAACGCCTGATACCGTTCAGAAAAGCGGAAGATACGAAAGGAATGCAGCCGTCGGAAGTCTCAATGACCAGTTGGGCGCTGAAGCTATAATGCTCCGATGTTTTGGATAACTGACTCATTATCATTGACTTCATCCTCTCGGCATTCTCAGCGGCAGCATTGCCCCCGGGGACATTGACAGAAACCTTTCTGCCGTCCGAAGACATTGCGGCAGCGAAGAAGTGGTAGCCGCCGG
>FR882179.1:34269-48507 GCA_000434935.1 Bacteroides sp. CAG:709 | reverse complement strand
GGTAGCCGCCGGTCGCGTTGCCGGACACCGAAACATTGACATTGACCGGAATCATGCGGCGGCACAGTCGCGTGGCGAGGATTTTTTCGAACTCGGTGCTGATGTTGCGGTAGAGCAGCGTCCCCGGCGTCAGCCCGTCGGTTTTGCGGCAGCGGATTGTCGTGCCGGAGCAGATGTCGCCCCTGAATCCGATGATGTCGCCGTTCCTGTCCGTAAATGCGAAACCATCTCCGTTACAGAGAGTTATGTCGTGTCTGCCTTCGACATTGAGCTCCATTTCATCCCTTCCGAGAGGGCGTATCGTGCGCACCTTGCCGATGACTTCGCCCATGCCTTTCGGAGTGTCCATGCTGGCCCATTGACCACGTTTTTCATCAATGAAAAGTTCCGTGTAGCCGCGGTTGAATGTCTTGGAAAGGTCGGGCGTGAACCCTCCGGTGATGATGCCGGAAGATGCCCTGCGGTATCTGTCCGGATGTCTTGAAACCAGCTCGTCAAGTGCCCTGGAATATGCCAGGACCGTATTTCTGACGTAGGAAATGTTCTTCAGGCGGCCTTCTATCTTGAATGAAGTGACGCCGGCATCCGCCAGGTCGCCTATGCGTTTCAGCAGGTTGTAGTCTTTCAGGGAAAGAAGAGCCTTGTTCTTTACCAGCACGTTGCCCGATGCGTCAGTCAGGTTATAGAGTGACCGGCACGCCTGGATGCACTCGCCGCGATTTGCACTCCTGCCTGTAATGCGTTCTGACAGATAGCATTGCCCGCTGTAGCAGACACAGAGGGCGCCATGCACGAAGAACTCGATTTCGCTGCCGGCGGCATGACTGATTTCCCTAATGCGCGGCAGCTCCATCTCACGCTCCAGAACCAGCCGTGAAAAACCCAATCCTTTGTAAAACAATGCTTTGTCCACACTACGGATAGCGCATTGTGTCGAAGCATGGAGCGGAATCCTGATGCGACGTCCATTGCCGTCCGGGCCGCCGTCCGCCATCTTCAGAATCGCGAGGTCCTGCACGATGATGGCATCCACGCCTGCATCTTCTGCCCGGCACATCAGGGAATAAGCCTCCTGAAGCTCATTATCATATATGATGGTGTTCAGCGTCATGAAAATCCTGGCCCCGAACTTATGAGCATAGGCGCAGAGCCGCTCCAAATCTTCCATGCTGTTTCCGGCAGCCTGTCTGGCACCGAAAGCCGACCCTGCAATATAAACGGCATCGGCACCGCAGTCGATGGCCGCGATGCCGATTTCTATGTTTTTCGCCGGAGCAAGTAGTTCCAGATCAATCATTTCACTAGAATTTGCCGGCAAGAAATTACTTGCTGAGTGAAGTGATGAGAGTCTTGGCCTGAGCGCCGAACTGAGGATCAGCCTCAACCTTCTTGTAGAACTCTACTGCCTTGGCTTTGTTGCCTGCCTGCTGATAGAGAGCGCCTACTGTGAAAGCGATTGCACCTGCGTTCTTTGCTGTAGGTGCAGCCTCAAGATATTTCTCGAAGTTTGCGATAGCGTCTGCGTTCTTGTTTGCTTTCTGTGAAGCCTGACCTGCGATAAGGTAAGCCTGAGCATTCTCCTTGTAGCTGTTTGCCTTCTCTGCAAATGCCACAGCATCAGCATATTTGCCAGCCTTCAACTGAGCAGCAGCGTTCTTCAGGAAAGTGGTGGAAAGAACGGCTTTCGCATTGCCTTCCTGGCCGTGACGTGCAGCGAGTTCAAGATATTTGACTGCATCGTCAAATTTTCCGGCATTGCCGAGGAACTGACCATATTTCAGAGCGGTGTTCGCATCTGTCGTATCGATGGCCATAGCCTCCTCGTAACCTGCGAGTACGCCTGCGATATCCTTATTCTTCATCGCGTCATTGACTTTGGCGAGGGCGATTCTCTTGCCTACGGTAGGAAGAAGGCTCTCTACCTCTGCGGTAACTTCTTCGTTTCCATATTTCTTGGCAACTTCAGCAGCCTCTACGAATTTGGCCTTGGCATTGGAGAAATCCTTATTGTTATAGAATTCCTTGCCGATGGAAAGGATAACTGAAGGAATGGCGCTCTTGCAGTTTGCGACAACATCAGCACCTTCATCACCGAGAGCCTCGGCCATAGTGAGGGCTTTCTGGAAATATTCCAGAGCGCTGGTTTTATTACCCATTGTAAGCGCTTCTGCACCACTATTATAAGTCGCAGTAGCTGTGGCGAGATCCTGTGCGGTCATGAGGCTCATTGAGCAGGCAAATGCCGCCATGGCAAGAATGATTTTTTTCATGATATTAGTTCTTTAAATGTTTTTTCAAGTACAATTGTTGCAGTAAACGGTTTTAGCCCGAACACGCAATAAGGCAAAAATAATAAAAATATCTTAAATTTGCATAAGAAGCTTTTGATATATGAATATTCGTAGGATATTATTTTCGTTGTCCGCGCTGTTGGTCTCAATAATGATGCCAGCAGCGGACCTGCCGTCATTGCCGGTCGCTTCGAGGATCAAGACAGGCATGTTGGACAACGGTATCGCATATTATCTCGTGACCAACAACACCGAGAAGGGCAGGGCCGACATCGCCCTCGTCCAGAAGGGCGGTTATGACAATGAAACCCCATATACTGCCGGATCCACCGCCGTACACGCGATGGGCTCGCTCACCATGCTGCCTCATTTCCGTACCAATACCCCATTCCATTATCTTTCAAGGAATTGCATCTGGCCTGGAGCCGAGGGCTATGTCGCTTCCTATCCGGACGCTACCGTCTACCGTTTCCGCAATCTGGAATTTTCCAGGTCGAAAGACATCGTCGATTCCACGTTGCTGATGGTGTTCGACATCATCGGTATGCAGTCGGAGTATTTGGGTGGTAGGTACGCGCCTCAGAATCAGGCGATTATAATTTCCGGCGATGTCGATGCCGGGGCAGTGCTGAACAAGATGAACATGCTTTCAATGCTGGTTACACGCGGCCGTCCGTCGACGCTGGAATCGGAATACAAGTGGTCCGGTTCGAGTGAAGCCTCATATAGGCATGTGCAGCCGACGGCCAAAGGATTGGCCTCAGTATCAGCTGAATACGTCTATCCGCGAACCCCGGAAAAGAACATGAACACCGTCCAGCCTCTGGTCTCGCAGAAGTTCGCATCCGAGCTCGGAATCATCCTCCGCAAGCGTCTGGCCAAGTCCCTGCGCAATGCCGGTGTGCCTGTCTCTGACATAAAGTATTCATACACAAGCAGCAAGGAGGGCCCGGGAAACGAACTCTTCCGTATCAGCATTGTCACATCCGAAGAATATCTGAAGAAGGCGACATCCATATTGTCGGAAACATTGGCGAACCTGGACACATACGGATCTGGCGCCGCAGAGTATCGGGATACGCAGAATGAACTGATAATGAACATGAAACGCGATTTCTCCGGGGATGTCGTGAACAATACCGTATATATTGACCAATGTATTTCGGCGTATCTTTACGGTGCTTCGCTTGCTTCCGCAGCCACCAGCATGGATTTCTTCCTCACGAAGAATCTGCAGGATGACCTCGGCGTGAAACTTTTCAACAATTTCGTGTTCGCGCTGCTCGACAAGTCGAAGAACCTCACCGTCGAATGCATGTCGGACACCCTTTCCAAGGTCAATGTCCCTGAGTGTTTCGCAGCATCGTGGTCAGCTAAAGCCGCTGAACCATATACGGTCAGCTACAGTGATACATTGAAACTCAAGAAATCCGGCACGAAGCTGAAAATCAAGACTGTGGCGCAGGAACCGCTTTCCGGCGGACAGATCTGGACCTTCGACAACGGCCTCCGTGTCATTTACAAGAATGTTCCCAAGACCGGCATGTTCCATTATATGTGGCTCCTGAAGGGGGGATATTCCCTGGTGCCTGGGTTGAAATCTGGAGAAGGAGCGTACGTCTCAGATATGTTGTCACTCTATGACGTGCCTGGAATGTCTTGCTATAACTTCTCCAACATGCTGTCAGCCAATGGTATATCCATGTCCAGAGAGGTTACGGTGTCGGATCTCCGCATCAGCGGCGCAGCTCCGTCGTCACGTCTTCATCTGCTGCTGCGTTCATTGTGCTCTCTGGCGGAAAACAGGACCATGAACCGCGCTGCCTACGACTATTACCGGGAATGCAACAAAGTAAAGGCATTGGAAAAGACGTCCATGGAAGCTGTCCTGGACAGCCTTATGTTCCCTGGCAATGACTGTTCTTCGTATAAGCGCCCGATAGATCTTCCGGATGATTTCCAGAAACGCGCCGAGAAGTTCTATGCCAGCGAGTTCTCCAAGATGAATGACGGCGTGTTGATTATCGTGGGTGACTTCGACGAATATACATTGAAAAAAGACCTTTGCCGCGACCTTAGCGGTTTCAGCACGGAGAAAGCCTCTTCTTTCCGCACCAGGAGCCAGTTCCGTGTGGGGCCCGGCAATGCGTACCGTCTGGTTGCGGGCGACAAGCAGGAGGTGGAAATCGGCATTTCCGCACCTCTTATGTATACGGCGGCCAATTTCATGTCGTCATACATTGCCGCGATGGCCATGCAGGACAAGCTCGCATCCACGCTTGCCGACTGCGGATGGTACGGGAAAGCCTCATGGGATTTCGTGATGTTCCCGGAAGAGAGGTTCAATTTCAGGATGCATTGCGCAATGTCCGACAGGACAGGCGTTCCGGCGTCGCTCGTGCAGGTCGATTCAGTCGAAGAGGTCGTCTCCAAGCTGAGGAGGGCCGTCGGTTCCGTGTCGGTCACACCGTCCAACCTCTCCGTCTACCGGTCCGTCCTGCTCAAGTCTGTCGAGGCGCGACTCGCTGACCCTCAAATGATTATATCAATGCTTGTGCTCCGTTATTCCTACGGGAAGGATTTGGTAACCAAGTACAAGGACAAGATAAATGAGGTGACGGTGGACAGGGTGAACCAGATTCTGAGTCAGATGGCGGAAGGTCGTACTGCCGAATATGCTGTAAGGACCAAGTCCGTAGGAGACAGATTCTTTATAGAGCAGGGGACTCCGGTATTTGACGGTGAAATCCCTGTACCTCAGCCTGTTGCTGATTCTCTCGGCATAGCCCGCGAAGGTTACAGGGCCATCGGTCTGGATACTACGGCATACAGCCCTGTCTGGCTGGATTCAGCACGCTTCCGCAGCTTCATGAGCGAATTGCCGAAGCCGGTACCTATGCCGATAATTCCTAAGAAGGATACATTGAAGCCGGTAACTCCGGCGGATTCCCTCAAGGTCGGTTCAGACAGCACTTCGGTGGCGGCTGACTCCCTCAAGGTTGCCGCAGACTCGACCAGGATTGCCATCGATTCTGTCAAGGTAACGGTCGACTCCACCAAGTCCGGTTCGGGCACAGTCTACGTGACTTCGTATTCGATTCAGTTGAAAGATACGTTGAATAGAGATAAATAATATATGGATCGTAAATTCGGAACAATTTTCGAAATAGGGGATTGCCTTGTTTCGGAAGAGGTCATCACTGAATATTTTGCTTGCGACTATGAGAAATGCAAGGGCTGTTGCTGCATCATCGGCGACAGCGGTGCCCCGCTGAAAGAGGAAGAAATTGCAAAAATAGAGGAAGCCTATCCTTCCTTTTCTCCTCTCATGCAGGAAACCGGCCGAAAAGTCGTAGATGAAAAGGGCTTTTTCGAAATAGACGTTGACGGTGATATAGTTACGCCTCTCTGCCCGGGCACGGAAGAGTGTGCGTTCACTCATTTCGACGAGCATAAAAACTGCTTCTGTGCCATGGAACGCTGCTTTTTCTCCGGAAAAACTCGTTTCCGCAAGCCTATTTCGTGCTGGCTCTATCCCATCCGCGTCACCGAACTCTCCAACGGCAAACATGCCCTCAACCTTCACCGTTGGGATATCTGCAAAGACGCATTTGCCAAAGGTGCAAAAGAAAAGGTCCGCGTATATGAATTTCTACGCGAACCTCTTATAGAAGCCTATGGCGAAGAGTTTTACTCTGCCTTGTCATTTGCTGCCAAAAGTTTCTTGGCCAATTCATAATCCTCCGCATTCACCTTCACTTCCACGCTGTCAATCGCAGCATTGATCGAAGGATAAGAGGATGTCTGCCCGAAAACTTCTGCATGAACGCCGTTTGCATTGAGCATTCCGGCTGCTATCTCCGCGCTCATCGGGTCGGAGAATTTAGCTACGGTTTTAAATTCCTCATTCATATTTGTTCGTCTTTTCGGTATATATTTTATGATAAGTCGTGTACGTCCGGTACACTCCTGTTAGTCGTCAGAGGAGTTGCGTAGGGCGTTTTCCAGACCGTAGATTACACGGATGGTGTCTTTCCGGAGACCCTCCAGCTCGAAACCGCCCAGCGTGCGGGTGAACGTTATCCGGTCCTCCATCATTCTGGTGATGCGGTTCAGGAGACTCCTGTTGCGGAATGTCATGTTCTCGCCATTCTCGCTTTCCAGCCTGTAACCACGGTTCTCCATGTAGCCAATCACGCCTTTTCGTATCTCGGCATATTCTCCCGGAATGACCGCCTCCTTCTTCACGAAGCCGAAAACGGGGTACACCGCAGCAACCGCTGCAAACATCAAGCCTATCTGCCACAGGGAGTTGTAACCGTTCCTGAACATTGTCTCGATATTGCCGTCCACCACGTGCGCAAGCACCAGCACCGACAATATGATGATGAGCAGAATCGAAAAGTAGAAAAAATACTTTATCGCGCGTACGATATATTTCATTGCCTTGTTCATAACATTCATTTTCACAAAAATAAAAAGATTTTTCTAAATTTGCCGCCGTACAAACCACATTTTATGAAGAAGACGATTCTTTTCATTGCACTGGCTGCAATTTCTTTTGCGGACATCAATGCAGACAATGCCCGTTATGTCAACATGTTTCTGGGAACTTCAGGAGACCATGGCCAGATGGCGCCGGGAGCCGCATGTCCATTGGGAATGATTTCCGTCTGCCCCGACAGCGACCCGAACCAACATGCCGGATATGACTTCAGCATTCCTGCCGTGAGCGGAATCTCCATAAACCGTGTTTCAGGAATCGGCTGTTCCGGATCGGGCGGCAACCTGAGCATCAGACCGGCCGCAGAGGGCACTCCGTTGAACATCGTGAAGGGCACAGAATCCGCACATCCTGGTTTTTACTCGACCGCATTTGACAACGGCGTGAGGGCGGAACTGACGGCAACATTGAACATGGCCGTCGAAAAATACCTGCTCCCGGCCGGCGGCAACCGCACATTTTTCATAAATTTCGCATCTTCCATTGACACCAGGAACGTGCAATGCCAGTTCGACATCACGTCCCCGTCAATGATCGAGGGCTGGGTCGAGGCTCCTACCGCCTGCGCACGCGGCTCCTATAAATTATATTTCAATGTCTCTACGGATAGTGACTTCCACATCGTCCGCAGAGATGACGGGACGGCGACATTGCGCTTTGCGGAAGACGCGAAGTCGGTCGAATTCAGGGTCGCGGTATCGCCGGTGGGCCGTAAGGAGGCCAATGCCATCCAGGCAGATGCGGCAGCATTGACATTCAGGAAGATACATGCGGATGCGGTAGCGGCGTGGAAAAGCAAGCTGGATTGTATCAGCGTGAAGGGGAGCACACTGGAGCAGAAGACATTGTTCTATACATTGATGTACCGGCTCTATCTCAGTCCGATGATGGCGACATCTTATGGCAAGTATAAGGGGACTGACGGCAAAATATATGATGCTGAGGGATTTACCTATTATAGTTCATGGTCCATCTGGGATTCGTTCCGCTCGAAATTCCCGCTGCTATGTCTGATCGACCCTGTGGCAATGCGTGACATCAGCAGGTCGATGGCGGATATTTTCCGGACCGGGAAACGAGACTGGGCGACCCCGCATGAATCCGTGCCTACCGTGAGGACTGAACATTCCGTGATAATGCTGTTGGACGCATACCGTCGCGCCGCTGCAGACAAACATTGTCTCGAAGTCGCATACCCCGGCATGAAGGAAGAGGCGGAAAGGCTGCCGATGAGGACTCCTGACCAGAAGATGGAAAGTTCCTATGACCTGTGGGCGCTTGGCAACATTGCCCGGATACTCGGCGAGGATAAGGAGGCGCGTGTGTATGCGGACAGGGCGGATTCGATTTTCATGGCGGTCTGGCCTTCGGAATTCATGACGGTTACGGATGATTTCGTGAAGATGAAGGGCAACGGGCTGTATCAGGGAAGCCGCTGGCAATACCGCTGGGCAGCACCGCATTGCATTGACAAGATGATTGCGCTGGAAGGACGTGAGAAGCTGGAGAAAGAACTGGAGGAGTTCTTCGGCAAGCACTTGTTCAATCAGGGCAACGAGCCTGACATCCACACGCCGTTCCTGTTCAATCTCTTCGGAAATCCTGCTGAAACTCAGCGGCTTGTGCGCGCCCTGCTTACGGACGACGAAATGATCCACGTTTATGGGGGCAATGCTGAATACCCGGAGCCTTTCGTCGGAAGGGCGTTCCGCAATGCGCCGGACGGACTCGCCCCGGAAATGGACGAGGATGACGGCACCATGAGCGCGTGGTATATATTCAGTTCAATGGGATTCTACCCGGTAGTAGTCGGGGAGGCAACCTATGAAATGTTCTCTCCGCTGTATGATAAAATCCGTATAAAGAACGGTGAATCAACTGTTTCCATAAAAACCAAGGGACGCAAGTCTCCGGATGACATCATCCGTGGAATCTATGTCAATGGCCGCCCGATGGACGGGTATCGGATTTCTCATGAGGACCTGTCGGGCAAGAGCAGAATTGTCATAGAGTATTAAAACCTCGTAAAAAAGTCGAAAAAAAGTGTCGTATATGTGAAAAAAAGATTACATTTGTGGGTGTAAAACGATAAAAATGACCAACACATATACCTGACACTTCTGTCATGCGCCTTTCGGCCAACCGATTAATTATCCGCCTCACATAAGCGGAAATCTTGTGAATTTATCCACAACCAATATAGAATAACACCAACTATTAATACCTACGTTTATGAAAACTTTTTTGCGTATCATTGCAGCTTGCTGTGTGATGGCTCTCACGGGTCTTACCGTGTTCGCCCAGACAGACCGAGTTGTAATTTCCGGTACCGTCAAGTCGGAATCAGGTGAACCTCTGGTAGGTGCAAGCGTCATCGTGAAGGGCGCCACTACCCGCGGAACCATCGTCGAGGTTGACGGAACTTAATTTCAGCTGCTGAAGGCGAGACTCTCGTTTATGATTGTCTCGGATTCGTTTCCCAGGAAGTTAAACTGACAGGAAAAAGCAGAATTGACATTGTCATGATTGAAGACACGAATTTCCTTGACGAGACTATCGTGGTCGGTTATGCGCCTATGCGTAAGAGCGACTTCACCGGTTCCATTGCGTCAGTGAAGAGTGACGAGCTCCAGAAATCTACCGCGACCGTCGGCCAGGCTCTTGTAGGCCGTGTGGCAGGTGTCGAGATCCGTCAGTCAAACGGTGCTCCGGGTGCAGGCGTCAATATCCGCGTCCGTGGTGTCAACTCGCTGACAGCCAGCACTTCTCCTCTCTATGTCGTGGACGGTTATCCTGTAGCGGATGATGATTTCATCAATCCTAACGATATCGAGAGCATCGAAATCCTCAAGGATGCCGCATCAGCTGCAATCTACGGTTCACGTGGTGCTTCCGGCGTCGTTCTCATCACCACCAAGAGAGGACGTGACAATGAAAAGGCTATCGTGACCTACGATTTCTCTTATGGCGTGCAGACTCTCGGACGTAAGGTCGACCTTCTCAACGCGCGTGAATTCGCTGAGTTGTATGTCGAGGCCAGAAACAACTCCTACTGGGCATATTGCCAGAAGGGCGGTGTGGCTTACGACCCTAAGGATGACAATGCTACCCGTGTTGCGAAACTGAAGGCTGCCGGAATTACCCAGGGTGTGGACAATATCGGTCTTTCACCATTCTTCTGGGATTTCAGCAAGAATGACTATGCTTCCACTGCATTCATGTATGACACCGACTGGCAGAACGAATATTTCAAGAGAGCAGGTATGATGCGTCACAATGTCAGCGTAAGCGGCGGTACCAAGAATATCAAGTACATGGCATCTGTCGGTTATCTTGACCAGAACGGTATCATCGCGCCGTCCAACCACAGGCAGATCAATGCCAGAGTCAATATCGACGCACAGATTTCGAAAAGACTCTCGATGGCTGCAAGTTATTCAATGACAGATACCAAGACACGTGAGGTGAAGACCTACGGACGAAGCAACGGCGGCGGCGAGAACTCGGAGGGTGCCGATGGCGCAACACAGGGCTGTCTCGTAGCGATTCCTAACTTCCCTGCATACAATGACGGCAGCCTTACCGGCACGGAGGCATGGGCAATCGCCAACAACAACGGTAACATGAAGGCTGAAGATTGGGCCGCTTACAATACTGAAGGAACACTGGCACGTTCATGGATGAACTTCTTCGCCAAGAACTGGGGTATCAACTCTTCGGAGTCTCCTCTCGTAGTGGCACATGACCTGCCTATCAAGAATACGAAGACCAGACATAACTTCACTGTATCAGCTACATGGGAGCCTGTCGACGGTCTCAAGCTCAAGGCTCAGCTCGGTCGTCTCTGGTATGACCAGACCTACACCAAGTTCCGTCAGAACAGTATCGGTTCGGGTGCCACCATCGCTTACAACAGCGCATTGGAGACCTCCAACCATTACGCCATTTCCAGAACACTGAAGAATCAGGACTCTCTCGGTGAGTTCACAGCCGCTTACAACCACAAGTGGGGTGACCACCGTCTCGATGCCCTCGCAGGTTTCACTGTCCAGGACAATACCTACAGCAGTATCGGTATCATGGCCAAGCAGTTCACCGACAACCGTATTCCTGACATCAGTGCGACAGTAGACCCTAAAGCGGTCGAGGAATATGGCGTCAGCCGCAGCGAGTACAACCTCCTTTCTTACCTTGCTCGTGTAAACTACTCATACAGCGACCGTTACAGTCTTACCGGAAGCTTCCGTGCCGATGGTTCTTCACGTTTCGGTTCCAAGAGCAAATGGGGTTACTTCCCTTCAATCTCAGCAGGTTGGACACTTTCCAACGAGCCTTTCCTGAAGGACAAGCTCCCTGGAATGACATTCAGAATCCGTGGAAGCTGGGGTATGAGCGGTAACAACAATATCGGTAACTACGCTTCCATCGCCACTATCGGAACAGGTACCACCGCAATGGGCGGCAGCGTTACCTCTACCGCATACGAGAAGGCATTCGTAGACCCTACATTGAGCTGGGAGACCACCAAGCAGACCAATATCGGTCTTGACCTCAGTTTCTTCAACGGTCGTCTCAACCTTATCGGAAACTACTATATCTCCAATACTTCCGACGTGCTCTATCAGCTCGGAATCCCTTCAATCTCAGGTTCCACATCCACTACCACCAACCTTGGTGATTCCAAGATCCAGAACAAGGGATTCGATATCCAGCTCGATGCACGTATCCTCGAAGGTCCTGTAACATGGACTGTAGGAACCAACATCTCAGTGAACCGCAACAAGGTGCTTTACCTTTCTGACGGCGTAGATGAAATCTACAACACCACCATGCGTTCTGCACAGACCCATGTCACCAAGGTAGGATATCCTATCGGTTCATTCCTTGCCTACAGGACTGACGGCATCATGTCAGAGGCTGATTATCAGAACGTTCTGAAAGACCGCGAGGTGTTCGAGGCTAACGGAAAATCATTCCCTGAAGGCTACATCCTGAAAGGACCTGCAGTTCCTGACTATGCACTCGAGTATCTCTCACCTGGTAACGTCATCTACCACAACACCAACGGAGACTACAAGATTACCGAGGCTGACCGCGAAATCATCGGTACTCCATATCCTGATTTTACAGGCGGTTTCAACACTGCGATTTCCTTCAAGAACTTCGACATTGCCCTCGGTTTCACATATTCAGTAGGCGCACAGGTAATCAACTTCAATGACTACTATTGCTACAACATGGAGGGTTCAGGTAATCAGTACGGCGTAGTCCGCAACCGCTGGAAGAGTGATGCAGAGCCTGGTAACGGTTATGTTCCAAGAGCTTTCCGTCATGGTACCAAGAACACCGGCATGAAGATTTCCGACCGTTACATCGACGATGCCGATTATCTGCGTCTTTCTACCGCAAGCATCGGCTACACCTTCCCTAAGAAGGTCTGCGAGAAACTCCATATCCAGGGCCTCCGTGTCTATGTGAACGGCGACAACTTGTTCACCCTCACCAACTACCGTGGCTTCAACCCTGAGGTCGACCAGTATTCTACCGGAGGAAAGACCGTTGCCGAGAATAAGTCCAATGCCAACATGATGCCTGGTTTCGACTGGGGTTCATATCCTGTGGCCAGGGTTATCACCGCCGGTTTCAAACTTACTTTCTAAATGAATATGACTATGAAACTCAATAAACTTTTTTCAATTATTGCAATTTCAGTAGCGGCTGTATCCTGCAGTGATTTCCTGAATCTCTCGGATCCGAATGCTGTCACGACAGCCAACTACTACACTTCCCTTACGGATGTCCAGAACTCCGTGAATGGAGTATATGCTGTCCTCAAGGAGGGCAACTTCATGGGAAGCAGCGCCTGCTACTTCGAAGAGAACAAGGCTAGATTCCTTACATACCCTGATACCGGAGTAGGCGGCGGTGAAAACGCGCAGTTCGACAACTGTACTGTACAGGCCGGCAACCAGATGGTGCTGAGCCTTTGGAACACCATCTACAAATGTATTGACCGTGCCAATGTCGTGCTCAAGCATATTGATGACATCAAGTATTCATCTGCTGACGTAAGGTCACAGCTTGAGGCTGAAGTCAGGTTCGTGCGTGCTCTCTGCTACTATACCCTCGTGTGCGACTGGGGTCCTGTCCCTGTGGTCCTCAGCAAGATAGAGACATTGGACGGTGTGAACAAAGCCAATGTCCGTCAGCCTAAGGAGACCGTTTATCAGGCCGTTTTCGATGACTGCGAGTTCGTTGTTTCCAGCAAGCTTCCTGACCTTCAGACAGCTGCCAACTGCGGTCGTGCATCCAAGGTCGCTGCCGAGGCTCTCTGGGCAAAAGCTGCTCTCCAGATGGCTACGGACGAGGACTTTGCTGCCAAGAAGGAGGAACTCTGCAAGACTGCCATCACCCAGCTTACTGCTGCATGGAGCAAGAAGCCGTTCGGTGATTTCAAGAATGTGGACCTTACGGAAATCTGGGATGTGGACAAGCAGGCAACTGCTGCCGAAGGTATCTTCCAGCTGGTGTTCATCGGCGGTTCAAACTCTGCCAACTCATCCTACAACACGCAGTTCCGTCCTACCGATATCACTGATCCTGCAAAGGAAGTGAACGGAACGGCTACTTCAGGAGGTCATTTCATGCCGTTCAACAAGACGACAAGTCTTTACAATGAGGCAGGTGACCTTCGTATGTCCAAACTTATCGCACGTGGATCCCATAAGGGTAGCGACACTTATTACACATTGAAATACCGTGACCTCGATCCTTCAGGATATTACGGCTGCAACAATGTCGTTCTCCGTTATGCCGATGTTGCCCTGATGTTGGCTGAGGCTTATTATCACAGCAACCAGGCAGCCAAGGCTCAGGAATATCTGAACATGGTCCGCAACCGTGCAGGTCTTTCCAGCGTAACTCCTACCGGAAAAGCTCTCCGCGATGCCATCTATACAGAGCGTTGGAGAGAGTTTGTCTACGAGTTCAAGGCCTACAGCGACATGAAGCGCGGCTACACCAAGGCCGAAATGCTGGACCTCATGAAGAAAGACGGCGCTACCGAGTATGACAACACGGATTACTATCTGCCGATTCCTCATACTCAGCACATCCTGAATCCTGACGGACTCTACCAGAACCCTGGTTACTAGTCCTGAATCCATAAATGAAAACCGGAGCCCCGCATCAATCGGAGCTCCGGTTTTTTAGTGAGGTTATTGAGATCTATTTGTTTTTGTATGTGATAGATACAGGGTATAGATAGAACACTGTCTTGGTGCCGGCGATGTCGTGGACGGTGATTTTAGTAGGCTCCTTAACGGCATCATTGGCGGCCTGGATGGCGATTGTGCGGTTTTCGGCCGTCACCGGAGTGCACAAACTGCCCCTTTCCGTGTTGGATACATCGTAGGTATAGGTGCAATCCGAAATATCTTTCCC
>FR882179.1:0-34242 GCA_000434935.1 Bacteroides sp. CAG:709 | reverse complement strand
TCCCTAAACGTGGCTTGAATACCATCTGGAAGACCGTGGCAGCCTCACAGAAGCGTGTGATGCCTTTGTCGGAATGCACACCGTCACGGGACATGTCCATCGGATGAGTCCAGTTCAATTCGGATGTGCGGAGATTCTGGACGGCTGTGGCACAAGGAATTATGGTATTTATCGGAATGCGCTCCTTGAGCGGCTTGATGAATCCGAGGCATGTCTCCCACATCTTGTTGTTGTCGCCGTCGAATTTCTCCCAGAGGACATTGTTCTGGTAGCGCACGTTGCCGTAGACGTGGGACATCAGATAAACCATCGTCGGGAGGTGGTCCGGATGTGCATTGTTGAACCTCTCCACCAATGTCTTGATGGCATTCTCCTCCCTCCCGGTCCAGCTCCATGCCTCTTCCGCCCCGGTATGCTCCTGAATCGAAATCACGTCCCAAGGTTGCAGATTGACAATGTCTTTGAGGCAGTCATCCTGTTTCACGTCCCATACCTCCCAGTCTTCATGACCGGCCCTGCAATAGAACAATGCGCATGAATTCGGCTCATCATACACTTCTACATAGCGCGGAAGTGTGAATCCACCGCGATATACCGCATAAAGGTTGACGTTCGTTATGCCCATATTCTTGAATATGCGCGGCAGATGTTCCACGGCATCGGCTGTAAGCGAGTTTCCGATGAAGAGCACGTTCATGGTCATGTCTTCCGGGCCTATAGGTGTGTCGGCGCCTCCTTTGTCGCATGAGGCGAACAGCGAAGTCAGGGCAAGCAAGATTGTTATGATTCCAGTATGTTTCATGATGTTATTTCGTCATTTCTTGAAGGAATGTTATTTCTGCCGGGTCGTATGGCGTATGGTCCGGGCGGAAGATGTCGTGGAACCAGATTTCCGGTTCAGGATCTCCGACTTTGTGTCCCCACGGGTAATGGAAATGGCATTTGCCGTTCACTAGACCCCAGCTGATGGCTCCTACGTTGTACTTCTTCAGAATTGGCAGAACATCGAAAAACGTGTTTCCGTAGTTTCTGGCGAGGTATTCCTGGCAAACCATCGGCCTGCCGAAACGCTGTAGCATCTGTACGTCGATTTCCACTTCTTTCGGCTTCGAATAGCAATGGAAAGTGATGATGTCGGAATTCATGCAGGCATAAGCCAGGAGGTCCAGCTTGGTGGCCGTGCCGTTTATGCCCGGACGCTGCCATACAGGAGAACTGAGAGGCTGGCTTGGACGGACTTCCCAGGCCCATTTGTATACCTCCGGCATGAATTTGCTGACGTCACATCCGTTTTTCGTGTTCTCAGGCTCATTGCACAGGCACCAGTAAAGTATTCTGTCGTCGTTCTTGTATGTGCGCAGGATGTCCTGGACATATTTTTTCAGACGTGGCCATTGCGCCGGATCATCGAGCACCGCCTTTCCCGGGCTGGGAATCCAGTTCGAATTATGCGTGCCCGGAATCGCTTCCGGTTGAGGACCGAGCCTGAATACCTTGTCATGGTTGCCGCCGTTCGTGAAGAACGTGATTATCAGCTTCATGCCATGCTTGTCCGCTATGTCGAGAAACTGGTCGACACGTTTCTTGAATCCCACTTTGTCGGCATACCACAGCCCCTCGTGCAGGTAGATGCGCAAGGTATTGAACCCGATGCTCTCAGCCAATGAAAGTTCATTGTCAATGATTTCCGGATTGAATGTTTCAGGTTGCCAGATTTCGTACTGGTTGATGGCGTATGACGGCACATAGTTGCAGCCTACCGGCCATTTCTGTGAAGCGTACCACTCGGCAGCCTTCTCTTTGGACCATTGCCCGCCGCGTGCAACAGCATTGGTGGACGGCACCAGAAGCATTGCGGCGAGTAATGACAATATTGCGATTCTTTTCATTGATTTTTCTATTTGATGTTTCCCAGATAATAGTTTGCCCAGACATTTCCGTTGCGCTCGGCAAGAGCCTTCCGGAAGCATTTCTTGGCCTTCATGTTCCTGCCCAGGCCTTTGTAGGCGATGCCCTGCATGTAGTAAGCCTTCGTGTTGATGTCCTCCGGATAGTCTCCGTAACCGAAACTTTCGAAGAAACGCTCCACGTAGTCAGTCACGCAGGACTTGCCATACTTGGCAGTCTCCCGGAGCATGTTCCGTACATTTGCCTTAGGGTCCAACTTCTTCATTGCCAGAGCTTTCTCGTAATTGTATATGCCGTCGACCGGTTTGACTTCCACGCCGGCAGCCTTCCCGAAATATTCGCGTGCCTTGGCATTGTCCCCGACCTTTTCATATCCCAATCCGATATTGTAGTAGACCTGCGCGTCGCGGGCGTAGTACTCCAGGTGAGCGTAGCCGTGGTTCGCAGGATAGTCATTCATCATCAGCGCATATTCGAGCGCCTTCTCATTGTTCCCGTTCTTCCACTCTTTCAATGCTGACAGCAGGCATGCATCGACATAGATATCATGCAGGTCCTCGATATGCTCCCTGCGTGAGTAGAATCTCGTCAGCAGCGGCTCCAGAACTTCCTCATATTCGCCGTTCAGAATCCTGAGCTTGATCGCCTTTGTCTCTGAATCATAACGCTTTTCGTACAATGCTTCCTTGCCGTTGAACAGGTCATATCTTTCCTTTACAGGGACGTTCATAAGCTCCAGAATCTCATCGCACTCAGCCAGGAACAATGCATTCCGTCCCTTGTCCGCCGCGATGGCCTTGCGATACCATTCTGCCGACTCGGCGAGATCGTTTTTCCAGAATCTGCATCCCCAGCCGATGTTTCTCAATGCCATTGCGAAGTCCGGATTGATGCGGACAGCATTTTCCCATGCCTCCATGGCCTTGTCCGGCTGCTTCTGATAGTAGAGATTTCCGAGATAGTACCAGGTGTTGGCGCTTTCCGGCAGGTATTCCAATGCCTTTCCGAACACTTTCACCGTCTCAAGCCTGAACGGGAAGACATAGTCAATGCTTCCGCTTTCAGCCTTCTTGAACCATTTCTCGGCAGAGGTCTTATCTCCTTTAAGGTCAGCGAGATAGCCCAGATAATACTCGACGGTAGGATATGCGCGTACGGCCTCGGCATCCTCCAGAATCTCCTGCGTGTCACCCATGAAACCATTGTTCATATAGTACAATGCGAGTTCCACGTATGATTCACTTGTGCCACGGAGCAGGCTCTTCAGCTCAGCCTCAGGCTTGGCTCCCATCATGACAAGTTCACGTGTGGCATAATAGTCAAGAGGATCAAGTTTCACGACTTCCGCCGCCATGCTCTTCGCCTCATTCTTCTTTCCGGAATACCTCAGGAGCGTAGCCAGCAGATTCTTCGCGTCAATGTTCATACCGTTGTATGCCACAGCCATCTGTGCTTCCCGGATTGCTTTTCCGGAATCACCTCTCATGCTGGAAATCTGTGCCAGCTGATAGTAGGCGGCGGAGGCGTATTCATAATCCCATACGGCCCTGTACAATGTATCTGTAGCGGCATCGTAGTTTCCTTCTGCCTTGAGGACGAGTCCGAGATTGTACATTGACTCGCCGTCGGCAGGGCGGGTGTAGCTTGCGGTCTGGCGCTTCAGTGAGCGGCGGAGATACTCCTTGGCCTTGGCATAATCCCCGTTCTGTCTGTAGAAGATGCCCAGCTGAGTGTTGCTCCTTACATCATAAGGGTCACGGCGTACAGCCTCCTCGAAATAGATGTTCGGATCCACGTGAGCCTGATGGAACTGCAGGTTGCGCATTCCGATATAATAAAGGTCCTCGATGTTGTCAATGCTCTTCGGGTCAGGGTCGAGCGGGGTCACAGGCTCAGGGAGCGGCTTCGATCTGTCGAGAGCGTAAGGATGATAGCTGATGAGTTCCTCGCCTTCGGCAGATGTGAGTGTCAATGTTACCTCAGTCTGTTCCTCCACGTCTTCAGGAGAAACCTTGAAGTCATCCGCGAACGGCTTGTCCGGAGCCATAAATGAAGTTTTCTCATACAGGACCTTGCCCTCACGGCCCGTAACGGTGATTTTTACGGAAGGACGGATCTGCGTCACATTCGCTGCAATGTGGATGGCCCCTGACTTGTCAATGTCCATGTTCACGGTCGCATCAGCATTGCCCCTGTTCACGTGACGGAGGTCGCGGATGCCGTACCAATATGCTGTGAACTCCTTGGTCTCGTGAGGATTGATCCAGCAGTAATCCGGCTGGTTGTCAGAATATGCGCCTGTCATCAGTTCCACATACGCGCCGTCAGAATCGGTAAGCGTCTTGCAGTCCCATTCGTGGCCGTAATTCATTGGCCCCCAGGCCCAGAACTTGCCGCCCTTGTTGATGTTGTGGTCGGCCGCCAGCATTGTACCGGCATTCTTGCCGTGGTCGTAACCGCCTATGAAATCGTCTTTCAGGTCATAGACGAATACTGAACCGCCCGTCAATGCCGGCAGGTTTTTCCAATAGCTGATATCCTTGCCTGCATAGTCCGGATTGCCGCAATACTCGGCATCCGCTATCGGCCAGCGCAGGAAACTGTTCTTGTGGTGGTAGGTGCCGAAGTCGGTATTCTCCGGGAAGATGATCTGGTAATTCTCATTGACGTGAGTCGCGACGTTGTTCCAGTGCAGCATGGAATTGCGGTCCTGCGCATTGTTGAAGAAACGTCCGGTGACCTCGATATAGGACTTGTCCGGATGGAGCGTAAGACCTATGGCCCAGCTCATCCTGTGACGGTTTTCCACTTCGCCCACCCAGATGGTCTTGCTTCCGTCGCCGTTGTCGACCAGTTTGTAATCAATCGGATACTGGCTGGTTGCCCTGTGATGGTGGAATACGTTCCATTCCACGCCTCCGCTTATCCATGCGCCGAGCATACCCACATTGGCCGGCTTTATCACGTGCTGGCGATAGAAGATTTCGTAGCCGTTGGTCTTGTCGGTGGCATAAAGCAGCCTGCCGCCGATATCGGGAAGGACGCAGAGCTTGATGTAGTCGTTTTCGAGATACAATGCCTTGTGGGTGGAGTCCACCTTGACATTTGTAGGATTGTCGTTCATGGCATACGGATAGACTCCGCGCTTCGCCCTCTGGTAGGCGAAATCCCTCTCGAACAGCGGCGCCCTCTCCGGAGCGTCAACTCTGTAGGTAGGAAGGTCAATGGTCCCTTCCCACATTTTTACCGGGCCGTTTTTGGCCGAAACCATGATGGTAGACAATGCTACCAGACATATTGTCGCAATTCTCTTCTTATTCATTGTATTTTACTTTGTTTCTTTCATGCAACGTACAGGAAGACCGGTGGTGTAAGCCATGCCGTCATTGTTCTTGACACTGGCATTGTTGTAGTAGAACCTGAGTCCTTTGCCGCTGATAGGCGCATTGGTCCAGAGGCCTCCGCGGTATTCCAGATATTCTACGCAGTTTGCATTCGTGCTGAGATAACCGGAGGTGAAGAACATTGTCTTGGATGAACCGTCGTCGGTCACGAACTCATAGCCGTAGTTGGCATCGCAGGAGGCTTTGTTATTCTTCCATCCCATGCTGAAACACATCGGGTCCGCCACTCTATATCCTTCAGGACAAGGGTCGTAGATGGTCTTCACGCCTTTTCCGCCTTCATTGTTTCCGGTCGGATTGCCCCAGATGCCCTCCGGCATTGTGCCGACTTTCATCCATGTGGCGGCATCCAGAAGCCTGGTGTCAGGATTGGCGATGGCATAGCCGACGGTGCCGGTCTCTTCCGTCGCTGCGGCCGTCTTGGTCAGTTCGACACCCGGATTCTTGTACTTGGCAGCGGAGGTCGGCCTCTCCAGCGGCACCGGTCTAGGGAACGGATCCTTTCTGCCCCACTGGTAGAAATAGCCGTAGCTGTTCTGGTCCTTGAATTTCAATGCTACCGCTCCGAGGTTCCTGTCCATCATGACGAAATCACCTGCTGTGGCATTGGTCCAGTTTATGTCGGCAGCCTCGCTTACCCACACGTGGTATGACCACAGGACCTTATCCGCTGAATTGCAGATGGCTACGAGAGCATTGCCGAAAGTGCCCTTCACCGGGACCTTGAGCTCGTTGCCGGAAATCGTAGGCGTTCCGATGACATCGCCGCTTCCCGTCGAGATGGCGTACTGCCAGAGAACCTTGGCCTTGGCAGCCGGATTCGCTGAACTTACGGCAGTGCCGGAATAGCTGAAATCCTCTGAGAATGAATAATATGGGGTAATGTCTAAGGTGATGTCGCCCGCCGCTGCCGTCCTGATGCAGTTCGCCTTTCCGAAATACAATGTGAGCAGCAATGATTTAAGAGGTGTCACCACTCCCGGTGCGACAGTGATTTCCTGACTTGTGGATTTCGTATAGACCATGCCGTCATTGTCGGTGATGGTGAAGGTGAAACCCTTGGAATATTTTCCTGCCGGAATGAAGATGATGAAGTCCTTGCTTTCATCACGATGGCCGGCAGTACCGATGGAAATGCCGCCTTCGATGTTGACGGAAACAGCGCTTCCTCCGTCTTTCAACGTGTATGTCATGTCTGCAAGATTGACCGTCGCCTTTCCTGTCAGCAGTTCGCCGCCATTCGCCTTGACCTCAATGGATTTGATCATGATGCCCATGTCCTGCCAGTCCGCAATCCTGAACTTCAGACCGCCGCACAAGTTGGAGAACATGAGTTTCTTGCCGGACGATACGGCCGCCATCGGTACTTTGCTGATGTTCGCGCTCGCGTCCAATGCGCCCGAATAGGTCTGCTCCGCCAGTCCTGCGAAATTTATTTCAATGTTTTCGCCGGAAAGTTGTGCCCCGTTTGCGGCAGAAGCCGGGTAAACGGCGTAGAGCTTGTCGCCTGTAACTGATTCTCCCTCAGGATTGAACGCCCCTGAAGTCTCCTGGTCTGATTCTGTGGAATATTTCGTTCCCAGAGGCGAGCCGGAACTATAGACCATAATCTGGTCGCCGGAATTCCAGACCACGTTGCCTGACATGTCGATGGCAGTCCTGGTGGAAGGCAGCACTGCAGTGAGCGCCCCGCCGTTCTCCTGCATGTCCATCGTCTTCTCCTGTGATTCCTTGTCGCAGGAGGCCAATGACAATGCTGCAGCGGCGATTATGCCGATATGAATATATCTGTTCATGATTCTTTCGTTTTTAGTCGTTAATTCCAAGGATTCACTTCATCTCCTTCGCTCCATTTAGGACCGTCGGAATTGAACTCTCCCTGTCCAGGGTCCGGTACAGGAGCATGCTCTGCTGCCGGTTTGAGCTCGATCGGAATCCATTTCTGGTAATTGTTCGCCGTGAGCCCGAAAAAGGTATCTTCACCTGAGATGTCATCCTTCACCACGGCATTGAACAGAAGCTTGTCGGATACTATGCCGAGGAATGATTTAGGTATGGAGAATTCGATGGTAAGTCCGTCATCTTCAGTGGTGTCGTCGAGAGTTCCCAAGATGCATGATGCCACTTTCACATTGGCGTCCGAACATACGATCTTGCCGTCCTTGAACGAGAATTTCAGCGATACAGGAGTACCGGTGCCGTTTCCGCTCTGGAGCATCACGGTACATTCGTCGGACGAGGTCAGGGACGTGTCCTTGCGCTCAATCATGCCGTAGACATTGTCATTGTCATAAGCGAACCTGAAGGTCGTGCCGGTCTTGCCCGCGCTGCCGATGAACAGGGCGTCGTCGACATCCTTCCAGTCTTTGCTGCTGCCGTCGGTTTCAGGGGTGAGGACGGCTGCGTTGATTCTGTGGTTGAGGACGAATTTCGCGATATTGATGCGCGACCTGGATATCTGTTCGCCATTGGAAGTCTCGCTCCAGCTGGTAGGGAATACGCCTACAACTGTGTGGTCGTCAATGATTTCCAATGAGCCCCAACATCCTTTTTCGAAGCTTGGCATCGGCGTTCCGAACTTGTCGGCCAATGCGTTGCCCATCCTGATGTAGAAAGTCTTGCCGGCATTGCAGGAAAGCATTGTCTCGCCGGAGCGGAACTGTCTGAGATAAGGTGCGGCTTCGTTCGTGAAGATGCTTGACTTTCTGTCAGCAGGACCCTCTGCGTCGCCGGTCAGTCCGCCGGATGCCCAGTTGTCGCTGCTGTATGCCATGGTGAGATTGTACTGGTCAGCGGATGTTCCGGTCCTGCCGAATCTGGATTCCAGGGCGACTGCAATCCTGTCCTTGCCGTTGAGCTGGATGGCTACAGGCATCTGGTCGGTGAAAATAGTTTGTCCTGACCCGTCCATTGCCGTTCCGGCTCTTTGTCTGATAATCTTTCCGACTGATGTCCAGGACTTTCCGTTGTCGGTGGAACGGAGAAGTGCTGTGCCGGAGTCACCCAGGTTCGGGTCCGAGCTGGTGAAATATACATGGACCTCGCCACTTGCGAGCTGGAGTGCTGACGGCTCCCATGTGGTTCCGCGATAAATGATCTGCGGTTCGCTCCAGGATGCGCCATTGTCGGAAGAACGTCGCATCATTATTCCGTTGTTCAGGTTGTTGAGTCTATAACCCTTGTTCAGGCGGAATGAGGCGAATGCCAGAATGTCCCCGTTTGACAATACGATGGCGTCCGCAGAGGAGAACAGTACCCTGTCCTTGACAGAGCTCTCGTACTGGTTCATGTCGGTTTTCTCGAACAGCGGAGAGCCGCCCTCCGTCCAGGACGTGAGGTTCATGCTCTTCGCATAATATACGTCGTGTGCGGATAGATTCTGCTGATAGATAAGAAGATAGGACCCGTTTGCCAGTTTCTTGATTCTCGGATACATAGGGTAGGCAGGCGTGATCTTGGGCTGCTCCAGCGTGACGATGGAACTGTAGTCCATCTCCAGTACGCTGTTCTGCCAGGTCGCCGCATGGGAATTCAGATAACCTTTGTTCTGGTTGAGGTCATAAATGGAGGTGATGTCACTGGTCACAGGCTTCTCCTCTCCCTGGTCCTTGCCGGGACGGGGATTGGGATTGTCATCAGCATTGCTGGTCGTGCAAGAGACCGATGCGATGGCTATAAGCGTGCAGAAAAACTTATTGTATTTCATATTTCGTAATGTTCTTGACTGATTGTGTATTAATATCCGGGATTCTGGTCTTTTGCCGGGTCCATTGCCGTATTGTAGTTGAACTCGTCGGTCGGAATCGGCCACCACCACGCGGCGTCCTTGACCTCGGATGCGGACGAAATCTTACCGGCCTTCACGGCATATTCGGCGAGCAGGCCGCAGCGTTTCAGGTCGCAATACCTCTTCGCCTCGAAGCATGTCTCATAGCCTCTTTCCTGAAGAAGCATCTCCATGAAACTGTCCTTGTCGGAGTAATTCGAAAGCTGCCTGTCGACAGGTTGCGCTTTCTTCGGATTCATGCCGTAAGCGCGGCGGCGGACCATGTTCACATATTCCATAGCCTCTGCATTAGGCTTGCCGTCCCTTCTGCAGATGGCCTCTGCGCAATAAAGCAACACATCGGCGTATCTGTATACAGGCCAATCGTTTGCGCATGACGTGGCATCCTCGTAGTCGCGGTATTTGAGGCAGATCATGCCTGTTTTCGTAACAGCATTCAGGGCACCGTTGTCTTTCTGTATCCACAAAGACCACTGGTAACGGTAATCATTCTTGTCCCATGACGCGATGAAATTGTTGTTCTTGTAGTCTGTGTAGATTCCTACCGCTCCTGTCGCATATACCGGGTTTGGCTTGCAGAGGAACATCCACTGGAACTTGGCAGGCACGTCCCTGTTGAATTTGATGTAGAAAATCTCTTCCGGTGTGCCGGTAGCGGCAATTCCGTAGACCTTCGAGAAATCATCCGCGGAAGAAAGCGTCACCAGCGAATATCTCCCGGAGGAAATCACTTCGCCGAAAGCCTCCGCCGCCTCCGCCCATTTCTCCATATACATCAGGGCTTCGCCTTTCAATGTCAATGCTGAATATTTGGTAGGACGGCCGGCAGCGGCGCTCTCCGGAAGACTCTGTGCTGCATAATCAGCCTCATCCACAATGTATTGCCAGAGAGTCCCGGCAGAGGTTCTGCCCTTGTTGAAGTTGTCCATATTGCTCTCGTCGAAGAAAGGAACTGCTCCCCAATACTTCACAAGGAACGAGTACGCGAAAGCCCTGAGGTAGCGGGTCTCTCCGGTGAGATGCTTGTATTCCGTCTGGCTCAGGTCGGCGTCACCTATCTGCGACATTATTTCATTGCTGAACCTGATGGCCCTGTACAGGACCGCCCAGCTGTCCTTGACGAAAGTCTGGCCGTTGGTGGTAAGTCCCGTTTCGTAAGACGTATTGTAGTTGCCTCTTCCGTAGGCATAATCTGCCATTGCTTCCGGAAGGATGCTGAGATAGCGGCCGAAACCCGCATCCCTTTCCAGCTGCGAATAAATGGAGTTGATGACACTCTGCACTTCATCAGCATTGCTCATGAACGTGGTCGCGTCTATTTTCTTCGGATGCTCGTCGAGCAGCTTCCAGTCTTCGCAGGAAACGATGGAAGTCAATGCCAATCCGATGGCCAGCATCTTCAATATCTTGTTTTTCATCTTGTATACTGTTTTGATTATGAACACATTTCTAGAATGTCAGCCTGCAGCCGAGTGTGACTGTCCTGGCGATAGGGTAGCAGGAAGCATCCACGCCCTGGGTAAGCGAGGACCCGCCTCCCTTGGCATTCACGTCCGGGTTCCAGAGAGGGTAGGATGTGAAGGTGACGAGGTTCTGTCCGCTGACATAGACCTTGGCCTTCTGCAGCACCTTGCCCTTGCATGGAATGGCGTAGCTGAGTTCAATGTTCTTCAGTCTCAGATAGGTCGCATCGTATACGAACCTGTCGGACAACTTGAGGTTGAGGTTGGAAATGAGGTTCGGATATTTGGCGTCCGGCCTGTCAGGTGTCCAGTAGTTGTAGTATACCTCTCTGAGGACATTGCCGTTGCTTGCATAGCCGTAAGCGATGGACGCCATCGTCAATGAATATATGTCCCCTCCGAAGGAGCCCTGGAAGAAAGCGCTGAGAGTCAATCCTTTCCAGCTTATGGACGTGTTGAAGTTGAGAAGGAAATCAGGATTAGGGTTGCCGATGATCCGCTTGTCTTCCGTGCTGATCTTGCCGTCTTCATCGAAATCCTTGTACTTCAGCTGTCCTTTGTCATCGTAACCGTCCTCCACATATCCGTAGAAGAGGTACATCTGCTCACCCTCTCTCATGATGTTCAGCTGGTCGCTGATGAGTGTGTTGGTAATCTTGCTTCCGAAAATGTCCTTACCGTCCGCAAGCTTGAGAATCTTGCTTCTGTTCAGCGAAAAATTGATGCCGAAATCCCATTTGACCGCCTTGTCGACCAGTCTTGCGTCGGCCTGTACCTCGACGCCGGAATTGCGGATGGAACCGATGTTCCTCAATGCTGTCGTATATCCGCTGGAACGGGGCATTTCCACATCATTGAGAAGATCGTAAGTCTTCTTGTAATAATAGTCGGCAGTGATTTTCAGCCTGTCGCGGAACAGACCGAGGTCGAAGCCGGTATTGAGCTGTGCGGTGGTTTCCCATCTCAGGTCGCCCAAATAGGTATTTTTAGGAGCGTAGCCCACTGTGGTCTGCTTGTCGAATACCACATTTACGCTTTCCAATGTGTTCTGTGTGGAATATGGAGAGATGGCAGTGCTTCCGGTAATTCCGTATCCCACTCTTACTTTTAATTCTGAAAGCCAGCTTACATCTCTCAGGAAGTCCTCCTGTGAGGCTCTCCATGCGAAGGCGGCAGACGGGAACCAGCCCCATTTGTTGCCCTTGCTGTATCTTGAGGAACCGTCGGCACGGAAATTCGCCGTGAGGAGATATCTGTTGTCATAGTTGTAGTTGACACGTCCGAGGAATGACAGGATCTTCCAGTCGGAGTAAGAAGATGACGGAAGTCCCTTGGTTTCGGCTGCATCCAGGTCGTAAGTCTCCACAACATCGCTGAGGAAGCCCTTGGCAGTTCCCGTGGAAGTGCTCTTGGTGATGTTCTGTTCGTAAGTTACACCGCCCATCACGCTCAGGTTGTGCTTCTTGAAGGATTTTTCGTAATTGATGATACCGTTTCCGGAAGCGTTGAGGGTCTCTCCGTATGAAATTGAAGCAGCACCTACGGAGCTCGGGTATTTCTTGCTCTTGAAATAGTCGCTCCTGCTGATGCCGTTGCGGACATTTCCCGTCAACTGGATGGAAAGTCCGCTTACAGGTCTGATTGTCAGTCCGCCATTGACCACAATCCTGTTTGAACGCCATTTGTCCGACACTTCATATAGATATGCGACCGGATTCATGCCGCCGGCAGGCTGTGTGATGAGGTCGTTCCATGTTCCGTCATCATAGTGCGGAGTCGCCAGAGGAGAGGTCTCGAAGGAGCTTCCGATAACTGATTCTCCACGTCCGCCGCCCTGGGAATTCATCCTGTCGTGTACGGTGTAGCTGTAGATGACATTGGCATTGGCAGAAACATATTTGGAAATGTTGTAGTTCAATTTGGCATTGACGGAAGCCCTCTGATAGCCGCTCTTTTTCACGATACCGTCCTGCTTGAACATTGAAACTCCCACGATGGACTGGAGTTTTTCGCTGCCGCCGGTGACGGTGATTGCGTGGTCGGTGATGAGCGCCGGGCGGAAGATTTCATCCTGCCAGCTTGTATTCCATTGGTTGGCAGCGATTTGCTCCGGAGTGAAAACGGCTGGTTGGCCTTGGATATCAGCCTTGTCATTCAGATAATGCATGTACTCGTCGCCGCTGAGAACCTCCAGCTTTTTCGTCAATGTCTGTACGCCTGCGCTGCCGTTGTATTCCACGCGGACGTCACCTTTCTTGGCCCTCCTGGTGGTGATGATGACGACACCGTTAGCTCCTCTGGAACCGTAAATCGCTGTGGCAGAGGCGTCTTTGAGAATTTCCACGGACTCGATGTCGGAGGTATTGATCATGTTGATGTCACCAGGGAATCCGTCGATGATCCACAGAGGGTCATTGCTTCCCTTGATGGAGTTGGCTCCGCGGATTCTCACCTGCATGCCTGCTCCCGGCTGACCGTTGATTTGTGAAATTTCCACGCCGGCGACTCTTCCCTGCAATGCATTCGACACTGACAATGTCGAGAATTCATTGAGCACCTCGCCTTTTACCTGCGCGATGGCGCCGGAGAGGTCTTTCTTGCGCTGCGTGCCGTAACCGATCACGACGGTCTCGTCCAGCATCTGGCTGGAATTGCTGAGCCTGACCGTGATTTCCGCTTTGCCGTTCCAGATGACTTCCTTGTCGTCATAACCGAGGCAGGAAACCACCAGAACTGAATTTGATTTGAGTGAGGTCAATGTGCAGACACCCTTGTTGTCTACCGCTTGTCCGATGGAAGTCCCCTTGACGACCACGGCCGCTCCAGGAAGAGGACCGATTTCATCCACGACTTTCACACGGCAAGTTCCATTGCCTTGTCCATAGGCTGTGTGTTGAATTGAAACCAGGCCGATAACCAGGGCCGCCAAGCCCAGCAGATGCCTGAATTTCCCGAAGAATTTAAACATAATCCGATATTTTAGTGTATTAATTTGTCGTTTGTCCAAATGTACACTATAATATAACCGGTTATGAAAATGCCTTCGGCCGATGGTTAGTTTATTGCATTTTTTGGCGAGTCTGTTTCATTCTTTGACGCATATTCCGCAGGCAGGCAGCCATAGGTCTCCTTGAAGCATTTTGAGAAATATGATGGCGAACGGAAGCCTACGGCATAACAGATTTCGCTCACGCGGTGTTTCCCTGTTGCGAGCATTTCGGCAGCTGCAGCCAATCTCCTGGACCGCAGATATTCCACCGGACTCGTGCCCAGCAGGCTGCGGATTTTCCTGGTGAGGGAACTGCGGCTCATGTACAAGGCCTCCTCCAGGTTCAGGACATTGAAAGACGGATCGCTCATGTGCTTCTGGATTTCACTGTCCAGTTTCCTGACGAAATCAGCATCCCTCTCCACAAGATTGATGGGCTTGCTTTCCGTCGCCGCATCGGCATCCTGCATGGACTCCTTGATTTTACGCTTGTTCTCGATTATGCTCTTGATGCAGGCAGTGAGATAGTCCAGCGTGAACGGTTTCTCGATATACAATGCAGCCCCGTATTCCATGCAACGGATTTTGGTCTTTTCTGACGAAATCGCTGACAGCACTATTATAGGTATATGTGACGTCTCCGGGTCGGAACTCACTTTTCTGCACAGTTCCACGCCGCTCATCTTCTGTAGCGCAATGTCGGTGAGAATTATGTCTACCTTATTGGTTTTCAATGCCTCCAATGCGTTTTCCGCCGAGGCGTAAGCCAATATCCTGTAATCCGTCCTGAGCTTCCGTTTCAGATAGCTCTGGAGTTCCGGGTTGTCCTCCACCAGCAGGAGCATCGGCAGGCTTTGGCCGCTCTCCACGGGAGCCTCCATGACGGCAAGACTGTTCTCCTCCGTCTTCACTGGCAGCCTCAGTACGAAATTCGTCTCGTTGCCGTCGGCCAATGTCAATGAACCTCCGTGCAGTTCCGCAAGGGTCTTGGCAAGCGGCAGTCCGATTCCGAAACTTTGCGAATAGCTTGCCCTCTCATTGCTGAACTGGATAAACGGCTTGAAAATCTCCTTGCGCCTGCCGGCCGGAATTGCCGGTCCGTCGTTTCTGAAATTGACGGAAACATTGTCTCCCTCGATGGAAATGCTGATGTTGATATAGGATTCGGCGTACTTTACGGCATTGTGAATCAGATTGTTGATGATTTTCATGAGCGCCTTTTCGTCAGCCGCCAACACTATGTGGTCCTGCTGATGATTGAACTTCAGCTTGATGTTCCTGTCCTTGGCCGTCTCCGAAAAATTATAGCACGCGTAGTTTATCAGGTCCACGATGTCAATGTTCTTGCGCTCAAGGACGTAGCCGTGCTGCTCCACCTTCACGAAGTCCAGCAGCTCCTTTACCAGTTTGTCCAGATAGTCCGTGCTGTTGCGTATTATTTTCAGGTCATCGGCAGTGTCGGAAGCCTTTTCCCCGGACATTATGTTCTGCAGGGGAGTACGTATGAGCGTAAGCGGTGTCTTGATTTCGTGGATGACATTGGAGAAAAAGGACATTTTCTCTGCCAGCATTTCTTTCTCCCGCTGCTGTTCCAGCTCTTCCTGGGCCTTTCTGTGCCTGTCCTCCTGTCTTTTCAGGACAATGCCGATGGATGCGGCCGTAATCATCAGGATGATGCCGGCCAGTGTTGCCAATCCGGCCGCCGATTGCCAGAACGGTGGTCTGACTTCCATCCTTATGTCTTGATGTGCAGATACTTGCTCGCCCGAAGGCTCCACGACGGTGATGCGGAACGTATATTTCCCGGCGGGGATGTTGTAATAAAAGACACTCATGTCCGAAGATATATCCCGCCAGTCAGGGTCATACCCGTCCAGCTTGCATAAAATCCTGTCGCTCTGCAGGATATCCGAGGCGGGAGCCGCGAAATTGAATCCAAATGAATTTTCTCCGGGCTTGAGTTCAATGCTGCGGGCCACGTCAATGTTTTCGCGGATGGCTCCGTCTTCTGACGGCACGACCACATCGTCTCCGATGGCGAAATCGGTTATCGCCACATTCGGGATGCCTCCTTTTGCTTGAAAATCAGCAGGATTGAACATTATGAAGCCGTCCGTGGAACCGAACAGGAGGCGTCCGTCAATGAGCGTGATTCCGGATTTGTTCAGGAAATCATCCACCAGCCCCGATCTCTTGTTGAAAACCTTGATGGAGCCGTTCTTCTCATTGTACCGCACAAGTCCCTTGTCTGAACTGAGCCAGAGATTGCCGAAATCATCCGGTCTGGCAGCGAAGAAAACTTCGGTCGGCAGGTTTTCGATGTTTTCCCTGTTGTAGGCGCGGAACTGCCCGGTGCGTCTGTCATATTTGTAGAAACCGGTATTGAAACCGATGGCCCAGAGGTCGCCGTTTTTGTCCAGACAGACGGAAGAAACCATATCCGGGATGCTGTTTCCGTGCCAATGCCCTGTTACGGTATCATTGAACTGGTCGTATGCGAGCACGCCTTGGCTGTATGAAGCCACCCAGATGGTGCCGTCGCCGTCTTCCGCCATATATTCGATGGCGCGGTCGCCCAGACATTCCACCTTTCTGAATTTGTCTGCCGCCGGGTCGTATGCCATCACTCCCACCGAGGTGCAGAGGAAGATTTTTCCGTCGGACGATTTGAAGATGCGCAGTACCCTGTTGTCGATGTCGACGTCCGATACCGTGAAATGCGGATATGACTTGACGTTTTCTGTCCTGATGTCCAGCCTGCAAATGCCTTTGTGATAGCCTATCCAGAGGTTGTCGCCGTCGATGCAAAGTGCGTTCAGCGTCTCGGGCAGTCCTTTTATGTTTTTGCGTGCCAATGCCCCTGTTCCCGGGTCCAATGTCATCAGCCCATTCCCTTTAGAGGCGACCCATACGATGCCGTTCCTGTCCTGGGCGAAGCCGCAGATGGAACTGCCTTCAAGCGGTTCGCCATCGGTGGTCTTGTAGAATTTCTTGAATATGTCCTGACTGGGGCTGTGATAATCAATACCTTGCGTGGTCGTTCCGATGAACAGGCTTCCGTCGGAGGTCTGGATTGCCGTCGTGGTATAGTCGTCTGACAACGAGAATTTGTCGGCATTGTCGTGCTTCAATGTCGAACATGTACCATTTTCTACCGAGTATTTCACCACGCCGGATGATGTCGCCAGCCACAGGATGCCGTCGTTTTCCGACAGATATACCGGCCTGGAATCGGCGGGCAATGTCACCAGGACGCTGACTTCCCCCGTCCTCAGGTCCAGCCGGCAAAGGCCATGTCGCTTGCTTGCTATGAACATCTGGTTGCTGTAACTCGGATTCAGCACTATTCCCTCGATGTCATCCTTCTCGAAATAGCCTGATTTTCCGGGAGTTGTGATTCTCTCCATAGCGAAATCGCCCGTGAGCCTGTAAAGGTTGTCGCAATATACGGCCACATGCATCTTGTCATTCCTGTCAATGACTATCCTGTAGATGTCCCGGACCAGTTTTCCCTCGGGATTTTTCAGTTCAATCTTGCTGACGGCATCGGTTTCAGGGTCATAGCTGAACAGTCCCTGCGCTCTGGACCCGATCCATGAAATGCCTTTCGAATCATTGTGTATGCTGTATATCCTGTCGTCCAGCAATTCTGCCTGCAACGGCTGCCGGAAGGAGTCTTTGCGATAATCGTAAATGACTATCCCGTTGTCAGTTCCGATAAGAATATTTCCTGCGGAATCTTCTGCAAGAACATTGATATAGTCGGATTTTACTCCCAGATCTTGCCGTCCGTAGTTCTTGATGCGCGTGCCGTCATATCTGTTGAGGCCTTTGTATGTCCCTATCCACACATATCCTCGGCTGTCCTGCATGACACATTTTACGGAGTTGTAGGATAATCCGTTCCGTGATGTGACTTGCGTGAACCTGCATGGTGATTCTTCATGTAATCCGGCATTGGCAGAGGGAACATGGGCGCACAGGGCCAGAACTGTGAAGGTTATTGTTAAGCGCATTAAATATTTCATGTGTCGAATTTATGAAAAAATCCAAAAAGTTGTGCAATAATTCGTTATCTTTGGAATATTGTGGCTTTTCAATCACTTGTAAACCAACGCTTATGAAGAAGATTTTCGCCATTGTCGCATTGATGTCGATGAGTTTCCTGCATCTGGAAGCGCAGACTTTCATGGTCAATGCCATTGTTCCGAAAGAACGGTCGAAGTGCAATATAAGCAAATCCAATGAGAGCGCCTTCGTCCTTGGAGGATATGAAGTCAAGGGCGGTTTTACGCTGGGCTCACCGTCGGGCGGACTTGTTGCGGACAATGTCTCCGGAAAGGCTGTATTCAACATCAAGGGCGCTTACAGCAAGATAACGTTCCTGGTCGGTCCGTCCTTCGGCGCGATGAACTCGAAAAGCAATTCGATCGTAACTCTTTCCGCGGACGGCAAGAGGCTTCTCGATGAAGTGGTTTTCGCTTATGATTCCCCTAAGTTCTATACCTTCGATGTCACCGGGGTCAATGAATTGGTGTTCACCGTTCCGCGTGGAAGTCTGGACATCTCTTTCGGAAACGTCAAGCTCTGGAAGGCGGGGGTCGCAGTTTCCAACCCGAACACCATTCTTGCAGGTGTTCCAAAAGGCACTGTGGACCTCATGAAAACCAATCAGTTGTACACATACAGGGAAGGCTTCGTGAAACCGGTCCTGGGGGACAGGTACCAGGGCAAGATGACTCAGGAAAAGACCATCAGCATTAATCGTAAGGACTATGATTCAGGCCTGCAATTTTCTGTGAGCCAGGCGCTTGCCGGAACCGAGTACGGAACTGCCGGTTTCTGGCTGGACAAGCGTTATGACAAGGTCTCGTTCATCGTAGGGCCGCGTGATAACCAGAGTTCCAATTCCAGTGCATGGCTTGTAGTGAAAGCTGACAGGAAGACAATATATGAGGGGATGGTCAAGCAGACCGATCTGGCAAAGCAGATTGTGCTGGATGTGAAAGGGGCTGAGCAGCTGTTGCTTACATGTGAATACAGGAACAGTGATTTCCTTGGCGGCATTACCTATGGAGTGGTGGACATCAAGGCTTATCCGGCAGGTGCAAGCGTTCCGGCTGAAGGGCTCATCAATCCGAACAAGGAATGGATTTCCAAACTGCCTGACGTGTGTCCTCTCATGTCCAGCATCAAGCCGTATTCGGTACGAGGCGTAAGCGCTGCCAACAATACGCTGTTCGTCGGTGAATCTCGTCATTACACCTTCTCGATGGGCGGAGAACGTTATTGGGAAGGACTTCTTCTCACTACCGGCAATACGTTGCTGGGAGACATGATCGCCTCTTATGCGGAGTTCGACCTTGCCGGAGAATATGACTGGATAAGCTTCGATGCGGCAAGCTTGAGCAAGAATCACGTGATGGATGACGACAATCTCCGGATTTATGCGGACCAGCAGCTGGTTTTCGACAAGACCATTTATTGCACCTGGCCTAACCAGCATTACGAAGTCCCTGTGAACAAATGCCGCACGCTCCGTTTCGAGAAGATGGGCAACGGCAAGAACAAGCAGACAATCATCGGAGTAGGCGACATCATCCTCTATCGCGGCAATCCTGTCCCGAACACCATATTCGAACATGAAGTTCCGGATTGTCCTTACCGGACCGACTTGATAGACCTTTGCGGGAAGCCGTATTTCCACTTCGTCGGAAGATATGTCAGCGATTTGACCGGATTCAGCATGGACGACTGTTTCCATGACGGCAGCACCATCACCAAGTACTTCCGGATGAAGGACGGAAGTCAGATAAACAAAGGCTTCATGCTGGAGACCAATATTCCGTTGGGCCTTGAAAATGTGACTGTCATGGACGTCGTATTCATGGCATTGACAGGAGTCGGCGCATCCGTAAGCGGTTCCGATGTCTCGGCTTATACGGGTGTCTCGGCAGGCGCTTCCGGTACGCCTACGGCAAGTATCTTCCTGCTTCTGGAAGACAAGAACAGCAAGCAGGCTTCCGCAGCGGCATTCAATCCGTACGGTGAATATGAAAGCTGCACCTTCACGGTCGCCAACAAGCTGGAATATGTGGATGAGTTCGACGATGTGTTCCAGAACCGCAGCGAAGAGGCATTGCGCAATCCTGTGAAGCTCAATGTCTTCGCAGATCGTGTCCTAGTTGGCGAGTATTGGCTGGACAACAAGATGGAGCCGCTCACGGTCACCGTTCCCATCTTCAAGTGCCATCAGCTGATGTTCTGGCTGGAATGTGGCGACAAACGCTCGGGTCAATATGTGTTCTACGACCTGAAGCTCAGCAAGGAGTCTTGCAACATCGCGATACCGACGGAATATACACCGGCCAAGGTCGCTGACACAGCTGAAAAATCTTCCGAATCAGCCTCCGGAAACACCACGGAGAAAAAGGAGAAGAGCAAAGGCTCTTTCTTAAAAAATGCCCTCAAAGAATGGTGGGGCCAATGATATTGGACATCGCTCTGCTGATTTTTGACGGATTCTTAGTATATTTGACAATTGTTTGATTGGCTTCGGCGTTTTTTGGAATGTTGTTTGCTGAAACGTTCGGAGTGTGATTATTTTTAATAAACGAAATTGTTATGGAAACAGATCCGATTATGGAGCGTCGCGAGCGTGAAGCCAAACTCGCGGAAGAAAAAAGCTTGAAGACCACGATGTTTATACTTATCGGCGTAGTTGTAGCTTTGGTTGCAATACTCGTATATGTCTGGAGCCAGAAATCCACGTTGATAGGTGAACTTGAGGATGAAAAGCGTGACCTTACCGAGCAGATGGAAAATCTGCAGAGCGATTACGCATCACTTTCTTCTGACTATGATTCCATCAATTCGCAGCTCGATACCTCACGTGCTGAAGTTGCGAACCTTATAGAAAGGATAAAGAAGACGGATGCCACCAACAGGGCGAAGATGCGTCAGTACGAGAAGGAACTCGGAACATTGAGAAGCATCATGCGTAATTACATTGTTCAGATTGATTCTCTCAACACATTGAACCACAAGCTGACAGCTGATGCTGCCGCTGCCCGTAGAGAGGCTGCCGCAAGCAAAGCCGAGAACGCGCAGCTTTCACGTCAGGTCGACGCCCTTTCCGGCCAGGTTGCTGCAGGCGCGGTGATGAAGGCCAGAGGACTCCGCATCGAGGCATACAACTCTTCCGACAAGATTACTGACAGAAGCAGCCGCGTAGTGAGACTCCTTACGTCGCTCAGCCTCGTGGAAAATGAACTTGCACCTAAGGGACAAGTAAGAGTGTATATCCGTGTGAAAGATCCAGACGGAATCATTCTCACCAACTCGAACCGCACCTCATTTACCTACAACGGCGAGACAATGGTCGCTTCGGCTTCCAGACTTGTAGACTACGAGGGCAAGGAAGTGGACCTCAGCATCTATCTGAACGATATCCCTGGTTACCAGAAGGGTATCTACACCGTTGAGGCGTACACGGAGCAGGCCAAGCTCGGTTCGGCAGAATTGATGCTCCGCTAATTGTAAAGCTTTGATTTACATACATATCCCATTCTGCAGAAGTTTCTGCACTTATTGCAGTTTCTATTCCGAAGCGATTCCAGTATGCAAGGGACGGAAACAGGTGGATGGTGAGTCCGAAAGGTTCGGCCGCTATGCGGAAGCCGTGGTTTCAGAGGCGGCGGCGCGTTCGGAAGAAATCCGTGCGACAATGCCGGAGGACTGCTTCTCGCAGAAAGTGGATACATTATATATAGGAGGAGGCACCCCGTCGGTGCTTCCTTCTCATGTTTTGTCCGATATCGTGACCGGCGTGAACAATGCAGTATCCGGCAGCCCGCGTCATGATTATTCTGAATTCACGATGGAAGTCAATCCCGAAGACATTGTCGAAAAGGGTGATGACTATGTGAAATCTTTGCTGGACCTTGGAGTCAACCGTATCAGCATGGGAGTGCAGTCTTTCGATGACGATGTCCTACGCTGGATGAACCGCAGGCATGATGCGGAACATGCAGAACAGGCATATTGGATGCTCCGCTCAAACGGCTTCCGGAACATCAGCATTGACCTTATATATGGTATCGGCGGGTTGACCGACAAGGTCTGGGAGGCGACGGTTCATAAGGCTATCGGCTTGAGTCCCAGTCATATATCGGCGTATCAGCTCTCGATAGAGGAGGGAAGTGCATTGGCAATGCTGGCGGATTCGGGAAAATATCAGGAAGCGTCGGAAGAGACTTGCAGACGCCAGTACGAGACGCTTTGCAGCCTTCTGACGGAGGCCGGCTATCACCATTATGAGGTGTCGAACTTCGCATACCCGGGTTTCGAGGCGCGTCACAACTCCGCATATTGGCGACGTGAGCCGTACGTAGGACTCGGTGCAGGAGCGCATTCCGCACTCGCCGGTCCGGACGGGAAGGTCAATGTCCGCAAGTGGAACTCGGAGTCGGAAAGCTGTTATGTCGCTGAAAAAGAAATTCTTACGGCAGAAAACATGTTGATGGAGACGGTGATGCTCGGGTTGAGGACCGATACAGGTGTCGACCCGGCGTGCCTTCCTCATGCGCCTATGTCAATGCTTTTGGATGAAGGAGCATTGGAATGGACCCGGGAAGGGAACTTGAGGATTCCGGAGGACCATTTTTTCGTATCGGATGAAATAATCAGAGAACTTGTTTGACATCTTCACGGGAGGAACGTTATGGAAAATATCTACGCAGAAAGAATCGGAGCAATCCGCAATTTCATGAAAGAAAGAGGCATTGACGCCATGGTGATCAGCGGCTCTGACCCTCACAGCAGCGAATATCCGGCTTCACGCTGGAAGCAGGTGGAATGGGTGTGCGGCTTCACCGGTGAGGCGGGCGACGTGGTCATTACACTTGACCATGCAGGTCTCTGGACCGATACGAGATATTTCATCCAGGCTGTGGAACAGCTCGCCGGAACTGGCGTGGAACTGCACAAAACCAGGATTCCGGGAGAAATACGTATTCCGGAATGGCTTGCCGAGGTGGCATTTCCTGACAGGCAGGGCTCTGTTACCGTAGCTGTGGACGGCCTTGCGCAGACAGTCGCTTCCGTGGATGCGATACGCGCTGCCTTCCGCCATGTGGGACGACATCAGGACGACGGCATTGACAGGGACAAGAGCTTCCGGATCGTGGATATGCCTGACGTTCTGGAGTTTCTGTGGAACGACCGGCCTTTCGTGCCGTCCACTCCGGTGATTACCCTGGGAGAGGACATAACTGGAGAATCCCGCAATTCACGCATTGAATGGCTGCGTTATTTTATTGACGGCAAGGACTGTGATGCCATTCTGATTACGGCATTGGACGAAATAGCGTGGCTTCTGAACGTCAGGGCTTCTGATGTGGAATATAATCCTGTCGTGATTTCCTATCTTCTCGTGACTTCGGACAAGGTGGAGTGGTATGTGAAGAAGAATTATGGCGCTTCAGCCGACCCTGAGACGCGGTCAAGCTTCGCCGAACTGGAAGCTGACGGCATAACTTTGATGCCTTATGATGATATCGGTCTGCTGTTCAATGACATGGCGGAGGACGGACTGAGGCGTATCTATGTGGATCCGTCGACATTGAACTATCACCTGGCCTCGCTGGCGGAGACTTTGCGCGGGAAAATCAAGGTCGTGACCGGGAAATCTCCTGTCCCTCTCCGGAAGGCGGTGAAAAACGAGGTGGAAATCGCCGGAATGAAGGAAGCGCACATGGAAGACGGGCTTGCGATGGAGAAATTCCTCTACTGGCTGGACATGGAAATGGCATCAGGAAACATTGTCACTGAATGGGATGCGGCCATGAAGCTGGATTCGCTCCGGACTGAGATCCAGGGCGCCCGCGGGAACAGTTTCCAGACGATATCAGCGTACGGACCGGGCGCGGCACTTCCGCATTATGTCACTCCTCGCGAGGGGTCCCGAGCTCTTGAACCTCACGGACTTTATCTCTGTGATTCCGGCGGACAATACCTGTTCGGCACTACGGATATCACGCGCACCGTTCCGCTCGGACCTTGCACGGAGCTGGAAAAAGAGGACTATACTCTGGTGCTGAAAGGCCATATCGGCCTTGCTTCCGCCATTTTCCCTGCCGGCACATCAGGTTGTCAGATAGATTATGCGGCACGTGGACCTCTCTGGAAATACGAGCGTGATTTCGGGCATGGCACAGGACACGGAATAGGCTTTTTCCTGAATGTCCATGAAGGCCCTCAGGAAATCAGGCACAATTTCAATTCCCAGCCTCTTCTCCCGGGGATGATAACGTCCGATGAACCGGGTATTTACAGGGAAGGCATGCACGGCGTCAGACACGAGAGCCTGCTCCTCTGCGTGGATGCCGGTTCCAATGAATTCGGTTCTTGGCTGTGTTTCGAGAACTTGACGCTCTGCCACATCGATACTTCGGCGGTGGTCCGCGACCTGCTCACAGATGAAGAGACTGCCTGGCTCAATGCTTATAACGAGCACGTTTACAGGACCTTGTCTCCTCGTCTGCCATATAATGTCGCGCAATGGTTGCGTGGACGCACCTTGCCGGTGTAAAAAATCACAAAAAGAGTTTCTGTTTCAGGGCACGGATGCCGTAGAGGACGATTCTGTCGAACGGGATGCTTCCGGAGACATATTTCAGCCCCGAGGCGATGAGCCCTGCAGCAGAGTACGACTCGCGTACGTCATCCCATCTTTCCAGCACCTCCTTGCCCTTCCGTTCGACGCGGGCGGACACTTTCCTGCGTGCCGCATCCAGTTCCCCGATGTTCCTGATATCGGTGTACTTCATCGCGCACCTCCTTCTTCATCGAAGAATAAATTTATGAACATGCGTACGAAACCATTGAGAAACAGCTTCTTGCGCAGCAGGAACAATACGCCCATAATCAGCAGGAACACGCCTGCGACAATGAACGCCCCCGCTGCATAGCTCCCGACAAGGTCGCCCAGCAACAGGACGCCGCCGAAAGCCGCAGCCATCAGCACAATGCTTCCGAGGCTGAGGAAAAGCGTCGCCAGAAGTATCTGGTTCAATGTTATCGAGAGCCCTTTCGCAGTCCTCAGCTTGACTTCGTCCACTTTCAGGTCAATGTATTCCGCGGCACTTTTCGCGAAATCTTCTGCTGGTCTTGTGAATCGGCTGTCCATCAGGCCTCCTCGAACTGGTCATCGATATCTTCTTCCTTGGCAAGCGCCCTTTCGAGCCTGTCCAGCTGGTCCAGCAGCTTGGCTCTTGCTTCTTCCTTCATTTCGCTGCCCTCTTCACGGATTATCTCTTTGAGGTCATCAAGGTCCTGCTTCATCTTTGCAGCCTTGTTTTTTGCGTAAGCGTATGCTTCAGAGGCCTTTTCTTTGGCCATGTCATATCCGTCCTGTGCGGCTTCCTTTATTTTGCGGCGTGTGACTTCGCCCTTTTCCGGCGCGAAAAGAATACCGAGCGTTGCACCTATTGCAGCTCCTGCAATGAAGGTTATCAATGAATCATTTCTCATTTTTAGTGTCAATGCGGTTTTATCGGAAGACCGTAACGGTCATGCCGTCACCGCATTCCGTGTAAAGATAGCAAATTTCCGGCAAAAAAATACAGGCGGACAACTTACGCTGACCGCCTGCAATATCTTATTTTCCCGGATTACGCTGCCAGAATACCGTTGGCGTGGAGGAATGCGTTGACTGCTACTGTGGTGAACATCACCCAGATGATTGTAGCAACGATGATGCCGAATACCTTGAGTCTCTTCATCCAAACCTGGTTGTCCCAGCCCACGGTCTGGAACATGCTCCAGAAGCCATGGCAGAGGTGGAACCATACTGCGCAGAACCATGCGATGTAGATGATCAGTACCCAGATGCTTCCGAAGGTCTGCTCGAGAAGCATGTAAGGGTTCTCAGCTTCGCTTCCGCAGAATTCGAGGAGCTGCATCTTGGCCCAGAAGTGTGTGAGGTGGAAGAACAGGATACCGAGAATGATGATTCCGAGTACGAACATGTTCTTTGCCGACCATGAATCAGCCTTGGCCTTGCTCGCTACCTCGTAACGCTTGTAGCCGCCACGTGCCTTTACGTTGTACCATGTAAGGTAGCATCCGTAGAGGATGTGCACGATGATGCCGAGTGCAAGAACAGGCACCATAATGGTTACGATTGGCAGTGCCATGAAATCGCATCCAAGCTGGAAGAGACCGTCATAAGCGTCCCAGCCACCTGTGAATGAATCGATTACTGAAAAGAAATTGATAGTACCATGCAGCAGGAGGAACACTACAAGGAATGCTCCGCTGACAGCCTGGATGAACTTTCTCCCGATGGAGTAGTGGAATGCGTTCGCCATTAGTTAAGAAGCTGTTTAAATTTTTTTACTTCGAGATTTCCGGCACTCTGACTGGTCAGCTGAGCCTCCATCTCCTGATTGCGTAGGCAAAGATAGGGCGTTTCTTGCAAGTTTCATAATATTTCGATAAATTTGTTTCCTGAAGATTCCTTTTGAATAAATCATTGATAATTATGTACAAGAGAGTTTTGTTGAAATTAAGCGGTGAAAGTCTTGGCGGTCACGAGGGTAAAGGCCTTGATACTGCGAGCCTTCAGGCTTATGCGGAGGAGATTGCGGCGGCGGCGAAGGCCGGTCTGCAGATTGCCATCGTGAACGGAGGCGGAAATATTTTCCGCGGACTCCAGGGCGTAGGAAAAGGGTTTGACCGTGTGGACGGGGATAAGATGGGCATGCTTGCGACCGTCATCAATTCTCTCGCATTGTCAATGTTCATCAAGGAGCAGGGCGTGAATGCGCAGGTGTTTACGGCTACTCCGATGGAACCGGTTGCCAAATATTATATGAGGGATGATGCCGTGAAGGTGATGGAAGAGGGAGGTGTCGCCCTCATTGCCGGAGGCACCGGAAATCCTTTCTTCACGACTGATTCGGGGGCTGCCCTGCGCGCGCTTGAAATCGGAGCGGATGCGCTGCTGAAGGGAACCCGCGTGGATGGCGTCTATACTGCTGACCCTGAGAAGGATCCGAAGGCCGTGAAATATGATGAACTCACATTCGACCAGGCCATCAGCGGACATCTGAAGGTCATGGACCAGACCGCATTCGCACTCTGCAGCGAAGGCAATATGCCTATCATTGTCTTCGACATGAATTGCAAAGGTAACCTTACCCGTCTCCTGAATGGGGAGAAAGTAGGTACACTCGTACACGTATAATCTTAATAATCAATACTATGCTACCAAAAGTAAATGAGATTGTCACTGCTGCTGACAAGAAAATGAAAGAGGCTGTGAACTTCCTCGAAGAAGATCTCAAGACATATCGCGTGGGCAAGGCGAACCCATCTATCCTCAATAATGTCGTAGTGGACTATTATGGTTCTGCTACTCCGGTTCCACAGGTTGCTTCCGTAACTGCTCCTGATGCCAAGACTATCCTTATCCAGCCTTGGGAGAAGAGCATGATCCAGAAAATCGAGAAGGCCATCATGGATGCCAACATCGGACTTACTCCCCAGAACAACGGCGAGCAGATCCGTTGCAACATTCCGCCGCTTACCGAGGAGCGCAGAAAGGAACTTATCAAGAAAGCCAGGACTGCCGGTGAGAATTCCAAGGTCGTTGTCCGCAATGCGCGTCGTGACGCTGTGGATCTCCTGAAGAAGGCCCAGAAGAATGACGGTCTTCCTGAGGATGCACAGAAGGAAGGCGAGGACGAGGTGCAGAAAGTTACTGACAAGAATGTCAAGGAAATCGACGCTCTCATCGCTGCCAAGGAAAAAGATATCATGACGGTATAGTTTTTTTGTTTCCGAATAACTATATTTGCCCCTGTTATGATTGGACAGACACGATATTATTACTCCTATTCTTACTTTTATCAGAAATGATGAAAGTCCGGGAGGCGTGTCATAGAGTTTGAATCGAATATAGGTAAATGATATTCAGGCTGCCCGGATGTGTTCGGGCAGCCTTTTTTTTGCATTTGGAATCAGCAAGTTGGAAACTTGCCAAAATATAAAACGGACAATGATTATAAAACCTGCAATGCGGACGCAAGCCGTCCGCGAGTACTATTTCTCCAGGAAATTGAAGGAGATAGGGAGGATGAACCAGGAACGCGAAAGAACCGGTCATCCAGCTGTGATCAATCTTGGAATCGGAGCCCCGGACGGGATGCCGCCTGCCGCTGCCATTGATGAATTATGCCGCACGGCGGCTGAACCCGGAAACCATGCTTATCAGAGCTATGTGGGCATTCCTGCATTGCGTAAAGCATTCGCTGACTGGTATTTGCGGTATTATGGAGTGGTGCTGGACCATGATTGTGAGATTCAGCCGTTGTTCGGATCCAAGGAGGGCATCCTCCTGATCAGCCTTGCTTTCGTCGACCCCGGCGACAAGGTTCTGGTGCCCGACCCGGGCTATCCGACTTACACTTCGGCGTCAATGCTCGCGGGCGCAGACATTGTCAAGTATGATTTGAAGGCCGAAAACGGCTGGTTGCCGGATTTCGATGCTCTGGAGTCAATGGACCTCTCCGGCGTCAAGATAATGTGGACCAATTATCCGAACATGCCGACTGGCGCGAAGGCGACACCGGAACTCTACGGCAGGATCGTGGACTTCGGAAAGCGGCATAACATATTGATTGTCAATGATAACCCATATAGTTTCATCCTCAATGATTCGCCGTTGTCCATATTGGCGTCCGAAGGGGCGAAAGATTGCTGCATGGAACTGAATTCACTTTCCAAGGCCCATAACATGTCGGGATGGCGCATCGGTATGCTTGCCGGAAACAGGGAACTGGTTTCGGAGGTGCTGAAAGTGAAGAGCCAGATGGATTCCGGAATGTTCAAGCCGATGCAGCTGGCTGCAGTCCAGGCACTTGCCCAGGGCCCTGAATGGTTCCGCGAACTAAACGCAGTATATGCTGAACGTAAAGTGGCGGCCGGACGGATTTTTGACCTGTTGGGAGTGGAATACGACCATGATTCCAGCGGACTTTTCCTGTGGGGACATGTGCGTGAGGACAATGCTTTCCTTACGGACGACGGTTCTGCGAGTCTGGGCGAAAGGCTCTCTGACAGACTGCTTTACGATGCCGGTGTGTTTATAACTCCGGGCTTCATTTTCGGAGAGAACGGAAGAGATTATGTGAGGATATCGCTTTGCGCGAAGACCGAAGTCCTTGCGGAAGCGGAGAACCGGATAAAAGGCTTGTAAATAATGAAAATTATCAGTAATATGGCGAATGACGGACAAATGGAAAAAGCCTTGAAAAAGCCTGTTGTGGCAGTCGTGGGACTCGGTCTTATCGGCGGCTCCATGGCGATAGACCTGAAAAGACGCGGTTTCACCGACCATGTGATCGGAGTCGAAAATGACAAGGTCAATGCTGCCGCGGCAGAGAAAATAGGTCTGGCGGATGAAGTGGCGCCGCTGGAAGATGCTGTGAAACAGGCAGATATAATAATCATTGCGGTTCCTGTAGGGGCGGCGGTGAAGATGCTTCCTGAAATCCTTGACATGTTCAGGGGAACCGGAGGCAGCGACAAGATAGTCATTGACACCTGCTCTACCAAGGGTCAGATTGTCAGGAGCGTACATTATCATCCGCTGAGGGCACGTTACGTGGCGACTCATCCGATGGCCGGAACGGAATATTCCGGACCTTGGGCGGCGATGCCTGGTCTTTTTGACGGAAGAGCATGTATCTTTGCAAATAGCGAGGAATCGGATCCGAAGGCGGTTGCGACAATAGAGAACTTGTATGGCGTCCTGAATATGCGGCCCATATACATGAATGCGGACAGCCACGATGTGCATACGGCGTATGTCTCTCATATATCGCATGTTACATCCTTCGCCCTGGCATTGACGGTCCTGGACAAGGAAAAGGACGAGAAGCATATTTTCGACCTGGCATCAGGCGGATTCTCCTCCACGGTGCGTCTGGCGAAGAGCAATGCTGACATGTGGGTGCCGATTCTGTCCCAGAACCGGGACAATGTCCTGCAGGTCATTGATACCTACATTGACAAGATGCGTGAGTTCCGCGATGCGATTGCCGATTACGACCAGGACCGCATCCGCGGGCTTATAAACGACGCGAACAGAATTAAGAAGATTATTAGATAATACATTGATATTTATGGAAACGAAACTAGATATTTTACCGGTGGAGAAATGGGGACTTTTCCCCGAGGGGCAGCGCCCGCTGCTCATTGCCGGACCATGCAGCGCTGAATCGGAAGTACAGGTAATGCAGACCGCGCGCGGACTTAAAGCGGCCGGGGTCAATGTCTTCCGTGCCGGAATTTGGAAACCGCGTACCCATCCGAACAATTTCGAGGGAATCGGAACTCCCGGCCTGAAATGGCTCCAGAGGGTCAAGAATGAGCTTGGAATGAAAGTGGCTACCGAGGTCGCCAGCGAGAAACATATCTTCGACTGCCTGAAATTCGGAGTGGATATGGTATGGATCGGCGCGAGGACTACCGCGAATCCGTTCCTCGTGCAGGAAATCGCTGATGCATTGAAAGATACGGATATTCCGGTGTTGGTGAAAAATCCGGTGAACCCGGACATTGACCTTTGGATAGGAGCATTGGAACGGCTGAACCAGGCGGGAATCAAGAAACTTGGAGTGATTCATCGCGGCTTTTCCACCAGTGAGAAAATCCAGTACCGCAACCTTCCGGGCTGGCAGCTGGCGGTGGAGATGCGTACCCGGTATCCGGAGATGCCTTTCTTCGCTGACCCGAGCCACATGGGAGGTGCAAGGAAGTATCTCAATGAATTGTCACAGAGGGCATTGGACCTTGGTCTTGATGGTCTGATGATAGAATCGCATTGCGATCCTTCCTGCGCTATGAGTGATGCCGGCCAGCAGGTTACGCCGGAGGATTTCGCGAAATTGATAGGTGGCCTGAAAGTGAGGGAAGCGGATTCTGACAGTCCGGAATACAAGGAAAACATTGACCAGCTCAGGGCTCAGATTGATATCATCGACGAGAATCTGCTGTACATCCTCAGTACCCGTATGAATGTCAGCCGCAGTATCGGCCGCTATAAGAAAGAACACAATATCGCCATTCTGCAGACGTCCAGATGGGATGCAGTGCTGTCACAGATGATAGAAAAAGCTAAAGAATATGGTCTGTCGGCGGAGTTCGTCTCGACGGTCTTCAATGCAATCCATGAAGAGTCGGTGCAGGAGCAGAACAAGATTCTATCTGAAGGAGTCCAAAGCTCCGAGTAGTGTCTTCTCGAACACTTTCTTCTCGTGATCTGACAGGAAATCTACTTCAATCGGTGTCTGGAACATCTTCTTCTGAAGAGTTTCAGGCATTTTTTTGTAGTTCCTCAGCCTCTGGCTGTCTTTCTCCGTGGTAGCGATGAGTGCAGTCGGCCATTTGTTGGTCGCGCCCGTTATCCTGCTGATATCCAATGCCGTATATTTGTGGTGGTCATTGAATTTGAAATGCTTGACGATGTCGTAGGAGTCGCTGAGATACCTTCTGAGCGGTGTGTCGGAAGCGATGCCGGACACCAGAATCAGTTTATGTGAATAGATATATCTCTTGTCCTCGTTTTCAAAAACCGGCTCCAGCGGGCAGTAGTTGATTGTTGTGAAAAGCACGGTCATCTTCTTTCCGTTGCTTGCCGTGCCCTGACAGGTCTCCAGGTCGTAACCGGTGATTCCCAGTGACTTGACCCACTCTACCTTTTCCCAGTTTTCCATGAAGGTCGGGCATTTCGACACGATGATGATGTTCGCGTGGAGCAGTCTTTCCGGTAAATCTCTCAGGCGCCCGAACGGAAGCAGGCAGTCATTGCAGGGAGGGCGGTTGTAATCCACCAGGACAATGTTGAATGATGCTTGCAGGGAGCGGTACTGGAAAGCGTCGTCCAAGACGATGAGGTCGGGTGACTGGAGGTCTTTGTGGACACATTTCCTGGCCTTTTTCAGCGTGGCCAATTTTTCCGGATGCAGAAGGAAATCGCAGCCCTCAACCCTCGTACGGTCCACAGCAACAGTGATTTCCGGGAATTTTCTTTTTATCTGGAGAGGCTCGTCGCCCGCGAATGCGGCAGAGTCATCTGTAAGAATCTGCTGGAATCCGCTGCTCTTGCGCTTGTGGCCTCTGGACAATACGGCAATGTGTTTGTCCTTCCATTTTTCGCTTGAAAGCAGTGTCCGGAGAATCATTTCCGTATGCGGTGTCTTTCCTGTTCCGCCTGCTGCAATGTTCCCCACGCAGATGGTGGGAGCCTTGCAGGTATGCACCTTGAACACCCCATGGTCGTACAGGGCGTGCCTTATTTTCAAGGTCAAATAATATGGTGCTAAAATTACTCTTTCAAGCATAACGCGCAAATATAGTGAAAATATGCTGAAAAGCTAGAATTATTTGCGTTTTACAACCCGTAAACGCTGGAAGTTTCATTTAACGGGCAATTTCCCCACCTTTCTGAAATATAATCCAGCAATGCGTCCACCTCTTCAGCCGTCGGAGCCGTCACCAGTTTCACCCTGGTCTCCTTGAAGTCCGGCAGGCCCTTGAAGTAGCAGGCCAGGTGTCGCCTCATTTCCAATATCCCCGTTACAGGTCCTTTCAATGCGGTAGAGAGAGAAAGATGCCACTTGGCCAGGGCGACACGGTCATTGACACTCATTGGCGCAGCCTCCTCTCCGGTCTGGAGGAAGTGCTTGATTTCGTGGAAGATCCACGGATGGCCGAACGACGCGCGTCCCACCATTATGCCGTCGACGCCGAATCTGTCGAATGCGTCCTTGGCCTTTTGCGCCGAATTTATGTCGCCGTTGCCGATTATCGGGATGTGCATGCGCGGGTTTTCCTTTATCTTTCCGATCAATGTCCAGTCCGCCTCGCCCTTGTACATCTGACATCTGGTGCGCCCATGTACCGTCAATGCCTTGATGCCTGTATCTTGCAGCCTCTCAGCCAGTTCCACGATTATCTTCGAATCTTCGTCCCATCCGAGCCGCGTCTTCACCGTCACAGGTTTGCGCACTGCTTCGACAATGCTCTTCGTAATCATCACCATCTTGTCCGGCTCACGCATCATCCCCGAACCGGCGCCTCTGCCCGCAATCTTGCTGACAGGACATCCGAAGTTTATGTCAATGACATCGCATCCGTGTCCTCCGGCAATCTGGTCCGCATTGTCTGCCATTTTGGCTGCTTCCACCATGGCCTCGGGATTGTTTCCGTATATCTGGATTCCTATAGGTGCTTCATCATCAGATGTTTTCATCTTGGCGATTGCCTTGGCGGCGTCGCGGATCAGTCCGTCCGACGGGACGAATTCCGTATAAACCATATCTGCTCCGAACCGTTTGCATACGATGCGGAACGACGCGTCAGTGACGTCTTCCATCGGTGCCAGCAGCACCGGTTTTTCTCCAAGGTCAATATCTCCGATTTTCATGCTTACTCATTCCTGTTTCCCGCGTCCGGTAAAATCGTTTTTTATCGGAAAATCACGGAATTCGACTGCAAAAATACAAAAATAGGCTTGAATTTTGCGGCAATGAACCCGGTCAAATTTTACAAAAACATTGATATGAAAGAAATAAAGACGATAGGCGTGCTTACGTCAGGCGGTGATGCGCCAGGTATGAACGCTTGTATCCGTGCGGTGACCAGAAGTGCCATTTACAACGGAATGAAGGTGATAGGTATCTATAGGGGTTACGAGGGCCTTCTGCATGGTGAATTCAAAGAGCTTACTACAGAGAGTGTCAGCAATACCATTCAGCGTGGCGGTACGATTCTCAAGACTGCCCGCAGCAAGGATTTCATGACACCGGAGGGCAGGAAGCAGGCGTATGACAATCTCGTGGCGAACGGAATCGACGCCCTCATCGTAATCGGCGGAAACGGTTCGCTTACAGGAGCCCAGGATCTCGCCCGTGAATATGATTTCCCTGTAATCGGCTTGCCTGGCACCATTGACAATGACCTTTACGGCACCGATTCCACAATCGGTTATGACACGGCTCTCAACACTATCGTGGAGTGCGTGGACAAGCTTCGTGACACAGCCACATCTCACGACCGCATCTTCTTCGTCGAGGTAATGGGCCGTGATGCCGGTTTCCTGGCTCAGAACAGTGCCATCGCTTCCGGTGCCGAGGCTGCGATTATCCCTGAGGACCAGACGGATGTGGACCAGCTGGAGCAGTTCATCAGCCGTGGATTCCGTAAGAGCAAGAGCAGCAGTATCGTAATTGTTTCCGAGAGTCCCAAGGATGGCGGTGCAATGTATTACGCCGACCGTGTCCGCAAGGAGTATCCTCAGTATGATGTCCGCGTGACGATTCTCGGTCATCTCCAGCGTGGCGGTACCCCGAGTGCCTTCGACCGCATCCTTGCCAGCCGTCTCGGCTACGCCAGCATCGAGGCCATCAAGGAGGGGCAGCGCAATGTCATGGTAGGTATCAGCAATGACCAGATTACCTACGTGCCGATCGACCGCGCCGTCAAGAAAGACAAGCCGATCGACCGCGAGCTGATCAATGTTCTCGCCGTCCTGTCGATCTAGCTGTCAGCATCCCGACGTCGCATTTAGGCGTGCCCCGGGTGGGGACGGAGGATTCCGCCGGTCCTCCCCACTGCGTGGGT
>FR882178.1:19662-20179 GCA_000434935.1 Bacteroides sp. CAG:709 | reverse complement strand
CCAATGACGGCGGATTCAGTGCGTCATGTGAGGTGACTGTGAAAAAGAAGGTCATCGCTGTGACGGGCGTCAAGTTGAGTGCTGCGTCTATGACACTTCGTGAGGGGGATAAAGGAACACTTACAGCTACGGTAGAGCCTGCAAATGCGACCAATAAAAATGTGGAATGGTGGACCAGTGATCTTGATGTTGTCAGCGTGACCAGTACATCGGGCGGCAGCAATGGTTATGTGGAGGCAAGAGGGGCAGGAAAGGCCACGGTTACAGTAAAGACCGAAGACGGTGAGTTCAGCGCGTCATGTGAGATCACTGTAGAGAAAAAGGAAGTTCCTGTGACCGGAATCGCTTTGGAGCAGTCATCACTGCTGTTGCCTGTAGGAAATACGTATACCCTTAGGGCTCATGTGCAGCCAAGCAATGCCACTGATCAGGACATCCAATGGGGAAGTAGCAACGGAGGAGTCGCTACCGTTGACCAGACCGGAAAAGTTACGGCTGTGGCTGCGGGAACTGCCGA
>FR882178.1:4724-19654 GCA_000434935.1 Bacteroides sp. CAG:709 | reverse complement strand
TGTGGCTGCGGGAACTGCCGATATCATTGCTACATTGGCAGGGAAATTTGCAAGATGTACCGTACAAGTCGATAATGTCAAGCTTTCGATGAAGACTAATTCGTATACGATATTACCAATGTCTAAACTGATTAATATCAAGAGTAACATTGATGCCAATTTCGAATTGGACTATAGCAAGCTTTCATTCAGTTATTCAGACCCGGAGGTAGCCACGATTAAGTCCAATTTCGATATAGCTCTTCATGGTAAAAAGGGCACAACCAAAGTCAATGTGCTTTACAAGTATGGAAACGGCGAGCTGAAAACCAGTTTTACTATCACCGTAAAGTAGCAACTCAAGTTTCGCAAGTGCGAAACGCCGCTTACTCATCTTTCGCCACGGCGGTGAGCCACAGGATGAGCTGGCCGGAATAGTATGTAATCATTATCAAATATTTGCTGTATGGCACAGGGGAAACGAACCTGTGCCATGACAGTATGATATCGGAGAACAGGAACAGCGCCGCACCCAACGCGAACAAACCATGCCGCTGCAACATTGACATGGCCAGCATTGAACATATCAGAACTGCGTAAATGACGCATCCGATGCGGGTGACGCCGGCCGGAACATGCGGAATGATGCAGGTCAATGCGAAGGTCAGCAATGCTGCCGCCGCTGTCGCTGCGCATATGACTGTCAATGCTTTGGCGCGTACACCTTTTCGGGCTGGAGCCCCGTCCGGCAAACTTTCCTGATATCGGCACGCCTGCAAGTCTGCCGGCAGTGTCCGGAACCGCTGTACGAAAAATGCAATCAGCATCGCATGAGCCGCCGCGAAGAAAGACATCTGCCCGATGAAATTGCCGGACGCACCCATGTAGTCACCGCAAAACGAGAAAATCATTGCCAAAGTCATCAGCCTTGGCGCGAGAAAAATTCCTGCCAATGACAATGTCAGCAGAGGGCCGACAATCCTGTATTTCACCATGATTTCCGGCAATGCCATGCGCAGTACCGGCTTGGGAATGAAATATACCACCGCCAGCAACAAAAAAACCGCCACGGTGGCAACTACTTTTCTGTCAATGTTTTTCATGTTCAGCATGCAGTTGCTTTTTTGTTAATGCAAAATTAACAAAAAATAATCTGATAATTCTGTACAACGTATCGGAATAAAGGTTACATTTGCCGTGTTAACAATGCTGTTAAACAAAAGTGTTAATATGAAAGTGATGAAAGACAACAATAAGAATACGGAAGCGGCGATTCTGGAAGCTGCTGACAAACTCTTCAAGGAGAAAGGATTCAAGGGGGCTACGACCACGATGATTGCCGGTCAGGCAGGCGTGACCCATGCCATGCTGCACTATTATTTCCGTACCAAGGAGCAGATTTTCATAAAAGTTCTGGACGGGTATATCATGAAAATGCACGATGAACTGAGGATGTCAATGTCTCCGGACAAGGGACTTGTAGAAACCGTTCTGGAGGTAACTGAAAAACTGTTCGACTTCATGCGGGTTCACAGCGGTGAGATCAGGCTTTTGCTGGAAATTGCAGATACCGCACCGGCATTGCTCGAAAAGTACCATGACGGGATGAAAAATATGGTGAGCCAGTCGTTTGCACGACATGACGAGAGGCTGAAAGTTGCCATTGAAAAAGGCCTTGTGGCGCCTGTGACGATGGAAGGATTGATTTGCGAAATCGTCCTGACAGATTATTCTGTGTTCGCATTGATGCCTATGATAAAACTGGTTGTCGGAGACAATCCTGAAAAAATGGATGCCTTCCTCAATGAAAGGAAAGCCGAAGCGATAAGACATATAAGTGATTATCTGAGAGTCAGATGACAAAACAACTGAATATGAAACGGGTATTGAAAAAATTGTGCACTTCCATGGCCGCAATTTGCGCCGGATATGCGGCACATGCCCAGACCACTCTGGACGAGTGTATCGGATGGGCATACGATAACTATCCGCAAATCAAGGAAATGTCATTGATAGAAATGACCAAAGGCATTGACCTGAAAAATGCCGCATATGCCTGGCTGCCGCATCTTAACATTTCAGGCAAGGCGACATGGCAGTCCGAAGTTGTGGAAATGCCGATGGATATTCCGGGGATGGATATCAACATTCCTCATGACCAGTACGGACTTACAGCGGAATTTACCCAGCAGATTTGGGACGGGGGAACCAGCCGCAGCCAGAAGGAACTTGCCGAAGCGGGAGCAGAAGTGAAGAAGACCCAGCTGGAGACTAATCTATGGTCCATCAGGTCGCGTGTTCAGAATGTGTTCCTCGGCATAATCCTGATTGATAAGCAGTTGGAACTTAACAGACTTCTTCGGGAAAGTCTTGAAAGAAGTTCTGAGGAAGTGAAAAGCCGTATGGAAGCAGGAGTTGCATTGCCTTCCGACCTGGATCAGGTAAGTGTCAATATATTGAGTTGTCTCCAGCAGCGTGCTTCGCTTGATGCCGACCGCAAATCTTATGTAAGGATTCTGGGATTGCTTACCGGTAGGGATATGACGGCCGTGGAACTTGCTGTCCCTCAGGATGCTGTCAATTATGTGGATGACGGCGCGCGCGATTTCGAAACGCGTCCGGAAATGGCATTTTATGCGGCACAGCTAAAACAGAATGAATTCCAGCGCCGTCAATTGAATACATTGATATCCCCTAAACTGAACCTCAGCCTTCAGGGCGGTTACGGAAGGCCGGGAATGAATATGCTTTCGGGCGATTTCTCCGGATATTTCGTTGCCGGGCTGAAACTCCAGTGGAATATCGGCGCCCTCTATACCCGCGGACTGGACAAGCGTAAGGTCAATGCTGATGCACAGAAAATTGATTTGACGCGCAAGTCCTTCATTCTCAACAGTTCCGTGGAGGCGGAACAGAAGAACAATGCCATACTCAAGGCCCGTGACGTGCTGGAAAAGGACTCCGAAATCATCGGACTCCGCCAGCGGATCCGCGCATCCGGCGAGAACCAATACCGCGAAGGAACCATCAAGATGAACGATTATTTGTCAATGCTGGATGAAGAGTACAAGGCCAAGGCGAATGAATCAATGCATGAGGTCCAGCTTATGATGGCGGTCTATGACATGAAAAACACTATTGGAAAATAACATTGAAATTAAGCATTTGGATCATGAAAAGATATGAGATATTGACATTTGCCGCTGCGATGGTGATATTTGCAGGATGTCGGAATGACATTGATTTCGACGCTTGCGGACAGGTTGATGCTGAACAGGTTACGGTTGCGGCTGAGGCTGGAGGGCGAATACTCTCGTTGAATGTGAAGGAGGGTGACGTGCTGGTGGCCGGGCAGTTGCTGGGAACTGTGGATTCGGTGCAGACTGCGCTGCAGATCAAGGAGTTGGAGCAGCGCAAGGAAGGAGCCGGGTCGAGGCTGGTGGATATCGGACGTCAGCAGGCTCCGCAGAAAGACCAGCTGGCGAATTTGGAAAATGATTACAGACGTTATAGCTCGTTGCTTGCAAACAATGCCGCCACACAGAAACAAGTGGACGATTTGAAGAGCCAGATTGCCGTGCTGAAGAGCCAGATGGCTGCGCAGAAACAGACTTGGGAGCGTAACAATGCTTCTGTCCATTCTGAAATATCCACTTATGAAATCCAGATTGCCCAGAAAAAGGACCAGTTGGCGAAGTGCAGAATCTGCTCGCCGGTCACAGGTACGGTGTTGACGAAGTATGCCAATGAAGGTGAAAGCATTACGGTAGGAAAGCCGCTTTTCAAACTTGCGAATCTTTCGGAAACGTATGTCAGGGCGTATTTTACCACCGTGCAGCTGGGGGCATTGAAACTTGGTGACGAACTGACGGTAATACCTGACGACGGTAGTGCTGCTCCGAAGCAATATAGAGGCCGCATCATCTGGATTTCGTCTCAGGCGGAGTTTACGCCGAAGGATATCCAGACCAGGGATGAACGCGCGGAACTAGTCTATGCAGTGAAAGTGGCGGTTCCGAACGACGGCAGCCTCAGGCTCGGCATGTATGCATATGTAAGTAAGTAATATTCATCGCGATGGATTCGACGATAGTAGCTGATGGTCTTTGTAAGTCATATAATAATATAGTTGCCATCAAAGACATATCACTCAGGATTGACAACGGTGAGATTTTCGGACTCATCGGACCGGACGGTGCGGGCAAGACGACGATTTTCCGTATTCTTACGACATTGTCCCTTGCCGACAGCGGAACGGCGCGGGTCTGCGGTCTGGACGTGGTGAAAGACTATCAGCAGATACGCTCGGAAATCGGATATATGCCTGGGCATTTCGCTCTCTATCAGGACCTCAGCGTCGCGGAAAACCTTCAGTTCTATGCTACGATTTTCGGTACGGATGTGAAGTCCAACTATGACAATATCAAGGATATATATTGTCCGCTGGAGCCGTTCAAGAAGAGACGGGCAGGTGCGCTCTCCGGCGGCATGAAACAGAAATTGGCACTTTGCTGCGCACTGGTCCACAGACCGAAAGTCCTGTTCCTGGACGAACCGACTACAGGTGTCGATGCCGTAAGCCGTAAAGAGTTCTGGGCAATGCTGGGGCGTATCCGTCAAGGCGGGGTTACCATTTTCGTCTCCACGCCTTATATGGACGAAGCGGCTCTATGTGACAGGATTGCAATGATTTCCGAGGGCCGTATCATCGGTGGCGGGACTCCGGACCAGATCCGCGCATCTTTCCCGGACAGACTGTATGCGGCGAGCGGCAGCGATGTTTTCGGCATGCTTAAAGTGCTCAGGACGGCGGAGGGTGTGAAGGACTGCAATTCTTTCGGTTCATGCTGCCATGTTTCAGTGGGGCAGGAGGGTCCGCAGCCGGAGCAGATCGAATCATTCCTGAAACAGGCCGGCTTCGGGGACAGCATGGTCGTTCCTGTTGAACCCGGTATTGAAGATTGCTTTATGCGTTTGACGTAAGAGTTGGCTATGGAAATTGAAAAAAGTATAAGCGTGCGTGACCTCACGAAGAAGTTCGGGGATTTTACAGCTGTCGACCACATTTCTTTCGATGTGGCGAAAGGGGAAATATTCGGCTTTCTCGGAGCAAATGGTGCGGGCAAGACTACTGCAATGAGGATTCTATGCGGCTTGAGTCGCCCGACTTTAGGAGAAGGAACTGTAGCCGGGTTCAATATAAAGACTCAGCAGGAGGAGATAAAGAAGCACATCGGCTATATGAGCCAGCGTTTCACTCTCTATCCTGACTTGAAAGTGTGCGAAAACATTGAATTGTTCGGCGGTATTTATGGGCTGACTGACAAGGAGATAGCTTCGCAGGCGGACATCATGCTCAAACGTCTGGAGCTGGAAGAGGCGAAGGAAATGTTCGTCAAGGACATGCCGTTGGGCTGGAAACAGAAACTGGCCTTCAGTATCGCCATGATCCATAGTCCGGAAATTCTTTTTCTGGATGAACCGACAGGTGGCGTGGACCCGAAGACCAGACGGAGTTTCTGGAATATGATCAATGAAGCGGCAGAATCCGGCATAACAGTCTTTGTTACAACGCATTATATGGATGAAGCCGAGTATTGTGACCGCGTTTCCATAATGGTGGACGGACGTATAGAAGACCTCGACAGCCCTTCTGCATTGAAAGAAAAATATGGCGTCAATGACATGGACGGGGTATTTACCCTTCTTGCAGGACGCGCAGACGAGAGTAACCATGAAAGAGATATTGTCATTCATTCATAAAGAGTTCCTGCACATTTTCAGGGATGCCAGAACGATGCTCATTGTCCTGGTGATGCCTGTGGTGCAGATTCTTCTTTTCGGTTTTGCGATCAGCACGGAAGTCCGCGACGCCACTGTCGACATCGTCGGCGACCCATGCGATGCCGCGATCAGGGACATTGTCCCGAAACTGGAGAATAACAACAACCTCTCGTTCGGGCGTTTTCTGGATTCTCCAGCGCAGGCCGAGGAGCGGTTGAAAAAGGGCCAGTCCAAGGCGGTCATCCTGTTCAATACCGGCTACGACAGGGACAGGGGCTCCGGCACCGGTGCGGCGGTCAGCATCATTTGCGACGGCTCCGATCCGAATACCGCGCAAATGGTCGGCAACTACGTCAAATCCATCCTGACGGATGTCAATGCTTCCGTCATCCCGAGCCCGTCGGTAACGCTTGTATATAATCCGTCAATGAATTCGTCATATAACTTCGTTCCCGGCGTCATGGGATTGATACTCATGCTGATATGTTCGATGATGACGGCGGTTTCCATCGTCAAGGAAAAGGAATTCGGAACGCTGGAACTCGTGCTCGTGTCGCCTGTCCGCCCGGCGTGGATAATTATCAGCAAGCTGGTTCCTTATCTTGTATTCTCGATTGTCAATTATTTCTCGATTCTTTTGTTGGCGAGATATGTGATGCATGTGCCGATGAACGGCAGTTTCATCATCCTGTCGCTTGCATCATTGATTTTCGTGGGGGCGTCACTTGGACTCGGGCTGTTGATTTCGACGATTTCCTCGACACAGCAGACGGCTCTGCTCATCTGCGGTATGGGACTTACCATGCCTACGATGATGTTTGCCGGCATCATCTTCCCTTGTGAGAGCATGCCGATGGCACTGCAGGTCGTTTCTGACATCATCCCGGCGAAATGGTACATAATCATTGTCAAGAAAATCATGATCCAAGGCGCCGGCCTGATGGCGATTATGCCTGAACTGCTGGTACTTACGGGAATGATGGTGCTCCTGTTGTGGGTGAGCGTGAAGAATTTCAAGACGAGATTGAAATAAACATTGAAATTATGAGAGCTTGGAAATATTTATTGAAAAAAGAATTTCGTCAGTTTCTTAGGGACCCGGGATTGCCTCGTATTGTGATGACGTTTCCTGTTCTTATCGTGTTCGTGTTTCCGTTCGCCGTGACCATGGAACTGCGGAACATCAGGCTGGCAGTCATTGACAATGACCGCAGCAGCGAGTCTTCGCTCCTGGTCGAGAAATGCGTGAATTCGGGATATTTCATTCTCGAAGACATTTGTCCGACACCGCAGGCGGCGAGGTCAATGATGGACAAGGGGGATATTGATGCCGTGCTGACCATCAATACTGGTTTTTCCAAATATCTCGGCGGAGGTGCACAAGTGTCTGATCCTCTTCCTGTAGGGATTGCAGTGAATACTGTGAACGGTACGCGCGGAAGCATTGGGTCGAAGTATCTTACGGCTTGCATATCCTCATTCATTGCGAAGCAGAAAAGCAGCGGGGGTGCGGATTCCGGAATATCGGTTTCGTCACCGTCCATTGAGGTTTCCTATATGTTCAATCCGTATCTGGATTATAAGCTGTTCATGCTGCCTGCGCTGATGGTCATCGTCGTGACCATGATGTGCGGATTCCTTCCGGCGTTGAATATAGTGGGGGAGAAGGAGAAGGGGACTATCGAGCAGATCAATGTCACCCCGGTCAGCAAAAGCGCATTCGTCATCTGCAAGATGATTCCGTATGTGGCTGTGGCATATATAGTTGTATTTACCTGTCTGTTGCTCACGCGCATTGGCTTCGGCTACAGCTGCCAGGGGAGTCTCCTGCTGATTGCGCTTTTTACATTGGCGCATATCGTGGTGATGGCGTCGTTCGGCCTTCTAATATCGAATTTCAGCGAAAATACGCAGCAGGCAATGTTCGTAATATGGTTTTTCAGCATGGTGTTCATGCTGATGAGCGGCATTTTCACCCCGATCGCTTCAATGCCGAGGTGGGCGGAAATCATCACCTACGCCAATCCGCTCCGCTATTTCGCTGACGCAATGCGTTCCATCTATCTGAAAGGCGGCACCCTCATCGACAACTGGTCCAATCTCGCCTGTCTGGCCGGTATCGGCACCCTCACGACATTGTCCGCAATCATGTCGTACAAGAAAACCAATTGATGTCAGGATATCGAAACATTTTCAAGAGATTTTGTGTAAGTTTGCAGTCCGAAAAACTGAAAACCAATGATTTCTTTTCTTATCAGCCTTCTGGCACTTGTGGTCGGTTATTTCATTTATGGAAAGGTAATCGAAAAAGTGTTCGGTATCGACTCTTCCAGGAAAACCCCTGCGATAACTCGCGCTGACGGCGTGGATTTCATTCCGATGCCTGCTTGGAAAGTCTATATGATACAGTTTCTCAACATTGCGGGAACAGGCCCGATCTTCGGTGCCATCATGGGGGCCAAATTCGGCCCGGCATCGTATCTGTGGATAGTATTGGGTTGTATTTTCGCCGGGGCTGTCCATGATTACATGACAGGTATGCTGTCCATCCGAAATGATGGAGCAGGCCTTCCGGACCTGGTCGGAAAGTATCTGGGAAAGGGTACACGGACATTCATATTGGCATTTTCCATTATTGTCCTCATGCTTGTCGGAACTGTTTTCGTGTTCAGTCCGGCATTGATTCTCGGCGACATCGCCGGGGACGGCAGCAAATTGGCGATAATGCTTTGGGTCGGCGTGATTTTTCTGTATTATCTTTTCGCCACGCTGTTGCCGATTGACAAGATCATTGGCAGGATTTATCCGTTATTCGCTGTGGCATTGATATTTATGGCGGCAGCACTCATGGCTTGCCTCTTCGTAAAATGGCCGTCGCTTCCTGAAATCTGGGACGGACTCGGAAATCTCGGTGAGGCTGAAGGACTTATCAAGGGGCAGCCTGTTTTCCCTTGTCTTTTCATTACCATCGCATGCGGGGCGGTCAGTGGATTCCATGCCACGCAGAGCCCGTTGATGGCAAGATGCGTGTCCGATGAGAAACTCGGACGGCCGGTGTTCTATGGTGCAATGATAACTGAAGGAATCGTCGCATTGATCTGGGCTACAGTCTCTTCCTGGTTTTTCTTCGACGGGGGAGCTGCGGAAACCGGAGCGTCACTTGCTGCTTCTGCGCCGGACGTCGTGGTCAAGGTCTCCGAGAATTGGCTTGGCATAATCGGTGGCATTCTGGCTGTGCTCGGAGTCGTGGCTGCACCGATTACGAGTGGTGATACGGCGTTCCGAAGTGCAAGGCTCATTGTCGCCGATTTCCTGCACCTGACACAGAAACCTATCCGCAACAGGTTGATTATCAGTATTCCTCTGTTCATCATCGCAGGATTCCTGCTCTGGTACAACATTGCAGATGAGGATGGTTTCAATGTCATCTGGCGATATTTCGGCTGGGCGAACCAGACATTGGCGGTATTCATGCTCTGGACTGCAACTGCATATCTGCTGAAGAACAAGAAGGGCAATGCTTATCTTATTACAATGTTGCCGGCTGCGTTCATGACTTCAGTCTGCGCCACCTATCTCTGCGTCGCGAAAATCGGTTTCAATATGCCGGTGTCATGGAATTGCATCATCGGTCCGGTGGTGTTCGTGCTTTCGATAGCGATATTCTATTATTTGAAGGCTACCAAGACAGGGCGAGATTAAAAAATTGCAATTGTTATCAATGTTTTTGTTTATAAAAGTTTAATATCTTATCTTTGTAGATATAAACTAAAACAATTTATAAACGGATAATTACAATTCGTTATGAGCGAAGAGAAATTCAGAATTGAATCTGACCTTCTTGGCGAACTTCAGGTTCCGGTTGATGCCTATTACGGTGTTCAGACACAGAGGGCTATCAACAACTACAAGATTTCCAACACTAGGATGTGCGACTACCCTGAGTACGTCATTGCAATGGCCTGCATCAAACTGGCTGCTGCACAGACGAACAAGGAGCTGGGCGCGATGGATGCGAAGATTGCTGACGCTATCGTGGAGGCATGCCGCGAGATTATCGACGGCAAGTTCCATGACCAGTTCCCTGTGGACATGATGCAGGGTGGTGCAGGAACATCAGTGAACATGAATGCGAACGAGGTGATTGCGAACAGGGCACTCGAAATCATGGGACACAAGAAGGGCGAATATCAGTTCTGCTCTCCGAATGACCATGTGAACTGCGCGCAGTCCACCAATGATGCCTATCCTTCCGCTTTCCGTTATGCGTTCATCCGCATGAACAGGAATCTTGAGAAGGCTCTCAAGGACCTCATCGCTGCATTCCAGGCGAAGGGAGAGGAGTTCAAGGATGTCATCAAGATGGGCCGCACCCAGCTCCAGGATGCAGTGCCGATGACTTCCGGCCAGGAGTTCCATGCTTATGCGACCAATCTTGGCGAGGAGGTTCTGAACATTGAGAGAAATGTGAATCTTCTTTATGAAATCAATATGGGTGGTACAGCCATCGGTACCGGTCTTAACGCAAAGCCGGGTTTCCCTGAGTTGTGCGCCAAGAAGTTGACCGAGCTTACCGGCGAGAAGTTCATCGCCGCTCCGGACCTCGTGGAGGCTACACCTGATACAGGTGCGTATGTAAGCTATTCCGGCGCCCTCAAGAGATTGGCTGTCAAACTTTCCAAGATTTGCAATGACCTGAGGCTCATGGCTTCCGGACCTCGTTGCGGCTTGAAGGAAATCAATCTTCCTCCTATGGCTCCAGGTTCATCCATCATGCCTGGAAAGGTGAATCCTGTCATTCCTGAAGTTACCAACCAAGTTTGCTTCAAGGTTATCGGCAACGACATGACAGTTTCATTTGCCGCCGAGGCCGGACAGCTTCAGCTCAATGTCATGGAGCCGGTTATCGCTGAGTCCATTATGGAGAGCATTACTTGGCTTACGAATGCCATGAACACTCTCCGCGAGAAGTGTATCAACGGCATCACCGTGAACAAGGAGCGTTGCTACGAGATGGTCAAGAACAGCATCGGCATCGTGACAGCCCTCAACCCTATCATCGGTTACAAGGCCAGCACCAAGGTGGCCAAAGAGGCTCTCGAGACCAACCGTTCAGTCTACGACATCGTCCTCGAGCACGGCCTCCTCACCAAGGAGCAGCTGGACAATGCCCTCGACCCTAAGAACATGATCGGATAAAACCCGATTCCACATAACCTTAAACCGCCGGCAGGAATCATATTCTTGTCGGCGGTTTTATCTTTATGAAGTGTTACAGCTACTTCGACTGCTTCCCTGTTTTTTCGGCGGACAGAGTGGAGTAGATGGAGTAGGCGCTGAAGACTACGCTGTATGTCAGGACGAACAGGATAATGGAGGAAAGCACTTTTACTTTGTGGGAGAAAAAGGCTATGTCGCTGAGACTGGTGAGGTTGCGGATGATTTCCATGTCTGTAGGAAGCATCGGCAGGAGAAGCAGGGCGACGATGACGCTCAGGGCTCCGGCGAAGAAAGCTACCAGAAGGCGGGTATTGGAACGGCGTTTCTGTTCCTGCTGGATATGTTTGAGGATTTCCACCTTGTCAAGCTTGGACGAGAGGTCGGCGGTGAAAAGGTCATTGTCATTGAATTCCTGTATTGCGGTAGCGAATAAATTTTCCAGTTCTTTATCTTTTGTCATGGCTTGATGAGTTGTTTGAGTCTGTCCCGGCCCCGGGATAATTGCTTTTTGACGGCATCGGCATTGACCTCGGTTATGGCCGCGATTTCCTTGATGGAGTAGCCGCTGAGGTAGTAGAGCGTGATGGCGGCGCGCTCTTTCGGGGGTAGGGTGGAGAGCGCGAGATAGAGTTGCTGATGCGCGAAATTGTGGTCGGCGGATTCCTGGGTCGCAACGGTTTCTGCGGCTTCGATGGAATCGTATTGTTTCAGCGCCGCCGTATGGTTGAGAAACGTGTTGTGGGCGATCTTGAAGAGCCAGGACTTGAACTTGCCGCTGTCGGTATAGCGGTCGATTGCCAGGTAGGCCTTGACCAGGGATTCTTGCGCAATGTCGTCAGCATCAGCGAGATTGCCACCGCACAAGGCCAGCAGGAAGCTTCTGAGGGCATTCTGCTGGGTTTTTACTTGTGCTATGAACTGATCTCTGTCCATCGTTATTGCTGGTTCTTCTTGCTCTCGGCCTCAATTTCTTTGGCGAGGAACTTCTTGCCGAAGAAGAAGCTGACCAGAAGTGCGATACCTACTGCGAGCAATGCACCGCCACCTAGAAATGTAGGCATTGAAGATGCGAATGAAGAACATGCGCCGTAGACGATGGTGCCGATACCGAGAATCAGACAGATTATGCCCCATGTCAGTTTGGTCATGAGCTTCTCTTTCAGGAGCTTGCCTTTCTTTTCGGGTGCCAGCTTGTCCAGCCACTCGGCTACATTGACGTCCGGATTTTTCTCCAGGGCGCTCATCATGATTTCGGTGCGCTTGTTTGTTTCGTTGATCTGTTTGCGGGTGACCAGCCAGACGATGATAATCGGTAAAACTGTAGAACATCCGATGAACCAAAGAATGCTTAAAATATCTTCCATGATAAATGTTTGTTTATGTTATTATACTTTGTTCCTTTTGAACATGTTCACATATATAACAGGACAAATACGGAAAAGGTGACGTGCTATTTCAGCCAATCTTCAATCTGCCGGGAGTTATGGTTTTCTGTAAATCACGCTTCCGCTTGCCTGATGGGTGGCGAGGATGAGCACCTCGGCTATCTGGACATGTTTCGGTGCGGAGGCGGCATAGAATGCCACATCGGCGATGTCTGCTCCGGTGAGAGGCGTGATTCCTTTATAGACATTGTCAGCACGCTGATTGTCTCCGTGGAAACGGACATTGCTGAAATTTGTCTCGACCAGTCCCGGTTTCAGGTTGGTGACGCGCACTGCCGTTTCCGCGAGGTCGATCCTCAGGCCGTCGGTGATGGTTTTCACGGCAGCCTTGGTGGCGCAGTACACGTTTCCTTTCGCGTATGCCGCATCGCCCGCAACGCTTCCGATATTTATCACGTGGCCTTCATTGCGTTCGACCATGCCCGGCACGATGAGGCGCGTCATTGTCAGAAGTCCCTTTATATTGGTGTCAATCATGGTGTTCCAGTCGTCAGGGTCGCCTTCATATTCCTTGTCAAGTCCAAGGGCGAGTCCTGCATTGTTAATCAGAACATCGATTTTCCGCCACTCCGGTTCGAGCGAATCCACAGCCGTTTCCGCCGCTTCCGCATCCCGGACATCGAATGTCAATGTCTTCACTTTCGTGCCGTCAGCCTCCAGTTCTGCCTTGAGTTCCGCCAATTTTTCCGCACGTCTTGCCGTGAGTATCAAGTCGTAACCGCCTTCTGCGAATTTCCGCGCGCAAGCTTCCCCGATTCCGCTGCTCGCTCCTGTGATCAATGCAATTCTTTTCATACTGATGATTTCATATAAGTCTCCTCTAAGTTAATGAGAATATTCGGATCTGCGGTGTTGTGGGCTGTCTAGATGTCCGGAAATAAACGTTTTAATCCGGACGGAATGCGATTTTGTCCAACTTGTCCGGAAAAAGGCGTGGTTTTCCGGACAAGTTTTTAGCTAACTAGTGCTTGTTAAGAGGGAATAGTGTATCTATCTCATATTGCGTGATGCCTAGGACCCTGCGTATTTGTCCGTTAGATGAACGGAAATCAAAATGTAGTTTCTTGGCGATATCATATTTTTGCTGTTTTGTCAATTCTTTTGGAGATGTCACTCCGTACGTGGTTCTAAGCAGTTTGCAGAGTTGTGAAAATAGTTCGTTGTCAGTAAGAAATTCACCGTCGTCCAACTCAATAGCTATTCCTGAGTAGGATTCGACATTTTTGCTGACCATATTGAAATAATGGTGTGCGTCCCTGAACATGGACATTCCCAGACTTATGGCGCAATATGAATAGGGTGCTACAAAATCATTGATGGTAATCCATTCCAATGGCAATTCCGGAGTTCGGCACTTGAATAGGAGTCTTCTGTTGTCAATCGTGATTTGGCTTAAAGAAGTTCCAGTCGGAAAGTCCAGGAAGTAATATCTTCCAGTGCCCCATGGATAGCTGAATGGAGTATATGAGCTGTCAGCTACATATCCATTTCTATTCGTATAGACAATATTGTTTCGAAGTGAATTTAAATTGTCTATTCGTTTGATAGATAAAGATGTCAATTTCAGGTTCCGGTATCTCCTGCTTAGCTTTTTGCTGAGATATCTCCAAAAAATATCAATGTCATCTTGTTCGGCTGCTATGACGAAATGAAAATGGTTTCCCATAATCTCAAATGCGAGAATCGTGATTTTCGGGTACATGGATGCCGCCTGTGCGACAGCATTCATTGCGAATTTGAAATCTGAGTCATTGACAAATAGTAGCGGGGTGTCTTTCCCCGATGTGTATGCATGCCAATATGGCCCTCCTGATTGAAATGCATCCTCACACCCTTTCTCTCTTTCTGAATAGGTTTTCATAATCTTAAGTGTTTAATGTTGCGCAGTCGTGTTTTTCAAAATCTGTGCTAGTATTTCCGAAGTTCAGCTTAAAAAAATGCAAAGTCGGAATATTTCCTCTAACTTTACGTTATGATGTGTGTGATTCTGATGATTGTCGGGCTGGTGGCTGGATTGCCGTGTCACTCTGGCTGGTTATTTCGACGTTGTTTTAATAGATAATTTTTGAATTTGGTCATGAAGAAAGCGATTGTCATTGGTGCTACTTCCGGAATCGGGCGGGAGACCGCGGTACGTCTGGTGGAGGAAGGCTGGGAAGTGGGCGTTTCCGGCAGGAGGATTGAGGCCCTTGAGGCTTTTCGGGAGGAGTATGGTGAGAGAGTCCATATTAAGCAAATGGATGTTACTCAGGAAGATGCGACGGCCGGGCTGGATGCTCTGATCGTAGAAATGGGTGCTCCGGACCTGTTATTGTATGTCTCCGGTGTGGGGTATCAGAACAGGGAACTGGATATTGATAAGGAAATCCGTACCGTGCGGACCAATTGTGAAGGCTTGGTGCGTATTCTGGCACATTTTGTCGACTATGTCAGAAAACATCCTGATGCGTACCCGGATGGAAAAGAGGCGCATATAGCGGTTGTTACATCAATCGCCGGAAC
>FR882178.1:0-4719 GCA_000434935.1 Bacteroides sp. CAG:709 | reverse complement strand
GTTGTTACATCAATCGCCGGAACAGCCGGCTTAGGCACGGCTCCAGCATATTCCGCTACCAAAAGAATGCAGCAGACATATGTTTCCGCATTGGCGCAATTGGTCAGAATGGAGAAGATACCGGTCGTGTTTACGGATATCCGCCCGGGTTTCGTGGCGACCGACATCCTCAATCCCGACAAGAAATATCCGATGCTGCTGACATTGCAAAAGGCGGCAGACGAGGTGATGAAAGCCATCCGCCGGAAAAGACGCATCTGCACATTCGACTGGAAATTCCGTATCCTCGTATTCTTCTGGCGTCTTGTCCCGCGCTGCATCTGGGAACGTCTTACCTGGGTGAAAAACTGAAATTAGCGGCGTAAATGAATTATTGTTGCGAATCTTGCCGATATCGGCAAGATTCGCTAAATTTGTATGGACATTGAACAATAATATTTGCCGATAATATGGATTATATTTCTATAGCGGAGTTTGCTGGAAAGAATGGCGTTTCCGAAAGAACGGTCAGAAATTGGTGTGCTTCAGGAAAGATGGAGGGGGCTTTTCTGACAGGAAAGACATGGAATGTTCCGGAGGATGCTTCTTTGCCGGGCAGGAAGAATGCCAAGGCCCGAAAAGAGTTTCCGCTTTTGTCTAGACTCAGGGAGGAAAAGTCGAGCCGTCTGAAAGGCGGTATTTACCATCGTACGCAGATTGATCTTACATATAATTCCAATCATATCGAGGGAAGTCGCTTGTCTCATGAGCAGACCAGATACATCTATGAGACGAACACCGTCGGCATTTCCGATGAATCTGTCAATGTTGATGACATCGTGGAGACGGTGAATCATTTCCGTTGTATTGATTACATAATAGATCATGCGCTGGATAAGCTTACGGAAGGGATGATCAAGGAAATACACCGTATCTTGAAAACCGGAACTTCTGACAGCCGGAAATCCTGGTTTAATGTGGGTGATTATAAGAAGCTTCCCAATGAGGTAGGTGGAAATCAGACTTGTCCCCCTGAGAAGGTGCATTCCATGTTGAGCGTATTGCTCAAGTCATATAACTCCAAGAAGAAAAAGACATTGGACGATATCATTGACTTTCACAAGCAGTTCGAGTCGATTCATCCGTTTCAGGATGGGAATGGAAGGACGGGACGTCTTATCATGTTCAAGGAATGCCTGGCCAACGGGATAGTGCCGTTCATCATAACGGACGACTTGAAGTATTTTTACTATAGAGGTCTTCAGAATTGGCCGGATATCCCTGGCTATTTGAGAGATACCTGCCTGACCGCGCAGGATGAATATGCGGAGTTGTTGGCATATTTTGAGATCAAGCATTGAACGATAATGTCGTGCTGAAATATGATTTACATTCAACAATATAATTCTTATGTAGGTGTAATTACTCTAGCGAGTGATGGTGACGCCTTGACTGGACTGTGGTTTGATGGACAGAAGTATTTTGCGGGCAACATTGATAATGAGATTGAAGAGAAAGATCTTCCGGTCTTTGCGCAGGCCCGTCAATGGCTTGACATTTACTTCAGCGGACATGACCCTGGTTTTATCCCGGCATTGAAATTGGATTCGACGCCATTCCGGAGGGTTGTCTGGGAAATATTGCTTACTATTCCTTTCGGTAAGACAATGACTTACGGTGAAATTGCTGACCGCATTGCCGAAATGAAAGGAGTGCGGAGGATGTCCGCCCAAGCCGTGGGCCACGCTGTCGGTCATAATCCCATTTCGCTCATCATACCATGCCATAGAGTCATTGGCGCTGACGGCAGTATGACCGGTTATGCCGGCGGAATCGACAGGAAGATTAAATTGCTTGAAATGGAACGTGCTGACAACTATAAATTCAATCAATTTCATTGACCTGTCTTCGTCCGGGTTCTGCGCCACTCGCTGGCGGACATTCCTGTAAATTTGCGGAAATCCGTGTGGAAGTTGCTGCTGTCGCTGTAACCGATGTATTCACTGATCTGTTCCGCATTCATTTCAGGGTGGCCGGCCAGCATTTGGCATGCCTCCTGGAGACGTAACTTGTTCCTCCATGAGCGGAAATCCATGCCGTTCTCACTTTTCATGAAAACTCGCATGGTTGCTGCATCTGTGTTGAGTGTTTCGAGAATTTCCTTGTATGGCACGTCGCGATGTCTGTATTCTCCGGCGGCGACCCACGATGCGATATTGTTTCTCAATTCAATCAACTGATGCTCAGGTATGTTTGCCTGCGCTTTGTGAGCAGGCTCCGTGCTTGGAGTCTCTTCTTCTGGTTTCCCGATTGCCTGGAGAATGAATGATGTGTTGTTCACATAGCGGATCATGCAAATCGCCACGATGGTATAGCATATCAGATATGCAGGGACGAAAATGGCGTAGAACCACGGGCCGGTGACCAATGTGCAGAGAGACATTGCCCCTATGATGAGCATAAGTATGAATCCGGCCCTTATCCCGCCCAATCTCGGCGAAAAATCGTCAGCATAGTAATTGGTCAAATCATTGAGGGTCATGTTCTGCGATTTGAAGAATCTGATGCTGTGGAGTATGAGCTGAAGGACCAGAAGTGCTGCTCCGGCATGGAAGAATATCGGATAAATGTCCGGAAATATGAACATTATGCAGTAGAGCAGGGCCGAGAGTATGCAGATGACCGCGGTCTGCAATCCTACCCATTTGCCGGTAACCACGTCAGGACGGATGAAAACGAGCAATGTTCCTGTCAATAAAAGTGCCTGGAATGCAGCGACAATGAGTGTGTTCAAGCGGTCAAGTGTCTCGTCATATCCGATGAAGTAGCAAATGAAATTCAATATGGAAAGCGTTATGAATGACGCGGCCAATGTAGCCCTTGCAGTTTTCAGCTTGCCGAATTCCGGCCTTGAAGGGATCTTGACGCAAATGATGGCCACGGCAAGTGCAGCGATTACTCCGGAGGCCAACAGCATCAAGTCGCAATATATTCTTTCCATTTCAGTTTTCGTTTTGTTAGTAATCCTTAAAAAATAACTTGGTAATCTTTGCTCGTCTTTTCGGTCTATATTCCTTTTCTCATCAGTCGTGTACGTCCAGTACACTCCTTCTTCGAAAAGAAATCTATCCTCGAAAATCCTTCACAAATCTTTACCAACTTATTTTTTCATGCTTACTTAAGCATACAAAGATAGATTTTTTTCAAATATTGTGTGTCCTGCGACTATGTTTTATTAAAAATAGTGGTAATCAAGTGCCCAAAACTTATTTTCGTCAAAATTTAACAATGAGCTATGAAAGGAATATTTTGGCACTTTTTTGCTACATTGGCATTGACTTTAATGTTGGTGTCATGCGTAAAGGATAATGGCAACGATAGTCCGTCTCAGGAAGAACCGGGGACGGAGGAACCGAAGCCTGAGGAGCAGAAGCCTGAGGAGGAAAGTAAACCTGAAATCATTTTTAAACTCGAATGTGATTGGGCTGAGGGCGATGCCGTAGGCATATATGCTTATGATGCGGAATCAAAAGATTTGGTTTTTGGAAATAAAAAACTTACTTTTGATGGTTCCGGTTGGGCTGGAGACAAGTTGTGCTGGGAAAAGGACTCGTTGAAATTCTACGCGTATTATCCGTATGATGAGAACATTGCTGACCCGGCTGCCATTTCGTTCAATGTCAAGGAAGACCAAAGCGGTGAGAATGAATACCGGCTTTCTGGTTTTCTGGTGGCCAGGAGTGAGGATGGTGTCAAAATCGGGAAAGAGGTGAAACTTGAATTCAGGCATGAATGCGCGATGATTCAGGTGGAGGTGCCTGAAAGCAAGTATTGGAACATTGACAAGAAACTGGAAGTCAGCCTCTGCGGCGTCGGGATTTCTGCTGGAATCAATTTGCTTGAGGACAGTGATGCTTCCGCCACGACAGAGGAAACCAAAGGTTCTGTCGGTAATGTCAGGATGTGTCTAGTGGAGAAGCCGGGAGATGAGGGCAAGAATTATGTCTATCGTGCCGTCATTCCGGTCCAGACACTGAAAGGCGGTTCGACGTTGTTCAGTTATGTTACGGACGGCAAGGAATTCAAGTTGGGCGGCCCTGTCGAGGATTGCGCTTTGAATGCTGCGGACGTGAAAGTGTTCAACCGCTCATTGCCAGTGGATTACAAGCATCCTGATGTCATCCATATGGTTGTCGACCAGAAGGGTACTTTTAAGTATCCGGTTGATGGGCTGTGGTATTTTAAGATGGGCAGCCCGAAAACTGAAGAAGGAAGGAATAATACGAATGTCGAGAATCAGCATAATGTGCATCTGGCCCGCAGTTACTACATGGGCAAGTATGAAGTGACCAATGCAGAGTATGCGTCTTTCCTGAATGAAAATAAAATCGGAAGCGACGGTATCTGGAACGGATGGAAAGATGCGGAAAACAAATCGAAAGTACTTGTGAGGCAGTATGCGAAGTTCGGCCTCATCTGGGATGCGGAACTTGCTGAATGGAAGCCCGCAGACGGGTATTGTGATTGCCCTGTCGTCAATGTCAGCTGGTATGGCGCGAAAGCTTTCGCAGATTGTGTGGGTGGAGCGCTTCCGACTGAAGCCCAGTGGGAATTTGCCTGTAGGGGAGGTCTTGAAGAGACACCTTTCGGCTTGGGAAATGGTTTGGACCTGACAGGGGAAATGGCTCATATCAGGTCGACCGACAGAAAAACGGGTCAGGGGGAAAACCCTGTGTTTAG
>FR882177.1 GCA_000434935.1 Bacteroides sp. CAG:709 | reverse complement strand
TGCGTGGAAAACGTTTTATCACGCACGGGAGTTTACAAATTCACAGAAAATTGAATAAAATAAGCTGCCATCAATAGTTTTATCGGAAACATTTGCTAAATTGGCGTACCAATATAGTATTAATCGACGCGTGAGATTCCGGATAATCTTCGTGTCACAAAACAAACATTATGAAAAAACATTCTTTTCGCGATGCTGAGGCAAAATGCGAAGCCACGTTTTCGTATAACTGCGATAATTGGTGGCATCTCTACACTCCAGGGAAAGAAACACCCGTCATTTTCCAGGATGACAGTGATTTCCGTTATTCAATGAATCTTATGGCCAGATGCAGCACTGAGTTCCAGGAACTTGTCATTGTCGCATTTGAGATAATGAACAACCATATTCATATTGTCCTGGCCGGGGAAGAAGAGAAGATAAAAGAGTTTTTCATGGCTTTCAGGCGACGACTTGTACGCTATCTCAGTCAAAATCACTATATGAAACCATTTGATTGTTTCCAGTTGCGACTCAAGGCAATCAATGATTTGAAGACATTGAGAAACACTATCGTCTATGTCAACAGAAATGGCTATGTCGCAAATCCGGATCATACACCTTATTCATATCCATGGGGAACAGGTGCCTATTATTTCAATACGCAGCAATATGGATTTCAAAATATCAATGATTTGAAGGATATTGACTTACGGAAATTGTTCCACGGGCGAGTACCAGGTAATATTGAACGGATGCAAGTCACGGACGGGATGATAGCGCCTTCTTCATATTGTTCCATACAGTTGGGAATGTCGATGTTCCGTGACGCTCACCAATATTTCTCCATGTTGACCAAAAACGTGGAAGCATATAGCGAACTTGCATGTGAACTTGATGACGGAGAGTTCTTGACAGACTCGGAATTGTTTGCACAACTGGCAAAACTGTTGCGAACATCCTATGGGGTTGCGAATGTACAAGAACTGACCAAATCGCAACTCGTCGATGCAGCGAATAAACTCCACTATGACTATCACGCCTCGAATGGACAGATTCGTCGACTGCTCGGAATCACCCAATACGAGGCCGACTCATTGTTCCCGCTTTCAGTTTAAGGCCAATGAATATCTGCGTGGCGACGTGCGTAAAACCGGGCGATTCAC